>NZ_CP020694.1:613000-919500 GCF_003611275.1 Sulfitobacter sp. D7
GGGCAAAAACATCGCCCGGGGCAAGGCCGAGCCTGTCCGACAAGGCACGTTCCATCACGGCGCCGGGCCGTCCTTCGGGCCCGATCTCAAGCGCCTGCTCCAGCGGCAGGGCCGGGTCTAATACCATCTCACCGATCAATGGATAGAGGTCGTCCACCGCCTTGACCTGCGTCAGTGCGCGTTCTGACGTGTCCCCCGCGCCGACCACTGCCATAGAGCGGAACTCAACGATTTCAGACACACGTTCGGCCCGCTCGGCCATCCACGCCTGCTCATCTGGGCTGGCCGATCGATAGGTGAAATCAAGTTCGGCATCGCCGCCCAAAAGTGCGGCACCCTCGGCTTCCAGCCCCGCTTCAATCGCAGCGCGGACCGAGCCTACGGCGGCCAAAGCGGCCACGCCGAGCGCGAGGCAGGCCAGCAGCAGACGAAAACCGCGCAATCCGCCGCGCATCTCACGGCGGGCGAAACGGGCCGCGAGGGACAGGCTCATGCGAGACGCCCGTCGGCCAATTGCACCACCCGGTCACAACGCGCGGCCAGATCGTCGGCATGGGTCACCAGCACCAGCGTCGCGCCATGGCGGTCGCGCAGCTCAAACAGCAGGTCCATGATCGCCGCGCCATTGCGGCTGTCGAGGCTGCCTGTCGGCTCATCCGCCAGCAGGATCGCTGGGCGCGGGGCGGCGGCGCGGGCGAGGGCCACGCGCTGCTGCTCGCCGCCTGACATTTGCGCAGGGTATTGATCAATCCGGTGGCCAAGACCGACGGCCTCCAACTCGCTGCGCGCGCGGTCAAAGGCGTCCTCGGCCCCCGAAAGCTCCAGCGGTGTGGCGACATTCTCCAGCGCGGTCATGGTGGGAATGAGGTGGAAGGACTGAAACACAATCCCCATGCGGCCTTGGCGAAACTGGGCCAGCCCATCCTCGCGCAGCGCGCTGAGATCATGGCCAAGGGCCATGACCTTGCCGCCCGTGGCACGCTCAAGCCCGCCCATGACCATCAGCAGCGAAGATTTGCCCGATCCCGACGCCCCGGTCAGCGCGATGCTTTCCCCTTGCTGGACCTGCAGCGAAATGCCGCGCAGAATATCGACGGTTCCGGCATTGCCCTTGAGGCTTAGCGTGACATCTTGAAGGTCATAGACTGGGTCGCTCATCGGGCCGCCTTTGTTCTGAGTATCAGTTGGATATGGAGGTCCGTGAAGGATGCGCAAGGTATTGATCTGTTGTGCCTTTATTTTAGGCAGCGCGGCACAGGCCGAAGAGGTGGTGATCGCCGCCCTTGGCGACAGTCTGACCCAAGGCTATGGCCTGCCCACCGAAGAGGGGTTCGTGCCGCAATTGCAGGCATGGCTGGATGCCGAAGGCGTTGAGGCGAAAATCGTCAATGCGGGTGTTTCGGGCGATACGACCGCTGGGGGGCGGGCGCGGGTGGATTGGACCCTGACGCCCGAAGTCGACGCGATGATCGTGACACTGGGGGGCAATGACATGCTGCGCGGGCTGGACCCGGCGCAGGCGCGCGGCAACATCGATGACATTCTTGCGGCGGCAAAGCGCGCCGAGGTTGAGGTGCTGCTGGTCGGCATGTCGGCACCGGGCAATTACGGCGCGGGGTATAAGGCCGATTTCGAAGCGCTCTATCCCGACTTGGCCGAAGCCCATGGAACGCAGTTCTACCCGGATTTCTTTACCGGACTTCTGGCCGAGGAAAAGGGCGCGGCCAGCGCGCGGAGCGAGACGGTGCAGCGCTATTTTCAAGGGGATGGCATCCATCCCAATGCCGAAGGCGTGGCGCTGATCGTGGAGGATATTGGCCCGGCGGTGGCCAAGCTTGCCGCACAGGCCGTAGAGACCCGCTAACAAAAAACGGACGCCGCAGCGTCCGTTTCGATCATCGAAATGTGGCCCGGTCAGGCCAGCGCGATGTTGCTCGCGCTTTCGCGGCCATCACGGCCTGCTTCGACATCAAAGGTAACCTTTTGATTGTCGGCAAGCCCGGTCAGGCCTGCGCGCTCTACTGCGGAAATATGGACAAAGATGTCTTTGCCGCCGCTGTCCGGCGCGATGAAGCCGTAGCCTTTTGTCGTGTTGAACCATTTGACGGTGCCAGTAGCCATGACCCGTGTCTCCCTCTGTCTGATCTGCCCGCAACATGCGGCAGCGCGGCTCGGTCGAATTCGTGATCGCTGGAGCCTTAGGGCAGCCGGGTCGAAAAGTCTTCGCGTCGCAGTTGTGATATTGGAATCTCTATTTTTAAAATCAAGGATTTTTACGGGGCGGCATGGGGCAAGCAAGGAAGCGCCCATGAAATATAACCTGCCTGTTACAAAACTGGCAGGTGTCACGGGTTTTTCGGGAAGTCGCGCTTTTCAAAAATTTACCAGTTGATAAAAAAATGATTCCGTGTGAGCATTTTCAAAACACCAAGAAAACGACAGGGATTTTGATATGGCACGAGATGTCTTTGAGCCGGGGATCGTTCCGGGGCGGTTAGAGCCGCAGAACTACGCAGAGGGGTTTTCGGATCTCCATCCACCCTTGGACGAACATGAGGCTCTGGTCGCGGCGGACCGCTGTTACTTCTGCCATGACGCACCTTGCATGACGGCCTGTCCGACCGACATCGACATTCCGCTGTTCATCCGCCAGATCGCCACCGGCACCCCCGATGCGGCGGCCAAGACGATCCTCAGCCAGAACATCCTTGGCGGCATGTGTGCGCGGGTCTGCCCGACCGAAACGCTCTGCGAGGAGGTCTGTGTGCGTGAGGTGGCCGAGGGCAAGCCGGTGTTGATCGGCCAGTTGCAGCGTTATGCCACCGACCATTTGCAGGCCCAAGACGTGCATCCTTTTGAGCGTGCGGCCGTGACGGGCAAACGTGTTGTTGTGGTTGGTGCGGGCCCTGCGGGTCTGTCCTGCGCCCACCGTCTGGCGATGCTGGGCCATGAGGTCGAAATCCTTGATGCACGGCCCAAGCCCGGCGGGCTCAACGAATATGGCATCGCTGCTTACAAAACGCCGAACGGCTTTGCGCAGGCCGAGGTAGATTGGCTGATGCAAATCGGTGGCATCACCTTCCGGCACGAGGTCGCTGTGGGGCGCGATGTCACGCTTGAGGAATTGAAGACCGACTATGACGCGGTTTTCCTCGGCATGGGGCTGGTGGGCGTCAATGCGCTTGGGGCCGAAGGCGAGGATAAGGCCGGGGTCGCCAATGCGGTCGATTTCATCTCGGAGCTGCGCCAGTCGGGCGACATGTCAGGCGTGCCGATTGGCCGCGACGTGGTGGTGATCGGTGGCGGCATGACGGCAGTCGATGCCGCGGTGCAGGCGAAACTGCTGGGCGCGTTGAACGTGACGCTGGTCTATCGCCGTGGTCGCGACCGGATGAACGCGAGTGTGTTTGAGCAAGACCTCGCCGCCTCCAAAGGGGTGCGGATCGTGACCCATGCAGTGCCGATCGCGGTGCATGGCAATGGCTCGGTGCGCGAGATCGAGTTTGAATATGTCGATGAGGCGATGAAGGGCACCGGCCAAACCCTGCGTCTGCAAGCGGATCAGGTGTTCAAGGCCATCGGTCAGACGCTGTTGGGCGACGGGCTGCCCGATCTCGACGGGCGCAAGATCAAGGTTGATGGCACCGGGCGCACCAGTCTGGATGGCGTTTGGGCCGGGGGCGATTGCGCCAGCGGTGGTGATGACCTCACGGTGACCGCTGTGGCCGAGGGCCGCGACGCGGCGATGGACATTCACACCACATTGATGGGGGCGGCGGGCTGAGGCCGCGCCGAGAGGGAGACATAACATGGCTGATCTGAGAAGCGATTTCATCGGGATCAAATCCCCCAACCCGTTCTGGCTGGCCTCGGCGCCGCCGACGGACAAGGAATACAACGTGCGCCGCGCCTATGAGGCGGGCTGGGGCGGGGTGGTCTGGAAGACCCTCGGCATGGAAGGCCCGCCCGTGGTTAACGTCAATGGCCCGCGCTACGGCGCGATCTATGGCGCGGATCGGCGGCTGCTGGGGCTGAACAACATCGAGTTGATCACCGACCGCCCGCTGGAAGTGAACCTGCGCGAGATGAAGGCGGTGAAACGCGACTACCCGGATCGGGCGCTGATTGCCTCGATCATGGTGCCTTGCGAGGAGGAAGCGTGGAAAGCGATCCTGCCGCATGTGGAAGAAACCGGGGCCGACGGGATCGAGCTGAACTTCGGTTGCCCCCATGGCATGGCCGAGCGCGGCATGGGGTCCGCCGTGGGGCAGGTGCCGGAATATATCGAGATGGTCACCCGCTGGTGCAAGATGTACACGCGGATGCCGGTGATCGTGAAGCTGACGCCGAACATCACCAATGTGCTCTACCCCGCCGAGGCCGCCAAGCGCGGTGGCGCGGATGCGGTGAGCCTGATCAACACGATCAAT
Source organism: Sulfitobacter sp. D7 (assembly GCF_003611275.1). Lineage (NCBI taxonomy): Bacteria > Pseudomonadati > Pseudomonadota > Alphaproteobacteria > Rhodobacterales > Roseobacteraceae > Sulfitobacter > Sulfitobacter sp. D7. The sequence goes on from NZ_CP020694.1 coordinate 617,431, forward strand.
TCGATCACCTCGGTCGATCTGGACCTCTTTGCGCCAGAACCGATGATCGACGGCAAGGGCACCCATGGCGGCTATTGCGGCCCGGCGGTGAAGCCGATCGCGCTCAACATGGTGGCCGAGATTGCGCGTAATCCTGAGACCCACGGCCTGCCGATCAGCGGCATCGGTGGCGTCACAACATGGCGCGACGCGGCTGAGTTTCTGGCCCTCGGCGCGGGGAACGTGCAGGTCTGCACGGCGGCGATGACCTATGGCTTCAAGGTGGTCCAAGAGATGATCTCGGGCCTGTCGGAGTATATGGACGAGAAGGGCATGACCTCGGTCGATGAGCTTGTGGGCCGCGCGGTGCCGAATGTTACCGACTGGAACCAGCTGAACCTGAACTACGTCGCCAAGGCGAAGATCGATCAGGACTTGTGCATCTCTTGTGGCCGCTGCTTTGCCGCCTGCGAGGATACCAGCCACCAAGCCATCGCCATGTCCGAGGACCGCACCTTTACCGTGATCGAAGAGGAATGCGTGGCCTGTAACCTTTGCGTCAATGTGTGTCCTGTCGAAGACTGTATCTCAATGGAAGAATTGGCCGTGGGTGCCACCGACCTGCGCACTGGCAAGACGGTGACGCCGGACTACGCCAACTGGACCACGCACCCCAACAACCCCTCTGCCAAAGCGGTTGAACCGGCAGAGTAAGTCAAGGCCGCCGCCCTGCGTTCAGGAGTTTCTGCGCGACGGGGCGGTGGTTTCGGCAGATGGCTGCGGGACCATCCGTGCCAGATCGCGCCGCGCCGCAATCACTGCCATGGCCGCATCCCGCGCCATCTCTTCGCGCGGGATCGGTCGCGCGCTCGCCGCTTCATCAGACCCCTTTGCATTCAGTCCCTTCGCATTCCGCGCAGCCCCTGCGCCGTTAAAATCACCTACATTCATCACTGCCCCTCTAACTACTAAGGAGCCCACACCCGCAGGCAGATTGCGGCGGAAATGTTAATGGGGGATTAAACGCGGTCCATCTCTGGCGGCTATGGTTAACCGTTTGCCGATGGCTCCGGCAGGTCCAAAAGCGCGCCAAACATCGCCTGAAGATGCGCCTGTGCGCGGGGGCGGGGATCGGTCTCGGGTCCGAGCAGAATTTGCGCCTGTGCCTCGAAATCCGCGTAGTGCTGCGTTGTGGCCCAGATGGAGAAAATCAGATGTTGCGGGTCCAGCGGGGGCAGTTTGCCCGCCGCCACCCAGCCCGCGATCACGGTGCATTTCTCGTCAAAGAGCGGTTTGAGGTGGCGCTTCAACTCTGGCTCGATCCGCGGCGCGCCTTGCAGAATTTCATTGGCGAAAAGCCGGCTTTCGCGCGGGAGTTCGCGCGACATGGTCAGCTTGCGCTCGACATAGTCCAAAATCTCGCGCCGGGGGTCGCCATCGGGGTCTAGCTCGACCAGCGGGTCAAGCCATGTTTCCATAAGCTGCGACAGCAAAGTGACGTGAATGTCTTCTTTGCCATTGAAGTAATAGAGAATATTCGGTTTGCTCAGCCCAGCCTCGGCGGCGATTTGATCCAGCGTGGCGCCCCGGTAGCCATGTTTCGAGAAGACTTCGAGCGCGGCATCCAGAATCACCCGGCGGTTGCGTCTTTGGATGCGGCTGGGTTTTTTGGCGGTGGTTTCGGGCAAGGCAATGATCCTTGGTGCTGCTAAAAAAGGCGTTTGCCGGATCGGCGGCGGGTTGTTTCAAACCAGTTCTTGACAGAGCCTAACCTAATCGCAATCGTGGATTTACCAAATGGTAAAAAAACAATGGCCAAAGCCAATACAGAGGAGTGACCTATGCCCGCGCCCGGAGAGAACCTCAAGATTGATCCTGACCGCCTGTGGGATTCCTTGATGGAGATGGCCAAGATCGGCCCCGGCGTGGCGGGGGGGAATAACCGTCAGACGCTGACCGACGAAGATGCCGAAGGCCGCGCCCTGTTCCAAAAGTGGTGCGAAGACGCGGGCTGCACCATGGGTCTTGACCAGATGGGCAATATGTTCGCCCAGCGGGAGGGCACCGATCCCGATGCGCTGCCGGTCTATGTGGGCAGCCACCTCGACACCCAGCCCACGGGCGGGAAATACGATGGCATCCTTGGCGTGCTCGGCGGGTTGGAGATCATCCGCACGATGAACGATCTGGGCATCAAGACCAAACATCCGATCGTCGTGACCAACTTCACCAACGAAGAAGGCACCCGTTACGCCCCCGCGATGCTGTCGTCGGGGGTTTTTGCTGGCATCCACACCCAAGACTGGGCCTACGCGCGCACCGACGCCGAGGGCAAGAGCTTTGGCGACGAGTTGCAGCGCATCGGCTGGAAGGGCGATGAGGAAGTCGGCGCGCGCAAGATGCATGCCTTCTTTGAACTGCACATCGAACAGGGCCCGATTTTGGAATCCGAGGGCAAGGACATCGGCGTCGTGACCCACGGGCAGGGCCTGAGCTGGACGCAGGTAACGATCATCGGCAAGGACAGCCACACCGGTTCCACCCCGATGCCGATGCGCCGCGATGCGGGGCTGGGCATGGCGCGGGTGCTGGATAAGGTGAACGAAATCGCGCTCAGCCATGCGCCCCATGCGGTGGGGGCGGCAGGCCATATCGAAGTCTACCCGAACTCGCGCAACGTGATCCCGGGCAAGACGGTGTTTACCGTCGATTTCCGGTCACCCGAACTGGCCGTGATCGAGGATATGGAGGCCCGTCTGCGCGACGAGGGCCAAAAGATCGCCGATGATATGGATGTGCAGATCGAGTTTGAAAAGGTCGGCGGTTTCGACCCCGTGGCCTTTGATGATGGCTGTGTCACGGCTGTGCGCAATGCCGCCGAGCGGTTGGGCTATAGCCATATGAACTTGATTTCGGGCGCGGGGCATGACGCCTGCTGGATCAACCGGGTGGCGCCCACGGCGATGGTGATGTGCCCCTGTGTCGATGGTCTGAGCCACAATGAGGCCGAAGACATCACCAAGGATTGGGCCAAGGCGGGGGCGGATGTGCTGCTCCATGCGGTGCTGGAGACAGCGGAAATAGAGGGCTGAACACGCGGGCGGAGGTCTGGGGTGCTGCCCCGGCCCCCCGACGTGAATTGCCAGAAAAGATGGGGAGAAGAAGATGAGCAAGGTAATCAAGGGTGGCATGGTTTGCACGGCGGACCGCACATGGAAAGCCGATGTCCTGATCGAAGGCGAGAAGATCAAACAGATCGGCGAAGACCTAAAGGGCGACGAATATATCGACGCCGAGGGCGCCTATGTGATCCCCGGCGGGATTGATCCGCATACGCACCTAGAGATGCCTTTCATGGGCACCACGGCAGCCGAAACCTTTGAGTCCGGCACATGGGCCGCGGCAGTGGGCGGCACAACGATGGTGGTCGATTTCTGCCTGCCGGGTGCGGATGGCTCGATCAAGAACGCGATCAACGAGTGGCACCGCAAATCCGCGCCGCAGATCTGCAGCGACATCGGCTATCACATGGCGATCACCGGCTGGGACGAGACCGTCTTTAACGAGATGAAAGACGCGGTCGACATGGGGGTGAACAGCTTTAAGCACTTCATGGCCTATAAGGGTGCCTTGATGATCGAAGATGACGAGATGTTCGCCTCGTTCAAACGCTGTGCCGAGTTGGGCGCGCTGCCGATGGTCCATGCCGAGAATGGCGATCTGGTTGCCGAGTTGCAGCAGAAGTATTTTGATCAGGGCATCACCGGGCCAGAGGGCCACGCCTATTCCCGTCCGCCTGAGTTGGAAGGCGAAGCAGCAAACCGCGCGATCACCATCGCTGATACCGCCGGCGTGCCCCTGTATATCGTGCACGTTTCCTGCGAGCAGACCCATGAGGCGATCCGGCGTGCGCGGCAAAAGGGGATGCGGGTTTACGGCGAGCCGTTGATCCAATTCCTGACGCTGGATGAGTCGGAGTATTTCAACAAGGATTGGGACCACGCCGCGCGGCGCGTCATGTCGCCGCCCTTCCGCTCGAAAGACCACCAAGACAGCCTTTGGGCTGGTTTGCAGGCGGGCAGCTTGCAGGTGGTCGCGACGGATCACGCGGCATTCAGCACTGAGCAGAAACGTGCGGGCCGCGATGATTTCCGGATCATTCCCAACGGCTCAAACGGGCTGGAAGAGCGTCTCGCCGTGCTTTGGACCGAAGGGGTAGAGACGGGGCGGCTTACGCCCAATGAATTCGTCGCCGCGACCTCGACCAATATCGCCAAGATCCTCAACATCTATCCGCAGAAGGGCGCGATCGTTGAAGGGGCTGATGCCGATATCGTGGTCTGGGATCCGAAAATCACCAAGACGATCAGCCCGGTGAACCACCATTCCATCCTTGATTACAACGTCTTTGAGGGCTTTGAGGTCAAGGCGCAGAGCCGCTATACCCTCAGCCGAGGTGAGGTGATCTGGGCTTGGGGTCAAAACAGCCAGCCGCAGCCGGGACGTGGGCGTTTCGTGCCGCGCCCAGCCTTCCCAAGCGCCAATGTCGCGCTCAGCAAGTGGAAGGAGCTCAACAGCCCCAAGATGATCAAGCGCGATCCGCTGAACATTCCGGCGGGGATCTGAGCGATGTAGAACCGCCACGACAATCAGGTAAAGTGCCGCGCTAAAAGCGGCCGACCAACAGGGAAGTAAAATTTGTGAATGACAGCCAGAGCGTGATCAGCGCCAGCAATCTAGATCTGACCTTTCAAACCAATGACGGGCCGGTCCATGCGTTGAAAGACGTGAACCTTGAGATCCACAAAGGGGATTTCGTCAGCTTTATCGGCCCCTCGGGCTGCGGGAAGACGACCTTTCTGCGGGTGATGGCCGACCTTGAGCAGCCCACGGGCGGCACCGTGACCATCAACGGTGTCTCGCCCGAGGAGGCGCGCAAATCGCGGGCCTACGGCTACGTCTTTCAGGCGGCGGGGCTCTATCCGTGGCGCACCATCGGCGGCAATATCCGGCTGCCGCTTGAGATCATGGGCATCCCGCGGGCGGAGCAGGCCGAGCGGGTGCAGCGCGTGCTGGAGCTGGTTGAACTCAGCGGGTTTGAGAAGAAGTTCCCTTGGCAATTGTCGGGGGGGATGCAGCAACGGGCCTCTATCGCGCGGGCGTTGTCGTTCGATGCCGACATCTTGCTGATGGACGAACCCTTTGGCGCGTTGGATGAGATCGTGCGCGACCACCTCAACGAGCAACTCCTAAAGCTCTGGGCGCGGACGGAAAAGACCATCGCTTTCGTCACTCACTCGATCCCCGAAGCGGTCTATCTGTCGACCAAGATCGTGGTGATGAGCCCGCGGCCCGGTAGGATCGCGGATGTGATCGAAAGCCCGCTGCCGCGTGAACGCCCCTTGGAAATCCGCGAAAGCCCTGAGTTTCTAGAGATCGCGCATCGCGTCCGTGAGGGGCTGCGCGCCGGGCATGGGGACGATTGATGCGTAACATTATCCCCGTTCTTACGGTCGTGGGGCTGTTGATTGTCGTTTGGTATGGCGCTGCTGTCGCGCTCAACGCGCAATGGGCGCGGGATGTGGCGGCGCGGGCGGACAAGACGCTGACATTCTCGGAACTGGTGGCCGATACGTGGTCGCAGGATAAGCCCAAGCTGCCCGCACCGCATCAGGTGGGGGCCGAACTGTGGGAGACCACGGTGATGAAGAAAGTCACGTCGAAACGCTCGCTTGTCTATCACACATGGGTCACCTTCAGCGCGACCTTCCTTGGCTTTGTCATGGGCACAGCGCTTGGCACGCTGTTGGCGGTGGGGATCGTGTTTAACCGCACGATGGACATGTCGGTGATGCCTTGGGTGATTGCCAGTCAGACCATTCCGATTCTCGCCATCGCGCCGATGATTATTGTGGTGCTGAATGCCGTGGGCCTGTCGGGCCTGCTGCCGAAGGCGATCATCAGCATGTATCTGTCGTTTTTCCCGGTGGTCGTGGGCATGGTCAAAGGGCTGCGCAGCCCGGATCAGATGCAGTTGGACCAGATGCGGACATGGAACGCGAGCGGGTGGCAGACCTTTTGGAAATTGCGGTTACCGTCTTCGATGCCGTATTTCTTCACCTCGCTGAAGGTTGGGGTCGCGGCCTCTCTCGTTGGTGCCATCGTGGGCGAGATGCCGACGGGCGCTGTGGCGGGCCTTGGGGCGCGGTTGCTGGCGGGCAGCTACTACGGCCAGACCGTCCAGATCTGGAGCGCGCTTTTGATGGCGGCGGCCCTTGCGGCGGCCATGGTCGGGCTCATCGGGCTGATCCAGCGGCTGACGCTGAAACGGATGGGGATGGCATGATGGGCTGGATTGTTTTCGCCATTCTCGCATGGATCGCTGGCTTGTCGCTGAACGTCTGGCTGGCGCGGCAGCGGCCCTCGCGGGGTGCGTCGCTGGCGGCACCGCTGGTCTTTGGCATCACGCTCATCGCCGTTTGGGAAGGGGTGGTGCGTGGCTTCGACATCAACCAGGTGCTTCTGCCCGCCCCTTCGGCAATCGGGGCGCGGATGGCGTCGTCGCTTGATATACTCTGGGTCGACTTCGTGCAGACGGTGATCAAAGGCGCGCTGAGCGGCTACATCATCGGCTGCAGCGCGGCCTTCCTGACGGCGCTGGCGATCGACCGCTTCCCTTTTCTGCAACGCGGGCTTTTGCCGGTGGGCAACTTCGTGGCCGCGCTGCCGATCATCGGCATGGCGCCGATCATGGTGATGTGGTTCGGCTTTGGCTGGCAGTCCAAGGCGGCTATTGTCGTGGTCATGGTGTTCTTTCCGATGCTGGTGAACACGGTGCAGGGCTTGCAGGCCAGCGACGCCATGCAGCGCGACTTGATGCGGACCTATGCCGCCGGTTATTGGCGCACGCTTTTGAAACTGCGGCTGCCTGCGGCGATGCCTTTTGTCTTCAACGGGTTAAAGATCGGCACCACCCTTGCCCTGATCGGCGCCATCGTTGCTGAATTCTTCGGCTCTCCGGTGCTGGGCATGGGCTTTCGCATCTCCACCTCGGTTGGGCAGCTTGCGCTTGATCTGGTCTGGGCCGAGATTGTTGTCGCGGCAATAGCCGGATCGGCGTTCTATGGTATCATGGCCCTTATCGAAGGACGGGTGACCTTTTGGCACCCCAGCCAGAGGAACTAAAGACGACCAACCAACAGGGAGATAAAAATGAAAACCATCACGAAGATCGCAGCCGGGGCCGCCTTGGGCCTTTGGGGGGGCGTGGCGCAGGCCGCCGACGACCTGACGCTGCAGCTCAAATGGGTCACGCAGGCCCAGTTCGCGGGCTATTACGTCGCCAAGGACAAGGGCTTTTACGAGGAAGAGGGGCTGGACGTCACGATCAAGCCCGGCGGGCCGGACATCGCGCCGGTGCAGGTGCTTCTGGGCGGTGGGGCCGACGTGATGGTCGACTGGCTGCCCTCGGCGCTGGCCGCGCGCGAAAAGGGCGCGCCGATTGTGAACATCGCCCAGCCTTTCGCGAAATCCGGCCTGATGCTGACCTGTCTCAAAGAGCATGGCATCGAAAGCCCCGAGGATTTCCCCGGCAACACGTTGGGCACTTGGTTCTTCGGCAATGAGATCCCGCTGATGAGCTGGATGGGCAAGCTGGGCTATCCCACCGATGGCTCCGACGGTGGGGTGACGATCCAAAAGATCAACTTCAACGTCGACCCGCTGCTGCAAAAGCAGGTCGAATGCGCCACCACCATGACCTACAACGAATATTGGCAGGTGATCGACGCAGGGCTGACGCCCGAGGATCTGGTGGTCTTCAAATATGAGGACGAGGGCATCTCGACGCTGGAAGACGGTCTTTACACCACCGAAGAGAGCCTCGAAGACCCCGAGATGGTCGACAAGCTGGCGCGTTTCGTCCGCGCCTCGATGAAGGGCTGGAAATACGCCGAGGAGAATGTCGAGGAAGCCGCCGACATCGTGCTGGAAAACGACCAGACCGGCGCCCAGACCGAGAAGCACCAGACCCGCATGATGGGCGAGATCGCCAAGCTGACCGAGGGCAGCGATGGCCGCTTGGACGAAGCCGCGTTTGACCGCAGTGCGGAGATCACCATGGAAGGTGGCATGATCACGAAAGCGCCCGAGGGGGCTTGGACCCATGACATTACGGATAAAGCGCTTCAGTAAGCTTTGACGGTAATGAGAGTGGAAGGGCTGGCGCGATGCGCTGGCCCTTTCTTTTGGTGTGAGGGGCCAGCGCCTGCACGCGGTCGGCGATCCGACGGAGTTTTGTGCTACTTTATCGTTCAGCCGTGACGCGCCTTTGCAATGGCGCACCCGGCCTCACCAAATCGCCTAGCCGGTCGCACCAAAGGTGCGCTCTATATGCGGCACGCCTTTGGCGTGACGGGCGGGCGGGCGGGCGATGGCCCGGTGCCTGCGGCCTGAGTCCGGGCTGAGCGTTGTCAAAAGGGGCTTAGAGCACCGTGACCTTCGTCCCAATCGGCACACGCTGATAGAGATCGATCACATGTTCGTTCAGCATCCGAATGCAGCCGTTGGAGACCGAACGGCCGATGGAGTTCGGCTGCGTGGTCCCGTGAATGCGGAAAAAGGTGTCCCGCCCGTTCTGGAACAGGTAGAGCGCCCGCGCGCCCAAGGGGTTGCCGGGGCCGCCGGGCTGGGCGTCGGTGTTGCCGATGAAACGTTTGTAGGTCTGCGGCTCGCGTTCGATCATCTCATTGGTCGGGCGCCATGTGGGCCATTCTTTTTTGACGTCGATGGTGGCGGTGCCGGTGAATTCCAATCCCGCTTTACCGACGCCCACGCCATAGCGCATCGCTTGGCCCGGGGCGGTTACGAAATAGAGGTAATGACTGCGCGGCAGGATCAGCAATTGACCGGGCGCATATTGCGCTTTCATCGGCACCATCTGCGGGGCGGCACTGTAGGCGGCGGTGCGCGCCTGCGCCATCAGGGGAAGGGCGGCTGCGGCCACGGTGCTGGTCAGAAAACTACGGCGGCGCATGGCAGGCTCCATCAATCTATTGCTGTTTCGCTCTGCATTTTGCCACGGGGGCGCATTTTAGCAAGGCTGGACATAAAAAAACCGACCTGCCGGTATCAGCAGGTCGGTCAAATTCTTGCATCAGGGCCGAGGCCCCCGGCCATTAGGCCAGCGCGAGGTTGGTCGCGGATTCACGGCCGTCACGGCCTGCTTCGATGTCGAAGGTCACTTTCTGGTTGTCGGCCAAGCCGGTCAGGCCAGCGCGCTCAACAGCGGAAATGTGCACGAAAACGTCTTTGCTGCCGCCATCGGGAGCAATGAAGCCGAAGCCTTTAGTTGTGTTGAACCATTTTACGGTGCCAGTGGCCATATCCGTAGTCTCCATATTTATGCCATCCGCGTTGGTGCGATGGCCCGGCGTGGTTGGTCTGGATCGATAGACTGAGCGCCGTATGAGGGAGACAGTGGGTCGAAAAAGATAACGTCTGCACCGTCTATATTGCATCAGGAGGGGATTCGTTCAAGGGGCATCGCATTTTGGGGCCACAACAGGTCTGCGCTGTTGCGGATTTCGGCAAATTATCGCCACGAAGTTTCGTGTTCCCCATATTTTGCGGGGAGCGGCCCCGAATGCGCTGTCCCGAGTTTGCCTAAAACTGGTCTCATTGCTGCCCGGCATAGGTGGTTTTTTGTGAGAAAGCCCCAAGTGCGCCTGCCAGCGCCCCCCTCATGTGGAGTAATGAGACATGATGCGTATCCTTGCCGTAGACGATGACCCGGTCATCCTTGACCTGCTTACAGGTTGCCTGACCGAGAATGACAATTACGAGCTGACCTGTTGCGAAAGCTCGGAAGAGGCGCTTGAGATCATGCAAGAGTCGAACCGACCGTTCGATTCCTTCCTGCTTGATATCATGATGCCCGGCATCAACGGGATCAGCCTGTGTGAGATGATCCGCGATGTGCCTTTCTACCGCGCTGTGCCGATCATCATGATCACTGCCAGCAAAGAACCTGCGATGATGCAGCGGGCCTTTGATGCGGGGGCCACCGATTTCCTCTGCAAGCCTTTGGATGGTGTCGAGCTCAGCGCGCGGATCAATGCCGCCAGCATGCTCAATGCCTCGCTGCTGCGCGAACGTGAGGCGCAGCATACGCTGAGCGAGTTGACGCAGATGATGCAGATCCGCTTTGACGAGGATTTCGATCTCGATGTCTCGGCCTGTAGCAACGTCTCCGAGCTTGAGAATTACCTGCTGCGCCTGCCGAGCGGTTGTTTCTCGATGAGCCTCTTTTCGATCTCAGTCGAGGGTGCGCGCGGCATCTATCGCGCGGTCAAGGCCCCGGCCTTCCGCCGCCAGATGGAGCAGGTGGCCCGCGCCTCGGTGCATTCGCTGGAGGGCATGCGCTTTCATCTGGCCTATGCGGGCAGTGGGCGTTTCATCGGGGTGGTGATGAGCCGCGCCCGGTTGAACACCGCCTCCATGGCCGATCGCACGCGCGAGCATCTGGAAAAGAATTGGGACGGCAAAGGTATGAACGGCGGGCTGGCCCCGTCCTTGCAAGTGCATTCGGTCACCGAGCAGCGCCTTTGGTCGGGTCTTTCGGCCAGCAACAAGCTGCGTGAGTATCTGCAAAGCTGGGATCCGCTGCACGGTCTGGCGCGGCATGATGAGGACAACCTCTTTGCTCAGCTGGAAACGGCGATCGACGAAGAACGCTGAGGGCTCTGCTCGTCCTCAGCTTTGTGACGCGCCCGTTCTGCCGTGAGGTGGGGCGGGCGTTTCGCGTTCAGGCGATGCCCGGCGTGTCTCCGGGCGGGACCGATGCTGCGCTGAGCAAAAGAAAAGGGCGCCGGAAATCCGACGCCCTCCAAATCGCTAATCCGCTATGCTTACCGCGCGAATTTCTTGTGCTTCAGGCGCTTCGGCTCAAGCGCATCGGCACCCAGACGGCGCTTCTTGTCTTCTTCGTAATCTTCGAAGTTGCCTTCGAACCATTCCACATGCGCTTCGCCTTCAAAGGCAAGGATGTGGGTACAGATACGATCGAGGAAAAAACGGTCGTGCGAGATGACCACGGCGCAGCCCGCGAAATCGACCAGCGCGTCTTCGAGCGCGCGGAGGGTTTCGACATCGAGATCGTTGGTCGGTTCATCGAGCAGCAGCACGTTGCCGCCTTCTTTGAGCAGACGCGCCATGTGTACGCGGTTGCGTTCACCACCCGACAGCAGGCCGACTTTCTTCTGCTGGTCGCCGCCCTTGAAGTTGAAGGACGAGCAATAGGCGCGGCTGTTTACCTCGGCATCACCCAGCTTGATGATCTCGGCGCCGCCGGTGATCGCCTGCCAGACGGTGTCATCATGGTTCAGGTCATCGCGGGACTGGTCAACATAGGACAGATCAACCGTGTCGCCGTATTCGATGGTGCCTTCGTCCGGTGTTTCATGCCCGGTGAGCATTTTGAATAGCGTCGATTTACCCGCGCCGTTGGGGCCGATCACACCGACGATACCGCCGGGCGGTAGGCTGAAATTCAGCCCATCAATCAGCTGCTTGTCGCCCATGTGCTTTTTCAGGCCTTCGACCTCGATCACCTTGTTGCCAAGGCGCGGGCCGTTGGGGATGACGATCTGGGCGCGGCTGAGTTTTTCGCGCTCGGAGGTTTCGGCCATCTCGTTATAGGCCGCGATCCGGGCTTTGGATTTGGCCTGACGGGCCTTGGCACCTTGGCGCATCCATTCAAGTTCGCGCTCAAGCGTTTTTTGCTTTGACTTGTCTTCGCGGGCCTCTTGGCTCAGGCGCTTGGCTTTCTGCTCCAGCCAATCGGAATAGTTGCCCTCGTAAGGGATGCCGCGGCCACGGTCCAATTCGAGGATCCAGCTGGTGATGTCATCAAGGAAATAACGGTCGTGGGTGACGGCAAGGATCGTGCCTTTGTAGTCGATCAAGTGCTGTTGCAGCCACGCGATGGTTTCCGCGTCAAGGTGGTTGGTCGGTTCGTCCAAGAGTAGCATGTCGGGCGCTTCGAGCAGCAGTTTGCACAGCGCCACGCGGCGCGCTTCACCGCCCGAGAGGTTTTCGGGCATCGCGTCATCGGGCGGACAGCGCAGCGCTTCCATCGATACGTCGATCTGGCTGTCGAGATCCCAAAGGTCTTGGGCGTCGATGTCGTCTTGCAGCTTGGCCATCTCTTCAGCGGTCTCGTCGCTGTAGTTCATCGCCAGTTCATTGTAGCGATCCAAAATGGCCTTTTTCCCGGCCACGCCCTCCATGACGTTCTCGCGCACGGTCTTGGTCGGGTCGAGCTTGGGTTCCTGCGGCAGGTAGCCGACCTTGGCGCCCTCGGCGGCCCATGCTTCGCCGGTGAAATCTTTGTCGAGCCCGGCCATGATCTTGAGCAGGGTGGATTTACCCGCGCCGTTGACGCCGACGACACCGATCTTCACGCCGGGCAGGAAGTTCAGGTGGATGTTTTCGAATGTCTTCTTGCCCCCGGGGTAGGTCTTGGAGACGCCGGACATGTGATAGACGTATTGATAGGCAGCCATTTGGAGAATCCTCGAAACGCGATTTGGGGTTTGCAGTGCAATATCGCCCGGGCAGGGCAAGATCAAACACTCTATACGCCGCAGGGCTGTCGACCGCCGGTGTCGCAAGAGGCGCGTCTCGCGCCGCGTGCCTCAGGCGGGCGATGCGGGCTATTGGATGGTTTTACAACGGTTTGGCAGGCGATCTGTGCAGTTGGGAAGCGAAATGCGGTCGACTTTTCTGCGCTTTTTGCGCTAGGATTCTTGCAATCTACGATTGGGCGGCGATTTTCGGCCATCGTGGAGTAGGCAGGCTGAAAGCGGTGCTCACCCTTCGCGGTGCATCGACTGGCAGTCATAAAAACAGGGAAATACTCATGTCAAAATCCACAATCGTTGTGGGTCTGGACGGTTCGGAGGCCGGCGCGCGTGCTTTGGCCTTCGCTCAGGCTCAGGCCAAACAGATCGGGGATTGTTCGATCACGGTTTGCTTCGTGATCGAATGGTCGCCTTTCACTTTTCAGACCAAGGAAGAGAACGAGCAGCGCCACATGCGGCGCGAGCAGGAGTTGCAGCGCGCGCATGATGTGGTGCTTGATCCGGCAGTGGCAGAGGCCAAAGCCTCGGGCGTGGAGGTCGAAGGGATCGTGCGGCACGGTGATGTGGCCGATATCCTTGAAGGTGTCGCCAAGAAGCGCGGTGCGCTTCAGATTGTTGTCGGTCGGGTCGGTGAGCGCGGGCTCAAGCGGCTCTTTGGCGGGGTGACGGGCCGGTTGGTCGCGGGCTCCAGCGTGCCTGTCACGATCATTCCCTGAAAGGATAAGCCATGAACAAGTTATTTACCTATGTGATGGCCGTTTTTGCGTCATTGCTGCCGACCCTTGCCGCCGCGCAAGAGGCTGTCGGCGTCGACCAGCGTATCAACCAGATTTTTGCCGATTACACCGGTTGGTATGTCTCCTTCATCTTTGCCCCGCTGCCGGGCACGAATTTCTCTTGGATCGCGCTGTGGCTGGTCGTGGGGGCGGTGGTCTTTACCGTCTATTTCGGTGCCATTCAGGTCAAAGGCTTCTGGCATTCGATCCAACTGGTGCGGGGCGATTATTCTGATCCGGACGATGCGGGCGAAGTGAGCCACTTTCAGGCGTTGGCGACGGCGCTGTCGGGCACCGTGGGTCTGGGCAACATCGCAGGCGTGGCTGTGGCTGTCAGCATCGGCGGGCCGGGCGCGACATTCTGGATGGTGGTTGCGGGCCTGTTCGGCATGGCGACCAAGTTCACCGAATGTACGCTGGGCGTGAAATACCGCAATGAATTCCCCGACGGCCATGTCTCGGGCGGGCCGATGTATTATATCGTCAAAGGCTTTTCCGAGCGCGGCTTGCCGCTGGGTGGCTTCATGGCGGTGCTGTTCTCGATCTTCACCATTCTGGGCGCGCTAGGCGGGGGCAATATGTTCCAAGCCAACCAAGCCCATGCGCAGCTTGCAGGTGTTTTGGGCGACTATCCGGGCTGGATTACCGGTGTGATCCTTGCCGGTGTGACCTTTGCCGTGATCGCGGGCGGTCTGAAATCCATCGCGCGGGTGACGGAAAAGATCGTGCCCTTCATGGGTGTCTTCTATGTGCTGGTGTCGGTGCTGATCCTCATCATCAACTGGGACATGATCGGCTGGGCCTTTGGCCAGATTTTCATGGGCGCCTTTACCGGTCTGGGCGTTGTCGGCGGCTTTACTGGCGCGTTGATCCAAGGCTTCCGTCGGGCGGCCTTTTCCAACGAAGCGGGCATCGGTTCGGCGGCCATCGCCCACTCCGCGGTGCGTACCAAAGAGCCGGTGACCGAGGGCTACGTCGCGCTGTTGGAGCCGTTCATCGACACGGTGGTGATCTGCACCATGACCGCTTTGGTCATCGTAATCAGCGGCGTGCTCAACCAAGACCCCGAAACCGGGCTCTACATCTGGAACGCCGAGGCGGGCCGGATCGCGACCGAGGGTGAAGTGAGCGGCGTGGCGCTGACCTCGGCTGCCTATGCGCGGGCCTTCTCGTGGTTCCCGGTACTGCTGATGGTTGCGGTGGTGCTCTTTGCCTTCTCGACCATGATCAGCTGGTCTTACTATGGCCTCAAGGCTTGGACCTATCTGTTCGGCGAGGGAGCGGTGAAAGAGCTCGTCTTCAAGGTGATCTTCTGCGTCTTCATCGTAATCGGCGCGGCGGCGAGCCTTGGGCCGGTGATCGACTTTAGCGATGCGATGCTCTTCTCCATGGCGATCGTGAACATCATCGCGCTCTACTTCCTGATGCCGATCGTGAAGCGTGAGTTGAACAGCTATGTCACGCGGCTGCGTTCGGGCGAGATCGTGAAGCACAAGTAAGCGCCTTGCATTGACAAAGGGCAGCAATGCCCCTCCTTTGGCCCCTGATTTCTGATCGGGGGCCATTTTCTTGCGTAATACCATGCCATTCGCCACAAGTGGACAGGTCATCGGCCTGCTAGGCGGGTCGTTTGACCCGGCGCATGAGGGGCATGCACATATCACCCGCGAGGCATTGAAACGGTTCGGGCTGGACCGCGTGTGGTGGCTGCTCAGCCCCGGCAACCCGCTGAAAGAACACGGGCCAGCGCCCATGGCGCAGCGCAAAGCGCGGGCGCGGGCGGTGATGGATCACCCGCGCGTTGAGATCACCGATATCGAGGCGCAGCTTGGCACCCGCTACACGGCTCAGACGCTGGCGGCGCTGCGGCGGCACTACCCCGGCGTGCGCTTTGTCTGGTTGATGGGTGCCGATAACCTTGCGCAGTTTCATCTGTGGCAAGATTGGCGGCAAATCATGGAGACGGTGCCGGTGGGCGTGCTGGCCCGGCCCGGGCAACGTATCTCGGCCCGGATGAGCCGGGCGGCGGCGCTTTATGCGCCTTACCGGATCGCGGGGCGTAACAGCCAGCTTTTGGGCCATGCCACGGCGCCTGCGTGGTGTTTCGTGAATGTGCCCATGGTTGATGTCTCATCCACCGCGCTGCGCGCTGCCGGGGGCTGGCGCTCAGCGTAGCCGGGCCGAGGTGATGCCAGCGGTGATGATGACGGCAAGCCCCGCCCATGTCAGCGCATCGGGCAGGGTGCTAAACAGGAAGAGCCCCAGCAGCACCGCCGCGATCAGTTGGAAATAGACCAAAGGTGCCAGCCGCGTCGCGGGCGCGCGGCGATAGGCGTAGAGCAGCAGCAGATTGCCCAACATCGAAAACAGCGCGCTTGCGGTCGCCAATCCGGCGACGGGCAGGGTGGCTTGGGGCAGGTTCATCAGGCCCAAGGGCAGCAGCATCACCGCGCTCATCGCCAGTTGGGTAAAGGTCAGCGCAAGGGGTGGTGCCAGATCAGAAAGCCAGCGCGACATGGTCAGGAAAACGCCGTAGAACAGCCCCGCGGCCACGGCGAACAGCAGCCCCGGCCCGCCGGTGCCGCCGCCCAGCCCCGGACGCACCACCAGCAGCACACCGCAAAAGCCCAGCAGGATCAAAGCGCTGCGCAGCAGGCTGATGCGTTCGCGCAGGAAAATCGCGGCCAAAAGGTAGCTGACCATCGGTCCGATAAAGAAGGCGGCAAAGACATTGGCAATCGCCTCTGTCTGGAGCGCGGTTTGAATGCAGGTGATGCCCAACGCCAGCGTGGCGGCGCGCAGCCAGAGCCGCCAGTCGCGCATCAGGCCCCAAGTGCCACGCGGCAGGAACGGCAGCACCATCAGCGCGCCGATGGCAAAGCGCGACCACGCCACAAAAACCGGTGCCACGCCCATCCCCGAGGTCAAAATCTTGCCCGCGCTGTCCCCTGCGGGGATCAGTGACATGGCGATAAACATGATCGGAATAGCGCGTTGCATGACGTCGGGGTAGCAGGTCGGCGGTTTTGTGCAACCGCGAAAGGCCCCCTGTTGTCAGACAGGTTGTGGCCGAACGCCGCATGGGGTTTATATCAAGCCCATGAGCCAGAGTTTTACACGACGCATTTTCCTTGGAACGGCTGCCGCTGCGATGGTGGCGGCCTCTGCTTGGGCCGAGTCCCCGACCACTTCGTTGCGCCCCATGGGGCGTGATGACGACCTGTATAAACAGGCCATTCCTAACGTTTCCGAGATCATCGCAGACAGCGGGATCAGCGGCACGGTAGCCTTTGCCGTGGTCGATGTCGAAAGCGGCGTCTGGCTGGAGGCGTCCAACGCCACCGATGGCATTCCGCCGGCCAGCAGCATCAAGGCGATCACCGCGCTTTATGCGCTGGACCAACTGGGCCCCGATCACGTTTTCGAGACGCGGTTGCTGGCGACGGGCGGTGTGGTCAATGGCGAGGTGCAGGGCGATCTGATCCTCGTTGGCGGGGGTGACCCGACACTCGACAGCGACGATCTGGGCCAGATGGCCGAAGAGTTGAAAGAGGCGGGCATCATTGGCGTAAAGGGCACGTTCAAGGTCTATGAGGGCGCATTTCCCGCGACCTTTGCGATTGACCCCGAACAGCCCGACCATGTGGGCTATAACCCCGGCGTTTCGGGCATCGCGCTGAATTACAACCGGGTGCATTTCGAATGGAAACGCAGTGGCGGTGGTTATGACGTGACGATGGAGGGCCGCGCGGGGCGTTATGCGCCTGCTGTGCGCGCCGCCACGATGGAAGTCGTCGATCGAAGCGGGCCGGTTTACACCTATGAGAACAAACCCGACCGCGATGTCTGGACCGTGGCAAAGAGCGCCTTGGGCTCGGGCGGCGCGCGTTGGCTGCCGATCCGGCGGCCCGGCGTCTATGCGGGCGATATTTTCGCGACGATTGCCCGCAGCCACGGCATCAAGTTGGGCGATGCGGAACTGGCCGAAGCGCTGCCCGAAGGGGAGACCCTCGTCACCCATCGCAGCGCCAAGTTGCGGCCGATCCTGAAGGACATGCTGGAATATTCCACCAACCTTACGGCAGAGATGGTCGGCTTGGCCGCCAGCGCCAAACGGCTGGGAACGGTGCCCAGCCTGCGGGCCTCGGCGGCAGAGATGAACAAATGGGCGGTCGAGGAACTGGGCATGGAAAACCCGGCGATGATCGACCACTCGGGCCTTGGCGATGACAGCAAGATGACCGTGCATGACATGGCCGGGGGGCTGGCGCGCATTCACGGCACCGGGCTGCGGCCTATTCTGAAGCCGGTCTATCTGCGCGATGACCGGGGCCGTCCAGAGCGGGACAATCCGATCAAGATCGACGCAAAGACCGGGACGCTGAACTTTGTCTCGGCGCTGGCTGGGTTTTTGACCACGCCCGAAGATCGGGTGCTGGCCTTTGCGATCCTGACCGCGAACACCGATGAACGCGCCAAGATCAGCCGGGCTGAACGGGAGCGTCCGCCGGGGGCGCGGACTTGGAACGGGCGGGCCAAACGTGTGCAGCGTGGCCTGCTGGAGCGTTGGGGGCTGCTGTATAACGTGGCCGTGAAACCTGAGCCTGAAGCCGCAGCCGAGCCTGAAACGCAGACGGCCCCCGAGCCTGACGCTGAGGGCGAGGCAGAGCAGGAAGCCGTGCTGGAAGAGTCCTAACCCGCGCTTAGGTCAGATGCCGTGCCCGCGCGCCGCGCTCAATCGCGGCGGCGTGGAGCCGGTCGATGTTGAGCTCATAGCGGATCTCTTCGAGCAGGCGCAGTTCGGCTTCGTCGAGTGTGCCATCGGCGGCGGCCACGTCGCAGGCCAGCGCATAGGCCGTTTCATGCAGGCGTTCGGGCAGCGCTTCGCGGATCAGGCCAAAGAGGGCATCCAGCCCGTCTTCTTGTTCAAACAGGTCAAAGACCGTCTTGCTGATCGTGGCGACGCGGTCGTTGTCGTAGCCCGAGAACACTGGCAGCAGGTTCAGCGCGGATTCGATTTTGACCAGTTCGGCGGTGCGAATGTCTTCGTCCGAGGCCGAGACCGCGATCATCAGCGCGACAAGGCTATCTTGGGCGCTGAGCGAGAGGGAAGATGTGTCGGGCATCGGGAAATCCTTTGAACAGGTATGTTGCAGCGCAGAATATTGACCCTCAGGGTGCGAAGCAATAGGAACGGGCGACCCCGTGCGCATTGGGCGCAGGGGCGCCAAAAGATGGATGATCTAACATGTCCGAGACCCGAGACGCGGCACTCAGCAGCAAAGCATGGCCATTTGAAGAAGCGCGCCGGGTGCTCAAACGTTACGCCAAGAAACCGCCAGAGAAGGGCTATGTGCTGTTCGAGACGGGCTATGGCCCTTCCGGCTTGCCGCATATTGGGACCTTTGGCGAGGTCCTGCGCACCACGATGATCAAGCGCGCCTTTGAAGAGATCAGCGATATTCCCACCAAGCTGGTGTGCTTCTCGGACGATCTGGACGGCATGCGCAAGGTGCCGGGCAACGTGCCGCAGCAAGACATGCTGAAAGAGCATATGCACAAGCCATTGACCGTGGTGCCGGACCCCTTCGGCACGCATGAGAGCTTTGGCCACCACAACAACGCCATGCTGCGCCGCTTCCTCGATACCTTTGGGTTCGAGTATGACTTTTATTCCGCGCGCGAGTTCTATCGTTCTGGTCAATTCGATGAGGTGCTGCTGCGCGCCTGCGAGAAATACGATGAGATCATGGCGGTGATGCTGAAGTCGCTGCGCGAGGAGCGTCGTCAGACCTATTCGATCTTTCTGCCGATCCACCCCGAGACGGGCCGCGTGCTTTATGTGCCGATGAAAGAGGTCAATGCCAAGGACGGCACGATCACCTTCGACGACGAGGACGGCACCGAGATGACCCTGCCGGTGACAGGCGGCAACGTGAAGCTGCAATGGAAGCCCGATTTCGGCGCGCGTTGGGCCGCTCTGGATGTCGACTTTGAGATGTACGGCAAAGAACACGCGACCAATACCGCGATCTATGACCGTATCTGTGAGATCCTCGGCGGCAAAAAGCCCGAGCATTTCAGCTATGAGCTGTTCCTTGATGAGAACGGTCAGAAGATTTCCAAGTCCTCGGGCAACGGCATTTCGATCGACCAGTGGCTGACCTATGCCAGCACTGAGAGCCTGTCGTATTTCATGTTCCAAAAGCCCAAAACGGCCAAACGCATGTATTTCGACGTGATCCCCAAGGCGGTGGACGAATACCACCAGCAGCTGCGGGCCTATGAAACACAGGACACCAAGGCGCGGCTCAACAACCCGGTTTGGCATATCCACGGCGGCGATGTGCCCCAGTCGGATATGGTGGTGCCCTTCTCGATGCTGCTGAACCTTGCGAGCGTGTCGAGCGCCGAGGACAAGTCGCAGCTTTGGGGCTTTATCCAGCGCTATGCGCCTGAGGCCACGCCGGAAAACAACCCCGGAATGGATCAGGCGGCGGGCCATGCGGTGCGCTATTTCAATGACTTCGTCAAACCGACCAAAGTGTTCCGCGCGCCGAGCGATCTGGAGCGCGAAGCGCTGGAAGACCTGCGCGAGCGGCTGAAGGTTTGGGACGGTGGTCTGGATGCCGAGGCGTTGCAGAGCATGGTTTTTGCCGTCGGCAAAGAGCGTTTCGACCCGCTGCGCGACTGGTTCACGGCGCTTTACGAAGTGCTGCTGGGGGCCAGCCAAGGGCCGCGATTTGGTGGGTTTATCGCGCTTTACGGCGTGGATGAGACCGTGGCACTGATCGACGCCGCACTGGAAGGCAAGCTGACCAACACGTGAAACTTTTGCCTCTGCCCTTGCGTGACTTAGATCATTCAATATGGGCAAAGGGGGAAAGGCGATGCGTAAAGGGATGTTCACATTTTTCGGAGGGCTGGTGCTGTCGGCCCTCCTGAGCTTTGGCGCTATGGCGCAGCAGGCCGAGATCGAAGAGACGATCAACAGCCAATTCGACGCCTTTCGCGCGGATGACTTTGCCGCTGCCCTCGAATTCGCCACGCCGAATTTGCAGCGCTTTTTCCAGACCCCCGAGAACTTTCGCAGCATGGTAAGCAACGGGTATCCCATGGTGCAGAACCCTGCCGAGGTGCGGTTTCTGGACCGTCGCGCGGATGGGTCGCGCTTTTATCAGGTGGTGCAGGTTGTCGACCCCAAGGGGTTTACCCATTTGCTGGGCTATCTGATGGAGCAGACGGACGCAGGCTGGCGCATCGGAGGGGTGCAGATCCTCGACGCGCCGGGGGCCAACGTCTGAGCGCTGTTGCGCGGTGCCCGCACGGCGGGCCAAGCGGCGATTAACACATCGTTGATACTTCCCTGACCTCACGGTTCGGCCTGTCCGAGCCAGAGCAGTTGAGCGGCGCGCCCCGGTGGGAGGTGCGGACCGGGGAAAGGAAAAGCGATGAACAAGGCGATTACCGACGGCGTGGTGCTGATGCCGGCACCCTTTGCGGCGGGTCTGGATGTCTGGTCAAGCGGCGATGGCACGCCGGGGTCAGACACCTATGAGAACGCGGCCAATGCGGCCTTTGTCCCGGCAGATCAGGATTTCGGCGGGGCGCTGGAGCTGCTGAAGACCCAAAGTACCCAACAATTGCGATACATGGGGCAAACCACGCTGCTGCCGGGGTGTTATCTGCGGGTGACGGCGCGGGTGAAGGCGGTCAGCGGCAATCTGCCAACGGTGCGGATCGCGGGATACCCGGCGCAATCGGGCGGGGGCCGGGTGAGCGGCGTGACGGAAGCTGGCCCGGCGGAGACGCTGACGACCTATGGCGAGGTGGTCGAGGTGAGCGCGATCATCGGCAGCGGCGACCGGGGCGGCGTCGACATGGTTTGGGGCACCGGGGCCGTCTACGGCCATTTTGGGCTGGACCTGACCGGGCCGACCGGTGGCGTGGTTCGGATCGACGATATCGAGATCGAAGATGTCACTTCTGTTTTCCTGCGGGACATGCTGGCGCAGGTTGATGTGCGCGACTTTGGTGCGGTGGGCAATGGGGTGAGCGATGACACAGCCGCCTTTGAGGCCGCCAATGCCGCCGCCGACGGGCGCACGGTCTTGGTGCCTGCGGGGAATTATCTGCTGAACGGGGATGTCACCTTTGACACGGCGGTCAAGTTTGAGGGCCATGTCACCATGCCGGTGGGGGCCGTTCTGCTGCTGCGCCGCAACTTTGACCTGCCCAGCTATATCGAAGCCTTCGAAAACGAAGAAACCGCTTTTCTCAAAGCGTTTCAGGCACTTCTGAACAACGCGGATCACGACTCTCTCGACATGGGCGGGCGCAAGGTGAATGTGACCGGACCGCTGGATATGCAGGCGGCGGTGCCGGACAAGACCAGCTATGCCACGCGTCGGGTGATCCGAAATGGCCAGCTTGAGGCGGCGTCGAGCAGCAATTGGGACACGGTGGTGGTGACCTCTCAGGCGCGCTATGCCGCCTCGGATAGCCGCAAGCTGACCAATGTGACCAATATCGCCAATATCCCCGTCGGCGCGCTGGTTGAAGGCACTGGGGTGGGGCGCGAGATCTATGTGCGCTCCAAAAACGTCGCCACGCAGGAGATCACCCTTAATGCGCCGCTCTACGATGCGGAGGGGACGCAGAATTTCACCTTCCGCAAGTTCCAACACATGGTGGATTTCAGCGGTTTTGCCTCGCTGTCGAAGTTCGTGATGGCCGACATCGAATTCCAGTGCAACAACCGCTGTAGCGCGATCAACCTTGCGCCTGCGGGGCTGATCTTTCACCTGCGCGATTGTTTTGTCAGCCGCCCCAAGGACCGCGGTGTCACGTCGATCGGCGGGGGCTGTCAGGGCATGTTGATCGACCGCTGCCAGTTCCTGTCGGCGGAGGATGCGCTGACGGTGCCGAACCGGACCTCTATCGCGCTCAACACCAACGCCAACGACGTGAAGCTGCGCGACTGCCGCGCCACCAAGTTCCGCCATTTCGCGCTGCTGGCGGGGGGCAACAGCATCGTGACGGGCAATCACTTCTTTCAAGGGGATGAGGTCGACAACGGTGTGCGCTCGGCGGGGCTCATCCTTGCCTCGGCGCATACCAGCGCGGTGGTGACGGGCAATTACGTCGACAACTGCTTTATCGAATGGACGAATGAGCAGGACCCGACCCCCGCCTTCACTTCGGGCTATTCGTTCAGTGCGCTCAGCATCAGCGACAATATCTTTCTGTCGGGGGAGGTGGCGCCTTGGTTCAGCTATATCGTGGTAAAACCGCATGGCGCGGGGCATTTCCTGAGCGGGGTGGCGATCACCGGCAACCGTTTCCGCAGCCTGAACGGCAGCATCGACCGGGCGGAGCGGGTGGATACGACCTTTGCCGACCTTGATCTGTCGCGCTGCAAGAACGTGGTGATGAAGGGCAATTCTTTCCATGCGGTGACCACGCAGGTGGAGAATATGGCCGAGATTGAGTTCACGCAGTCCACGCCGTCAGAGACTTGGGTGATCGATACGGCGGGCCATTTGCCTTTCGAGGGGCAGGCGCTGAACAGCGATGCGGTGGTGGCTCATGGTGCGATCCGCAACAGCAACAACGTGGCGCAGTTTGATATGCCTTACGTGACACATGCCGAAGGGCCGGACCGAGATCAGCTTCATGTGGTCTGGCCGACGCCGGTGAAGGGGAAGGTCTCTGTGATGGTGCGGATGGACAACCGCTGATCCCGGCGGCTTGCTGAACCACTGAAGGGCCCTGCCGGAGATCGGCGGGGCCTTTTTTGTCAGAACTCCCGCCAGAGGCTGAGGGTGAGGGCGGTATTTTCGGGCGCGTCGATTGGAATTTCGCTGCCCAATTGCAGGCGGTACTTGCTGAAGCTGGGCGACAGGACGATGGACGGCGCGAATTTGGCGTAGGTTTCGCCACCGGTGTAGGTCAGAAAGACCTGCGCCATTCCGGTGGTCACCGGAGTGAAGTCCAGCCCGGCGGTGCTGTCGATCTTGATGACCTCTTGCGAAAACCCAAACTCCCACCTTGCCGAAGTATCGACGGTCAGCCAGCCGTTTCGCGCGCCCAAGGTGAAGCCGCGGCCCCAAGACAGCCCCGCCCTGAGGTGGGGAGAGATCTGATCCCCCGACCAGCTTGCTCCGGCGCCGATGTCATAGGCCCAACGCCCCATTTCGGTCGGCTCTCCCAAGGGAAACCGCAGGAACACGGTGGCATGGCCGCTTTGTTGGCCAAAGCGGCTTTGGGCGGTGTTCAGGTCGAAGCCGAGGGTCAGGGTCTCGCGCAGCCCGTATTCGATATAGGTGCTTTGGCTAAGGTCGTAGAAGTAGGTCGCCGAGAAGGAGCTTGAGATAAAAGTCGTGCCCTCTTCGCGCAGCCATGGACCGGCTGGGGCGGCGGCGGGGCTTAGCTGGCAGGCCAGCAGGGTAAGGCAAAAGGCAGATCGCATGGCAGGCTCCTGCGGCGATCTTGGTTAATAGCGGTTAACAAATCGTTGCCTCGGACGGTCGAACGTAAAAACCCGGCGCCATGGGCACCGGGTTTCGGGGTCGTCTATGTCAGGGCTGTTACACGTGGGCTTTGTTGCCACGTGGGCCTGCGATCAGCCAGACGATGAAGCCGAGTACAGGCAGGATGATGATGCCCAACACCCAAGCGATTTTGGCAGCGCCCGAGGCGTTTGAGGTGATGACCTGATAGATGGCGTAGATGTCGGCGATGAGGACGATGAGCCCTAAAAGTCCATATTCCATTGTATGATCCCTCTCGAATGCGTGTGTTTCTATTGAGTCATCAACTTAAGCGAGGGCCAAATAGTTCCCAAGCCGCGCCGCGCGGAAGTGAGCCGATCTTTGCCAGCCCGCCCGCATGACGGGAACCGGCGCCGTCTGCCTTGGGTTTTGTCATTACAGCAATCATGAGAGGAACAAGCCATGACTGACACGACAGCACCCGCATCGCTGGTTTCTTCGGACAATGTGAACGGCACCGCCGTTTTCAGCGCGGATGGGACCGAAATCGGCCATATCGACCACCTGATGATCGACAAGAAATCCGGCAAGGTTGCCTATGCCGTGATGGGTTTCGGCGGCTTTCTCGGCATCGGAGAAGAGCATTACCCCGTGCCTTGGAACGCGCTGGACTATGATCCGGCCCGCGATGGTTTCAGGACAAACATCGACGAGGCCACGGTCAAAGGTGCGCCGGAACGAACCGAACAGTGGCACAGCGACCGCGCATGGCAAGAGCGCACGTTTGACCACTACGGCGTGCCCTACTACTGGCTTTGATCGGTATTCCCGACTGACAAGGGGGAGGCGGTATCGCCTCCCTTTTTTGTGGGGGCGATATTCAGCGCAGCCCATTGTTTTCGCGGCGCGGATCGGGTCTCATGCCGGGACGGCCGGTTTGGCCGTGACTGAAAAGGGAATTCTCGATGCGCCGATTGATCGCTTTTAGCCTGCTGCTTACCCTCGCGGGGTGCGGCGTGCCATTCGTACCATTCATCTGATGTAGGAGATCCGTTTGATGGAAGCCTTTCTTGATACGCTTGGCGCGGTGGCGCTGATCGCGCTTGTGGTCGTCGGGCTTGCTGCTGGGGCGATTGCTGGCGCCGTGGCAGGCCGGCACCGAATTCTGTACCTCATTCTGGGGGTTGTGGGCGCCGTGGCGCTGCCCTTTATCCTTGCCGCGCTTGGCGTCACGGTGGTGGCGGCGGGGGGCTTGCTTTTGCTGCTGGTCGTGGCGGCGATTGGCGCGGCGCTGGTGCTGGCCTTAGTGGCGGCACTTCGACGGTAGCTTGGCCGCTCTGACATGTTGATCGTGCGTAAGGGCCGCCCCATGGGGCGGCCCTTACGCGTTACCGTTTGCGGCGCTTGACGTTGCCGCCGCGCATCCCGCCGCGGCCAGAGGTGCTGCGCCCCGAGGCCTGCTGGGCAGCATCGACGGCGCGGTCCACCGCCTGCTGCCGGGCCATCGGGTCATCGGCCACGGCCAAATCCACCGCCTCCAGCCGTTTGACTTCATCGCGCAGCCTTGCGGCCTCTTCGAACTCAAGGTTCTCGGCCGCTTTGCGCATGTCGGTGCGCAGCCCGTCGAGCACGGTTTGCAAATTGCCGCCTGCCAACGGGTTGTCGACTTTGGCGGTGACGCGGTTCATGTCCACATCGCCTTTGTAGAGCCCGGCAAGGATGTCTTCGACGTTTTTCTTGACCGTCGCGGGGGTGATGCCGTGTTCTTCGTTATAGGCGATCTGCTTGACGCGGCGGCGCTCAGTCTCGCCCATGGCGCGTTCCATCGAACCGGTGATGCGGTCGGCATACATGATGACCCGGCCTTCGGCGTTCCGCGCGGCGCGGCCAATGGTCTGGATCAGTGAGGTTTCCGAGCGCAGGAAGCCTTCTTTGTCGGCATCGAGAATGGCCACCAGCCCACATTCGGGAATGTCGAGCCCCTCACGCAGCAGGTTGATCCCGATCAGCACATCAAAAGCCCCGAGCCGCAGATCGCGCAGGATTTCGATCCGCTCGATCGTGTCGATGTCGGAGTGCATGTAGCGCACGCGGATGCCCTGTTCGTGCATGTATTCGGTGAGGTCTTCGGCCATGCGTTTGGTCAGCACGGTGCAGAGTGTGCGGTAGCCATCGGCGGCGACTTTGCGGACCTCATCCAGTAGGTCATCGACCTGCATCTCGACGGGCCGGATCTCGACTTGGGGGTCCAGCAGGCCGGTGGGGCGGATCACCTGTTCGGTGAAAACACCGCCAGTCTGCTCAATCTCCCATGCCGCGGGCGTGGCCGACACAAAGACCGACTGGGGGCGCATGGCGTCCCATTCCTCGAACTTCAACGGGCGGTTGTCCATGCAGGACGGCAGACGGAAGCCGTGTTCGGCCAGCGTGAATTTGCGCCGATAGTCGCCTTTGTACATGCCGCCGATCTGCGGGACCGAGACGTGGCTTTCATCGGCAAAGACGATGGCGCTGTCGGGGATGAATTCGAAGAGGGTGGGGGGCGGCTCACCCGGTGCGCGGCCCGTCAGATAGCGCGAATAGTTCTCGATCCCGTTGCAGACGCCGGTGGCCTCCAGCATCTCAATGTCGAAATTGGTGCGCTGTTCCAGCCGCTGCGCTTCCAGCAGTTTGCCATCGGCGACCAGTTGGTCGAGCCGGGTGCGCAACTCTTTCTTGATGCCGATGATAGCTTGGGACATCGTCGGTTTCGGCGTGACGTAGTGGCTGTTGGCGTAGACGCGGATCTGGTCGAACGTGTCCGTCTTCTCGCCCGTCAGCGGGTCGAATTCGGTGATGCTTTCCAATTCCTCGCCAAAGAAGCTGAGCCGCCATGCGCGGTCATCAAGGTGAGCGGGGAAGATTTCAAGGCTGTCGCCGCGCACACGGAAAGAGCCGCGCTGGAATGCTGCATCGTTGCGCTTGTACTGCTGCGCCACCAGATCGGCGATCACCTTGCGCTGGTCGTACATGCCGCCCGCTTTCAAGTCTTGCGTCATCGCGCCGTAGGTCTCGACGCTACCGATGCCGTAGATGCAGGAAACCGAGGCCACGATGATCACATCGTCACGCTCTAACAGCGCGCGGGTGGCGGAGTGGCGCATCCGGTCGATCTGTTCGTTGATCTGGCTTTCCTTCTCAATGAAGGTATCGGACCGCGCGACATAGGCTTCGGGCTGGTAGTAGTCGTAGTATGAGACGAAATATTCCACCGCGTTGTCGGGGAAGAAGCCCTTGAATTCGCCGTAAAGCTGCGCCGCCAGCGTCTTGTTGGGCGCAAGGATGATCGCTGGGCGCTGCGTTTCCTCGATCACCTTGGCCATGGTGAAAGTCTTGCCCGTGCCGGTCGCGCCCAGAAGCACCTGATCGCGCTCGCCCGAGTTCACCCCTTCGGTCAATTCCTTGATCGCGGTGGGCTGGTCGCCCGCCGGAGCGAACTCGGTCACCAGCTTGAACTTATGGCCGCCCTCCAGCTTGGGGCGGCTGCGCACGTCTGGCGCGGGGTTTGCCAGCATCGGCATCCCCTCGGATTTGTCGGAATGGGCATAGGGCATCGCGGGTATCCTTCGTCAAGCTTCCCATAGGTGCCCTCTTTCACGCGGGGTTCAAGGGGCAGGGGGCCGCGAAGGGCGCTTTTGCCGCTACTTCATCAATCGTTTACGATTCTGTCGCACCTTGCGGGCAAGGGGCGCGAGCGAGGCGTTCATGACCTGATCGGGGCTTTTGCCCAGCATCATTGCCTGCGTCCCGGCGCTGAAGGCTTTAACCATGGCGGGGCCTTTCTCGGCGACCATGCGGTTATTTTCACCGGGACGCGCGGGCAGCGCACCGGCCATGGCCAAAAGGCGCAGGGACATCACGATCTGGGTTTCGACCGCCAAGGCGGCAAACTGGCTTTGTAACGCAAAGAAGGTAAAGGGGGTCATATCGTGCACTCCAATGAGGTAGCCATCATGTAGTCTCTGCACCGCAGCATGGTAGGGTTTATTTGCACGATCCTGCATTCCCTTGCCCCTTGGCACGGAATATTAGATAAAGCCCGAGGTTCCTGAAGCGAGAGTCCCGAAATGCGCGCACGTATCTACCAACCCGCCCGTACAGCGATGTCCTCCGGCACGGCCAAGACCCGTGTTTGGTTGCTTGAGTTTTCGCCCGCGGAAGCGCGCAGCGTTGATCCGCTGATGGGCTGGACCTCGTCCGATGATACGCAGAGCCAAGTGCGCTTGCAGTTCGACACCCGCGAAGCCGCCGAAGAATACGCCCGCGATCACGGCATCGACGCGCAGGTGCAACTGCCCAACAAGCGCAAGCCCAACATCCGCGCCGGTGGCTATGGCGAGAATTTCGCGACCGGGCGGCGTGGGGCGTGGACCCACTGAGGGGCAGACGGCTCTGCACTTCACCTGATCAACATCGCTGCTGGCCCCGCTTTCGGAGGGCTTGCGTGAATATGAACCGATGCCGCTGACAACTGTCACAATGGCGAGAACTGGCGTCGTTTAAGCGCCAGCGACCTTCACTTCGTTCCGCTTAATCAGGTCCCGACCGGGGCTGCCGCCGCTCCGTTTCTGCGGAACGTTACAGCCCCGATGATCGCCTCAAATTCCCCACAATCTGGTGCACGCCGGAGGAATCTCGCCTTCGATCGCCGCCATGGCGTCGACGATAAGATCCTCGCGCCAGCGGCGGCCTGCGATTTGCACGCCGATGGGCTGCGGTCCGCTGGGCAACTCTGCGATATGCGTGGGGATGTTGCCCGCGGGCAGGCCGGTAAAGTTCATGACGAAAGACCAAAGCCCCTTCCCCAAGACCTCACGAACGCCTTCCAGACCTTCGGTGTCGCGCCCGGCTGTGAAGAACGGGGCGAACATGAAGGGGGTCAGCACGAGGGGGTAGTCCTCTAGGAACATCGACCATTCGCGCGCGTAATGGGTGCGTTTGGCGACCATGGAGAGCTGCTCGGTGCCTTTGAAGGGCGGGTATTCGGTGTAGTAATTTTCAAAGATCGCCTTCAGATCGTCAGACCCATGGGCCAGGATATCCTCGCCCATCAGGGCCTCGACTTCGCCCATGAGGGCGCGATACCCATTTTTCCCGGTTTCATAGGCGAGCGGCGGCTCCACCTCTTCGACGGCATAGCCCGCGTTGTCGAGCGCGGATGCCGCCTTGTCGAGGGCGGTGGCCACGTCCGGGTGCAGGCCAAAGCCGAAATCATCGCGGGTGAAGGCCACGCGGATCGGGCCTTCGATCGCTTCGCCGCGCCACGGCAGGGGCACGTGAAACGGATCACGCGCATCCGCGGCGATCAGGCTGGGCATCGACAGATGCAGGTCCGCTGCCCTGCGCGCAATCAGGCCCTGCACCGACATGGATTGCGCCAAAAAGCCCCGCTCGGCCCTCTGGCTGGGGTTGAATGCGGCCACCCGGCCCAGACCCGGCTTTACCGTCACCGCCCCATTGGCCGAGGCCGGGAAGCGCAGGGAGCCGCCGATGTCGTTGCCATGCGCCAGCGCGCCGATCCCCGCCATGACAGCCGCCCCCGCGCCGCCGGAGGAGCCGCCCGCCGACAGGTGTCGCCCCCAAGGGTTGTAGGTGCGCCCATAAAGCGGGTTGTCGGTATCGGCGCGAAAGGAGAATTCCGGCGTGTTGGTGCGCCCGATCACGATTGCGCCCGCTTGTTTGAGGTTGCGCACCACCGGCGCGTCTTCGGGCGCGATGACATCTTTAAAGGCAGGGACGCCGTTGCTGGTGGCGTGGCCCTTTTGATCTACGTTGATTTTGATGGTCACCGGAACACCGTGCAGCGGCCCCTTGGGCGCGCTGCTTTTATCGAGCGCTGCCGCTTCGGCGCGGGCCTCGGCGGCGAGGTTTTCGACCACCGCGTTCAACGCCGGATTGACCTCTTCCATGCGCGCAATCGCCGCCTCGGTCGCTTCAACCGCCGAGAGTTTGCCTGCGCGGGTCGCGCTTGCGATTTCCTGCGCGTCCCATTGCCAAAGCGGTTTACTGTCGGTCATTCCGGTTCCTTTCGTTCAGTCATTTTTCAAAGCGGCATCCGCGCCCCGATGTCGCGAACTTCGGAGAAAGAATTTAGCAACGCAAGTAAATTCGGGGCGAAATGCGCGGGCGTTGATGGGGTTGGTTATATAGCAGGCTTTTCGTGGCCCTCGCGCGGCTGGCCAATGTTTGGGGGCAGAGCGATCCCGCAAGGGCGGCCAAAAACACGATCATCCGGCCATGATGGCGTTGGCGGCTTCGATGGCCAAGGGCGCTGCTTTGGCGACAAACTCTTCCGGCGTGTATTCCGAGAGGGAACCGGCAAGGTGGATCGCGCTGAGAGGGGCGCCGTTGCGGTCGGTGATGGCAACGCCCACCGCCACTTCGCCCAAGGCGTATTCATCGCATACCACGGCAAAGCGATTTTCGCGGGCGAGGCTGAGTTCGGCCATGATCGCTTCGGGGTCGGTCTTGGTGCTGGAGGTAAAGGGATGCAGCGGCGCGCGGGTAAGAATTTCGCGCGCCTCGTCTTCGGGAAGCTGCGAAAGCGCCGCCCGCCCGCCCGCGGTGCAAAAGGTTGGCACGCTGTGGCCCACAAGGGTCGCGAAAAAGGTCTCGCGTTTGCTTTGCATCCGCAGGGCATAGATCAGGCGCGTCTCATCATAGAGGCTCAGGTCGACCCGCTCGCGCAGGGATTTGCGCAGTTCCAGCAAGACCGGGGTGGCTTTTTGCACCACAGGGTCGAGCCGCAGCAGATCAAGCGTGTGATCCAGCAGGCGGATGCCCGGCAGATATCCGCGGTCGTCCCCGCTGCGCCGGATATAGCCACTCTTCGTGAGCGTATGCACCAGCCGTTGGGCCGCGGATCGGTCGATCCCGGCGGTCTTGGCGATGTCGGAAAGCGTCATCGGCCCGGTCGCGTGGTGGAAGGCCCCCAGCACCTGCATTGCGCGATCTGCTGCCCGGACGAACAATCGGTCGTCATCTGCCTGATTCTGCGCCGCCTGCGGGGCGTCTTCTCGGAAAAATCTGCTCATGAATGGCCTGTAGTTGACGAATCGTTAATGCGCCGCTTACGCTTGCTGTGCATTATAGGTGTATTGCAGTGCGATACTCAAGAGGTGCAGTCCCGCAAATACAGGGGCTGGTAAGGCGAAGGAGACAGGTTTGGGAAGTGGTTCTGGAATGCGCGTCGCTGTTGCGGGCTTTCTGCACGAGACAAACACATTCGCCCCTAATCCAGCGGATATGGAGGCTTTCCAACGGGGCGGTGGCTATGTCCCCATGGTGCGCGGCGCGGCGATGTTCTCCGCCTTCCAAGAGGTCAATCTTGGCATGGCGGGCGCGCTGCGGGTTGGGCAGGCCCAAGGCTGGGATATCGTTCCGATCCTTTGGGCAGGGGCGATCCCCTCGGCCCATGTGAGCCGCGACGCCTATGAGACGATCGCCGGTGAGATCATTGAAGGCATCCGAAATGCCGGGCCGCTTAACGGGGTCTTTTTGGACCTGCACGGCGCCATGGTGGCTGAACATCTCGACGACGGGGAAGGGGAACTAATCCGGCGTCTGCGCGAGGTCGTGGGGCCGGATTTGCCCATCGCAACGGCGCTTGATCTTCATGGCAATATTTCTGAAGATTTTGTTTCGAATGTCGATGTGCTGGTCGGCTTTCGCACCTATCCGCATGTGGATATGGCCGAAACCGGCGCCGCTGCGGCCCGCCATCTTGACCGGATCATGACCACGGGCCTGCGCCCGGCCAAGGCCTTTCGCCAGATGTCATATCTGGTGCCGATCCCGTTTCAATCGACTGAAATGTCGCCGGGGCGCGAGATCTATGAGGGTGTTGCTGCCTGCGAGGCTGCCGGGGCGCTTTCGGCCAGCCTGTTCATGGGCTTTCCAGCCGCGGATATACCGGACTGTGGCCCCGTGTCCGTGGCCTATGGCGAAACTCAGGCCCACGCCGATGCCGCCGCCGACAGGCTTGCGGCGTCCTATGAAGCGGCAGCGCCCGCTTTTCTAAAGAACGAAGCCTATGACCCCGACGCAGCGGTGGCAGAGGCGCTCTCACGCGCCGCCGGGCCGGGCCGGGGGCCTGTCGTCATCGCCGACACCCAAGACAATCCCGGCGCGGGGGGCGTTTCAGCGACCACCGGCATGTTGCGCGCCTTGGTCAAGGCAGAGGCGCAGAATGCAGCCATCGGTTTGATCGTCGACCCCGCCGCCGCCGAAGCGGCCCATCAGGCCGGGGTCGGGGCCGAAGTTAATGTCGCCCTTGGCGGCCATGCCAGCGTGACGGAGGACGCGCCGTTTCAGACGACGGCCACCGTGATGCATCTGTCTGACGGGACGCTGCGCGCAACGGGCCCCTATTATGGCGGCACGGCGCTGAACCTCGGACCTTCCGCCTGTCTGCGCATCGGTGGTGTTCATGTCGTTGTGACCAGCCGCATTGCCCAGATGGCCGACCGCGAGATGTTTCGCTTTGTCGGCATCCCGCCCGAAGAGATGGGCCTGCTGGTGGTCAAAAGCTCCACCCATTTCCGGGCAGACTTTGCCCCCATCGCGCGCGACATCCTTGTCGCCTGCGCGCCGGGGCCGATGCCCCTCAATCCGGCCGACTTGCCCTTCACGCGTCTGCGCGCTGGGCTTCGGCTGTCCCCAGATGGTCCCCGGTTCGGGGCCGACGGTGCACCTTCTGCACCACCTGACCATGGCGGCAAGACTGCCATGGCCCAATAAAAAATCAAAAGATCACTCAACAAGGGAAAACCACATGATACCTCTACGATCCGCACTGAAACAGTCGCGCGGACTTGCCGCCGCCTTCGCCGCCACCACGGCGCTTTTGGCGCCCGGCTCACTGGCGGCGCAGGATGGCGAAACGACCATCACGGCGGTCATGCACTCGGGCCTGCGGGTTCTTGATCCGGTCATCACCACCGCGCATATCACCCGCAACCACGGTTATATGATCTATGACGTGCTGACCGCCGTGGACGAGAACTTTGAGCCGCAGCCGCAGATGGCCAGCTGGGAAGTCTCCGAAGACGGGTTGGTCTATACTTTCACCCTGCGCGATGGGCTGATGTTCCATGACGATGCGCCGGTCACCGGCGAAGATGTCGTGGCCTCTCTCAAACGCTGGGGCAAACGTGATGGCGGTGGCCAGCTGATCTTTGACGTGACCGAAAGCCTTGAGGCCAGCGACGAAAAGACCGTCGTTTGGACCCTGACCGAGCCTTTCGGCCCGCTCTTGTCGGTGATCTCCAAACAATCCGCGGTGCCGCCTTTCATCATGCCCAAGCGCGTGGCCGAAACCTCGGCGGATGAGACGATCACGGAATACATCGGCTCCGGCCCCTTCGTCTTTAACCAAGATGAATACGAGCCCGGCGTGAATGTCACCTATGAGAAGTTCGACGACTACGTCCCGCGCGACGAGGAAGCCTCGTGGATGGCGGGCGGCAAGGTCGTCAATGTCGACCGTGTGGTCTGGACCACGATGCCCGACGCGCTGACCGCGATCAACGCGCTCTCGGCGGGGGAGATCGACTATCTCGAACAGGTGCAGATCGACCTGCTGCCGATCCTCGAAAGCAGCCCCGAAGTCTCGGTCGAGACTCGCGATGATCTTGGGTATGTCACCATCGGTCGGCCCAACCACCTGCACCCACCCTTTGACAACAAGCTGGTTCGTCAGGCGGCCATGGCGGCACTGGATCAAGAATCCATGCTGCAAACGATGCAGGGCGACCCGGCCTATTACAACGTCTGCGGCGCGATCTTTGGTTGCTCGACACCCTTGGGTGACGAAGCGGATGCAGAGATCGTGACCGGTGGCGCGGACCCTGAAAAGGCCAAGGCGCTGCTCGCAGAAGCGGGCTATGACGGCACGCCGATCGTGTTGATGGCGCCGACGGATGTGATCAGCCTGATCAACCAACCTGTCGTGGCCGCCCAAGCCCTGCGCGAAGCCGGTTTCGAAGTCGACATGCAGTCGATGGACTGGCAGTCGGTCGTGCAGCGCCGCGCCCAGCAAAGCCCGGTGTCCGAGGGCGGCTGGAACATGTTCTTCACCAACTGGATGGTGCCCGAGGTTTCGGACCCGCTGACCAATGTGATGGTCAGTGGCCGTGGCGACGAGGCATGGTTTGGCTGGCCGACTGATCCCGAGATCGAAGAACTGCGCGCCAAGTTCATGAAAGCCGAAGGGCCCGAGGCGCAAAAAGAAGTGGCTGTCGAGATCCAGAAACACGTCATGGATAACGTCAACTACATCATGATGGGCGAATATCTGATCCCGCAGGCGCGCCGCAACACGATCCAGAACATGCTGCCGTCGCCCGTACCGGTGTTTTGGAACATGACCAAAGAGGCGGAATAATCCAGCCCTCGGAGAGCGCGCCCGCCGCGCTCTCCACCGTCACCTCTGCACGCAGGCAGCGCCCCGAACCGACTTCGGGACTGCCTTCTTTCCGCCGAAAGGGACCTTCCGGAAAATGCTCGTCTATATCCTGAAGCGCGTATTGGCCACGATCCCGGTCATGCTGATCGTCGCCATCTTCGTCTTCCTTCTGCTGCGCCTCACCCCCGGTGATCCGGCAGCCATTCTTGCCGGCGATGCCGCCACCCCCGCACAGCTCGAACGGATCCGTGACCGTCTGGGTCTGAATGATCCGCTGCTGACACAGTTTTTCACATGGATCGGCCAATTGCTGCGCGGTGATCTGGGCGTCTCGCTTTTGTCGAATACCTCTGTGGCGGGCATGTTGGGCGACCGGCTGGGGCCGACCATCAACATTGCGCTGATGACCATCACGATCTCGGTTCTGCTGGCCGTGCCGATGGGCGTGATCGCCGCCTGGCGTCACCGGACATGGGTCGATTTTCTGGTGATGTCCTTCTCGGTGCTGGGCTTTTCGGTGCCGGTCTTCGTGATCGGCTATATCCTGATCCAAATCTTCGCGATTGAACTGCGTTGGGTGCCGGTGCAGGGCTACAAGGCCCCGTCGGACGGCATTGGGCCGTTCTTCTCGCGGGCCATTCTGCCGTCGCTGACGCTGGCCACGATCTATGTCGCGCTCATCGCGCGGATGACGCGGGCCTCCATGCTCGAAGTTTTGGGCGAAGACTACATCCGCACTGCGCGGGCCAAGGGCGTGCGCGAGAATGTCGTGCTGTTTCGCCATGCGCTGCGCAATGCCGCCGTGCCGATCTTGACGATCATTGGCACCGGGTTTGCGCTGCTGATCTCGGGCGTGGTGGTGACGGAAAGTGTCTTTAACATCCCCGGCATCGGGCGTCTGACGGTCGATGCGATCCTCGCGCGCGACTACCCCGTCATTCAGGCGATGATCCTGCTGACCGCGGGCATCTACGTCTTCGTGAACCTCTTGGTTGACGTCTCCTATTCATTCTTCGACCCAAGGATCCGGTACTGACATGATCGAGCAACCCCAATCCCGTCACAGCGCCTTTCAGGTGCTGACCGGACTGCTTTCCCTGCCTGCGGGCGCGAGGGTCGGTATCGGCCCCATGCTGGCGGCTCTGACCCTTGTAACCATCGTGCTGGCCTCCATTCTGGCACCGCTCTACGTGCCCTATGACCCGCTGGCAATGAACTCAGCCGCGCGGCTCAAACCACCGTCCGAAGAGTTTCTGCTGGGCACCGACCCTTACGGGCGGGACACATTCTCCCGCGTGATGGTGGGCGGGCGCGTGTCGCTGCTCATTGGCGTCGGCGCGGCGCTGGTCAGCGTCGCCATCGGCTTGGCCATCGGCCTTGTGGCGGGGTTCTTTCGGATGGCCGACAGCATCATCATGCGGATCATGGACAGCCTGATGGCGATCCCTGCGATCCTGCTGGCAATTGCCTTGGTGGCGCTGAATGGGCCGAGCCTTGGGTCGGTGATCATCGCGATCACCGTGCCAGAGGTGCCGCGCGTGGTGCGGCTGGTCCGCTCTGTCGTGCTCTCAGCGCGCGAGGAACCCTATGTCGAGGCCGCGATCGCGCTTGGCTCCTCCATGCCCAAAATCCTGATCCAGCACCTGATGCCCAACACGATGGCACCGCTGATCGTGCAGGGCACCTATATCTGCGCCTCGGCGATCCTGATCGAGGCGATCCTCAGCTTCCTTGGCGCGGGCGTCAGCACCGAGATCCCCACATGGGGCAACATCATGGCCGAGGGGCGGACCTACTTTCAGATCAAGCCGGGGCTGATCTTTTGGCCGGGTCTGCTGCTGTCGCTTTGCATCCTGTCGATCAACCTGTTGGGCGACACCGCACGCGATCTGCTCGATCCGCGCATGAAGAAACGGGAGGGCTGAGAGATGCAGTTCAAGAACAAAAACTTCTCGGAGGCGCGTGAGGTGCTCAAAGTGCGCGATCTGCGCATTGGGTTGAGCGGGCGTCCACAGGCCAAACCGGTGATTGACGGCATCGACCTGACGATCCGGGCGGGC
Organism: Sulfitobacter sp. D7; assembly: GCF_003611275.1. Lineage (NCBI taxonomy): Bacteria > Pseudomonadati > Pseudomonadota > Alphaproteobacteria > Rhodobacterales > Roseobacteraceae > Sulfitobacter > Sulfitobacter sp. D7. The sequence goes on from NZ_CP020694.1 coordinate 653,824, forward strand.
GAAACGCATTGCTTGGTGGGTGAATCCGGTTCGGGCAAATCCGTGACCTCGCTCGCGGCCATGGGGCTGCTGCCGAAATCGGCCCTAGAGGTACAGGGCGGCAGCATCACGCTGGATGACTTCGAGATCACCAGCGCCAGCCACGCCCAGATGCGCCAGTTGCGTGCGCGGCGCATCGCGATGATTTTCCAAGAGCCGATGACCGCGCTGAACCCGGTGCTGCGGGTGGGCGAGCAGATCATGGAAGTGCTCAACATGCACAGTGATCTCAGCCAGTCCGAGGCCAAGAAACGCACGCTCGACATGATGGATCAGGTGCATCTGCCGGATGTGAACCGCATTTTCTCGGCCTTCCCGCACCAGCTCTCCGGGGGGCAGCGCCAGCGCATCATGATCGCCATGGCGCTGATCCTCGACCCTGATCTGCTGATCGCGGATGAGCCGACAACGGCGCTGGATGTGACCACGCAATTGCAGATCCTCAAACTGATTGCCGAGATGCAAGAGCGACACGGCACCGCCGTTCTCTTCATCACCCACGACATGGGCGTGGTGGCCGAGATCGCGGATACCGTGACGGTCATGCAGCAGGGCAAGATCGTCGAACGCGCGCCGATTGAAAAGCTCCTGACCGATCCGCAAAAGGACTATACCCGCACGCTTTTGACGGCGGTGCCAAACCTCACCCCGCGCCCCGCAAGGGCGGCGGCAGCGCAGAGCGAGGTGGTGCGTGTGGCAGGGCTCGACATGACCTATGGCGGCGGCGGCTTCCTGCGCCGCAGCGAGGGCGTGAAGGCCGCGCAGGATGTCAGCTTTACCATCAAGCCGGGGCGGACGCTGGGCATCGTGGGGGAATCCGGCTCTGGCAAATCCACCGTGGCACGGGCCATCATGCGGCTGATTGATCCGACTGCGGGCAGCGTGAATGTCGCGGGGACCGAGATTGCCAAACTCTCGCGCCGCCAACTGCGCGACCACCGCAAACATCTGCAAATCGTGTTTCAGGATCCCTACCGCTCGCTCAACCCGCGCTGGACCGTCGCGCGCAGCCTTTGCGAAGGGCCGATCAACTTCGGCACCCCGCGTGCCGAAGCGATGCGCCATGCGGCCGAACTCATGGAGCTGGTGGACCTGCCGCGCGACGCGCTTGACCGCTATCCACATCAGTTCTCGGGCGGGCAGCGCCAGCGTATCGCCATCGCGCGGGCGGTGGCGATGAAGCCCGATCTGCTGGTTGCGGATGAGGCCGTCTCGGCGCTCGACGTGAGTGTGCAGGCACAGGTGCTCGACCTTTTGGATGACATTCAAGAGAAGTTCGGCGTGGCCATGCTGTTCATTACCCACGATCTGCGCGTCGCAGCGCAGATTTGTGACGAGGTCTTGGTCATGCAGCGCGGGCAGGTCGTTGAATACGGCCCCGCAGGCGATGTGCTGGCCAATCCACATCACGACTACACCCGCAACCTGATCGAAGCGGCGCCCGGCCGCCATTGGGATTTTGCCAACTATCGCGCGCTCGGCAGCGCTACCATGACGACAGGAGCCACCGCATGACCGTCCTTCCCAAGATCGAAGCCTTTGCCGCCGATCTCACCGCCATCCGTCAAGATATCCACGCCCATCCCGAACTGGGGTTCGAAGAGGTCCGCACCGCGGGCATCGTGGCCGAAAAGCTGCGCGCCTATGGCGTGGACGAGGTGCACGAAGGGCTGGGCGGCACGGGTGTTGTCGGCATCATTAAGGGCGCGGGCGGCGGCAACCGCCGTGTGGGGCTGCGCGCAGATATGGACGCCCTGCCGATTGTGGAGGATTCCGGCGTGCCCTACACTTCGACCAACCCCGGGCGGATGCATGCCTGCGGCCACGATGGCCACACCACCATGCTGCTGGGGGCCGCGCGTTATTTGGCGGAGACACGGGATTTCGACGGTACCGTGGTGCTGATCTTTCAACCCGCCGAAGAGGGCTTGGGCGGCGCGCGCCGGATGCTGGAGGAGGGGCTCTTCGAGAAATTCCCCTGCGACGAGATCTATGGGATGCACAACGATCCAAACTCGGAGCCGGGTGTGGTCAATGTCACCCCGGGCGCGGCGATGGCCGGGGCGGCATTCTTTGACATTACCGTCAAGGGCACCGGCAGCCACGCGGCGATGCCGCATCAGTCGCGTGACCCCATCGTCATTGGCACAGCGCTGGTGCAGCAGTTGCAATCCGTGGTCAGCCGCAACACCCCGCCGACCAAGCCGATCGTGCTGTCGGTTACCAAATTCAACGCAGGTTCGGCCTATAACGTGGTGCCTGACACCGCCACCATCGCGGGCACGATCCGTTACTTCCACCAAGACGTGATCGAGATGGCCGAGGCCCGGATGCGCGAACTCTGCGCAGGCATGGCGAGTGCCTATGGGATTGAGATCGCAGTTGATATCCGCAACGTCTTTGACGTGTTGATGAACGATCCGGAACTCACCACCGCCTATGTCGAAGCGGCGGCCAGTGTGGTGGGGGGCGAGAATGCCCATGTCTCGACCGAGCAGGCCAGCGGGTCCGAGGATTTTGCCGATATGCTGCAAGTCGTGCCGGGCGCCTATTGCCGGGTGGGTCATGCGGGCAGCGTGCCGTTGCACAACCCCGGTTTCGTGCTGGATGACGCCATTCTGCCCATCGGTGCCTCGATCTATGCGCGGATCGTTGAGACACGTCTGCCGAAGGTCGGCAGCTAAGCCATTGCACCCAAACGCTTTATTTTAATCTATTCGCCCTGCTGTCGCGCAGCGGAGGAAAGGAATTTGAATATGACCAACCCGCTCGATTTGCCCTTTGACACCGAAGAGATGCTCACCGGGCTGCGCCCTTGGATCGAAACCGAAAGCCCCACATTCGACGGGGCGGCGGTGAACCGGATGATGGATGTGGTGCAGCACGATTTGGCGATCCTGGGCGCGCGGACCGAGCGTATCCCAAGCCCGATGGGGCTGGGCGACAGCCTGCGCGCGGAGATGCCTCATCCCAAAGCGGGCGAGGGGGGCATTCTGCTTCTGGGCCATATGGACACGGTTCACCCCATCGGCACATTGGCCAAACTGCCCTACAAATGCGAAGGCGAGATTTGTTATGGGCCCGGCCTGATGGACATGAAGGGCGGCAATTACGTCTATCTTGATGCGCTGCGCAAACTGCTGGCCGCCGGGGTCGAGACGCCGCTGCCGGTGACGGTGCTCTTCACCCCTGATGAGGAAATCGGCACCCCCGCCACCCGCCGGCTGATCGAAGAGGAGGCCAAGCGCCACAAATACATCCTCGTCCCCGAACCCGCCCGCCCCGACGGCGGCGCGGTGATCGGGCGCTATGCCATCGCGCGGTTCAATCTTCAGACGCGGGGCCGCCCCAGTCACGCGGGCTGGGCGCTGTCCGAAGGCCGCTCGGCCATCGCGGAAATGGCCAAGGCCGTGGGCACGATCGAAGGCATGACGACCGAGGACTGCACCTTTTCGCTTGGGGTCTTTCACGCGGGCCAATGGGTCAACTGCGTGTCCTCGGTCTGCGATGCCGAGGTGCTGAGCATGGCCAAGACGCAAGAACAACTCGACGCAGGCGTGGAAAAGATGATGGCGCTGAATTCGGACGAAGGCGACGTGATCATGGAAATCCGCCGCGGTGTCACCCGCCCGGTTTGGGAGCCCGACCAGCCCGGCACGATGGCCATGCTGAAACTTGCCCAAGACATCGGGGGCGAACTGGGGATCGAGATCACCGGAAGCTCTGCCGGGGGCGGATCGGACGGCAACTTTACCGGTTTTCTGGGCCTGCCGACGCTGGATTCCATCGGCGTCCGCGGCAAGGGGCTGCATACGTTGCAAGAGCATATCCACATCGCCAGCCTGACCGAGCGGGCCAAGCTGGCGGCGGGTCTGTTCTGTCGGCTGACACCGTAAAGAGGGATCAACAAGGCCCCGGAGGGGGCGGTCGGTTCCCTCTACGCCAGCCCGGCGGCCATCTGCTGTGCGTCGCTCCATTCGCGGGGGGATTGGCCATACATGCGCTTGAATTCCCGGCTGAATTGCGAGGCGCTGACATAGCCCACCCCCATCGCCGCTTCGCTGACCGTGGTCCCGCCTGCGATTTTCATCGCGGCATGGTTCAGCCGCATGGATTTGACGAACTGAATCGGCGACATCGTCGTTACCTTTTTGAATTTGCGGTGAAATACCGCGCGGCTCATCCCGGCGCGTTGGGCCATATCGTCGATAGAGATGGGCGCGTCCAAATGGGCGGCGACATGCGAAATCGCCCGCGCAACGGCATTGCCCGCCCCAAAGGCGCGCCGCGCAAAGACCCCTGCCTCCCCCTTGAGAATAGCATAGTAAAGCTCACGCAGGCGCGCATCGGAGAGCACGGCGCGGTCGGTCTCGCTCTGACCCAATTGCAACAGACGCAGCAGCGCGTCAGAGAAGGCGTCATCCCATGCGGCCAGCTTGATGCCCTCCGCCCGCAGGTCGCCGGGGGTGGGGGGGATGAGGTTTCCCGCGCTTTCCATTTCCAGCGATAGTTCGGCCATCAAACGCGCATCAAGGGCGATCAAGACGCCATAAAGCGGGATTTGGGGTGACGCGCTTGGCGTGCCCGCTTTGACCGGCATCGACATCGGGCAGCACATATAGCGGCTGTCGTCATAGACATAGCGCTTGCCGTCCAAAACAGCCTCCTTGGCGCCGCTGACGATGGCGATGACACAGGGCTCATAGACCGCTGGCACACAGGGGATCGCGCTGGTCGCTTGGAAAAGCTGAACGCCCTTGATGCCGGTCTCGGTCAGGCCGTCGCGCTGGCTGTGCTGTTCGATGATATGTCGGATTTGCTGTTTGCTCATGGCCCCAACCTAGGGCCGCATGTTTGATGAAAGCAATAGGAGTGAGAGGATCAGGCAAGTAATCGCGACGATCTGGCCTGTTTCCCTTGGGTGGTGAGATTTATCTGCAAGGCCAACGGGGCGCGATGCCTCTTTAACGGTAAGGAGCAAGACCATGGCAGACAAGACTTTCGGCGCGCACGGCTGGACCCCTGAGCGGATTGGCAGGCTGGAGGGGAAGACCTTTGTGATCACCGGGGCCAATGCAGGGGCCGGTTTTCAGGTGGCGCGGACCTTGCTGAGCAAAGGTGCCGCGGTCGTGATGCTGAACCGCAGTACAGAGCGGTCGGCGGAGGCCGTGGCAAAGCTGAAAGACGAATATGGCGCGGCGGCGCAGGTCAGCTTTATTCGGATGGATTTGGCCGATCTGGACACGGTGCGCAGCGCTGCGGCAGAGCTTCTGCGCGATGTTCCCCGGATCGACGCGCTGATCTGCAACGCCGCCATCGCGCAGGTGCCAAGCCGCCAGCTAACCAAGGCGGGACATGAAAGCCAGTTGGGCACCAACCACTACGGCCACTTCCTGCTCTGCGGGCTGTTGTTCGACCGGATCGAAGAGACCGCGGGCCGGATCGTGGTGGTTGCGAGCCTTGGCTACAAGATGGGCCTGCGCACCATCCAGTTCGACGACATGAACTGGGACAAGAACTACCGCGCCAACCCCGCCTATAGTCAGAGCAAGCTGGCGCAGATGATGTTTGCCTATGAATTGCAGGACCGCGTCGCGCAGGCGGGAAAGAACGTTGAGGTCTATGTCTGCCACCCCGGTGCCTCGGCCACCTCTTTGATCAGCACCAGCGGTGGCCTGATGACGCGGTTCACGTGGTGGCTCATGTCGAAACTGCCGATCGTTCAAACGGCAGAGCGGGGCGCCTATCCAGAGGTCATGTGCGCCACCGAAAACGGGCTGGAGCAGCGCGCGCTTTACGGCCCCACAGGCCGAATGGAGATGGTCGGCCCGGTCGGGCGCGGATCGCTGGAGCCCTATGCCTACGACAAAGCCACGATGGTCAAGCTCTGGCAGCGGTCCGAGGAAGAAACCGGTTTTCACTGGGCCGTGTGAGGTGGGGCGGGGCATGTAATAGCCCCGCCAAACCCTGCGAAATCAGGCATGCTCGGACCCGGCGCAGAGTGTCGTTTCGTGTGTCAGTTGCACAATAAAGTTGCAGTTGATGAGACGCCGGCGGACAATTCTTGCCAAATGAGATCTTTCGGTTAGTCTCTGATCTCGGGCCGCCCGACCGAAAGCGTATTTCAAAGTAAGCAAAGGGGCGGCCACTCTGGGAGGAGGAAATATGACTGAGACTAAAAAGTTCAATCGACGTTCGTTCCTGACGAAGTCCGCACTTGCTGGGGGGGCCGCTACCGGGAGCATGCTGGCCGCACCGGCGGTGTTGGCCCAAGCGCCGATCGTCATCAAGATGCAGACGTCGTGGAATGACGCCAACATCTGGCAAGACTTTGCCCGCGATTACGCGACACGGGTGGAGGAGATGTCAGGAGGGCGTCTCAAGGTCGACGTGCTGCCTGCGGGCGCGGTTGTTGCTGCGTTCCAAGTGCTTGATGCGGTGAACGACGGTTTGATTGATGCGGCGCATTCCGTGCCCGTCTATTGGTACGGCAAAAACAAAGCTGCGTCGCTCTTTGGCACGGGGCCGGTCTTTGGCGGCTCTGCCACAACCATGCTGTCGTGGTTCTACCAAGGCGGCGGTCAGGAGCTTTATAACGAGCTGACGCAAGATATCATGGGCCTCGACGTTGTGGGCTATATGGGCTTCCCGATGTTCGCGCAGCCCTTTGGTTGGTTCAAAGAAGAGGTCAATACGGTCGATGACCTGCAAGGCTTCAAGTACCGCACCGTGGGTCTGGCCGCCGATCTGATGGCCAAGCTGGGCATGTCTGTTGCACAGTTGCCGGGCGGTGAAATCGTGCCTGCGATGGAACGTGGCGTGATCGACGCCTTTGAGTTCAACAACCCGTCGTCGGACAAAGACTTCGGCGCGCAGGACGTGGCCAAGAACTACTACCTGTCGTCCTATCACCAAGCGTCTGAGAGCTTTGAGTTCCTGTTCTCCAAGATGTTCCTCGAAGACCTCGACCCTGATCTTCAAGCGATCCTCAAATACGCTGTGGAAGCGGTTTCGACCGCGAACACGGCCAAGGCGATGGACCGCTATTCGGCAGACCTGCAATTCCTGCAAAACGAAGCGGGCGTGAACGTGCGGCGGACGTCGAAAGATATCCTCGATGCGCAGCTCAAAGCATGGGACGAGTTGATCCCAGAGCTGGAATCCGATCCCTTCATGAAAAAGACCCTCGACAGTCAGCGCGAATGGGTCGACCGCGTGGCCTATTACGAGTTGATGAACTCGCCGGACTACGGGCTTGCTTATGAGCATTACTTCCCCGGCAAGATCAAAATGTGATCACGCATACCCGCAAGTAATGAGGCCCCCGGCGCCACCATGCGCCGGGGGCTCTACGAGACACTGGGGACATCATGATATCTTTCATTCGGTTCGCCGATAACCTTTCCGCATGGTTCGGCAAGGCTTTCGCTTGGCTCATTTTGCTGATGTCCATCGGCACGGGCTACGAAGTTTTTGTGCGCTATGTGCTGAACAATCCCACCGCTTGGGCGCTGGACGTGTCCTTCATCATGTATGGCACGCTCTTTATGATGGGCGGGGCCTATACCCTATCGCGTGGGGGGCATGTGCGAGGGGATTTCCTGTACCGGCTGTTCCAGCCGCGCACCCAAGGCATGATCGATCTCGTGCTCTACATCATCTTCTTTTTTCCCGGGGTCACGGCGCTGATCCTTGCGGGATGGAAATATGCCGCCCGCTCGTGGTCATACGGCGAAGTTTCGGTCAACAGCCCGGCGGGCGTGCCGATCTACCAATTCAAGGCGGTCATCGTAGCGGCCGGAATACTGCTGTTTATCCAAGGCATTGCACAGGTTTGCCGCTGCCTTATCGCAATCCGCTCAAATTACTGGCTCGAAGCAGAGGAAGATGTCTTTGAAACCGAAGACCTCATGATGCGCGAAGCCAACAAGGCCGAGAAAGACCATATCACATGACCGATCCGCAAATTGCCCTGATGATGCTTGGGCTCTTCATCGTCTTCGTCTTTCTGGGTTTCCCGATTGCTTTCACGCTGATGGCGATGGGCATCGGCTTTGGCTACTACGCCTATTTCGACGCGCGCCGCATGTGGCGCAGCTTTGACCGGCTGGACGAGGGGGCCGGGCAATGGGAGCAATGGACGACGTGGTTCGAGGGGTTATTCAACAACCGAATATTCGACCTCTTCGTGAACCAGACCTTTACGGTGATGTCGAACGAAGTGCTGACCGCCGTGCCGCTTTTCTTGTTCATGGGCTACATCGTGGAGCGGTCGAACATCGTCGACCGGCTTTTCACCACGCTGAACATCGCGTCGAAGAACATCCCCGGTTCCATGGGGGTCGCGGCGTTGATCACCTGCGCACTTTTCGCGACCGCTACCGGGATCGTCGGTGCTGTTGTGACGCTGATGGGCCTCTTGGCGCTGCCGGCGATGTTGAAGGCACGCTATGATCCGTCCTTTGCGGCGGGCATCATCTGCGCGGGTGGCACGTTGGGCATCCTGATCCCGCCGTCGATCATGCTGATCGTCTATGCGGCGGCAACGAATGTCTCCATCGTGCGGCTCTATGCGGCGGCGCTGCTGCCGGGGCTGACGCTGGTCGGGCTCTATCTCGTCTACATCATCGGGCGCTCGCTCTTGCAGCCGTCCTCCGCTCCGCGGCCTACGGCGGATGAAGTGCCGGATATGCCGATGGGCAAGCTCTTGTTGATGATTGCCACATCCTTCCTGCCGCTTGCCTTCCTCATCTTCGCGGTGCTGGGCTCGATCCTCTTCGGCCTCGCCACCCCGACAGAGGCGGCCTCGATCGGCGCATTGGGCGGCATATTCCTCGCCTTCATTTACCGCGCGATGACATGGCAGCGGATGCGCGAGAGTGTCTATCTCACGGTGCGCACCACGGCGATGGTCTGCTGGCTCTTCGTCGGCTCCTACACCTTCTCGGCGGTGTTCTCTTACCTTGGGGGGGAGCATGTGATTTCCGAGTTCGTGCAGTCGCTGAACCTGTCGCCGATCATGTTCCTGATCCTTGCGCAGCTCATCATCTTCCTGCTGGGCTGGCCGCTTGAATGGTCCGAGATCATCATCATCTTCGTGCCGATCTTCTTGCCCCTGCTGGCGGTGTTCGAGATTGATCCGCTGTTTTTCGGCATCCTCGTGGCGCTGAACCTACAGACCAGTTTCTTAACACCACCGATGGCCATGTCGGCCTATTACCTCAAGGGGATCGCCCCGCCCGAGTTGCGTCTGACGCAGATTTTCGCGGGCGTGATGCCGTTCCTCTTCTGCGTGATCCTGTCGATGGTGCTGATGTATGTCTTCCCGCAGATCGTCTTCTACCTGCCGGAGGTGTTCTATGGGCGCTGAGCCAAGGATGACCGCAGCGGCAGCACTTGGCGTGACCGAACTGCGGGACCGCTTGGCGAGCGGCGCGCTGGACGCGCTGGCGCTGGTCGAAAGCTACATCGCGCGGATCGAAGCGCGCGAGGAAGTCGTGGGCGCTTGGGCGTGGTTCGATCCCGAGTTCGCCCGCGCACAGGCCCGGACGCTCGACAGTTATCGTCGGGCGGGCCGACCGCTTGGGCGGTTGCACGGGCTGCCGGTGGGGCTGAAAGACGTGATCGACACCCGCAGCATCCCGACTGAGAACGGCGCGGCCCAAGACAAGGGGCGCGTGCCGCTGCGCGATGCTTTCATCGTGGAGCGGCTCAAGGCCGAGGGCGCGATCATCATGGGCAAGACGGTCACGACCGAGCTTGCCTTCATGCATCCGGGCAAGACCACCAATCCGCATAATCCGGCGCATAGCCCCGGCGGCTCGTCCCAAGGTTCGGCGGCGGCTGTGGCGGATGGCATGGTGCCGCTGGCCATCGGCACGCAGACGGGCGGCTCGGTGATCCGGCCTGCGTCCTATTGTGGGGTCACCGGCTTCAAACCGACCTTCGGCGCGATCCCGCGCCGGGGGGTGCTGACGCAGTCACCATCGCTCGACACCATCGGCGTCTTTGCCAGCGATCCCGCCGGTGCGGCGCTGCTGGCCGAGGTGCTATTCGGTCATGATCCCGAAGACAGCGCCACCGAACTTGCCCCCACGCCCGCGCTTCTGGCGCAGACCACCACCGCGCCGCCGATCCCGCCGGTCTTTGGTTTCGTGCGCCCGCCGGGGTGGGAGGATGCCGACCCGCAGCTTCATGCGGCTTTCGAAGAATTGGTCGCAGCGCTCGGCGATCAGGCGTTTGAGCTGCCGCTTCCGGCGGTCTTCAACGGGGCGGCCGAGGCGCGCAAACGCATCAACTTTGCCGAAATGGCCTATCACTATTACCCCTATTTGCGCGATGCTCCCGAATTGCTCTCATCCGCAACCCGCGAGGCGATGGAGGCGGGCAACAAGGTACTGGCCCGCGATTACCAATCGGCCCGCGATCTGCCCAAGGTGCTGACCGCCGCGCTGGAAGAATTGCTGACCCGCTGCGACGTGCTTTTGTGCCCATCGGCCACCGGCCCCGCACCGCACGGGTTGGACACGACCGGGGATCCGATTTTCAACGGGCTATGGACGCTCTGCGGCAGCCCCTGTGTGAACGTGCCTTTGATGACATCGGAAGACGGGCTGCCGATGGGCGTGCAACTGGTCGGCGGACACGGCCAAGACGGCCGTCTGATGCGCAGCGCGCAATGGCTTTTCGACTGGGCCGATGGCGCAACCCAATGAGGATTGAAACATGAACCGTTTACTTGCTCTCTTCGCCTTTGCCGCGATTGCGGTCTTTCTGCTGATCCTCGCGGTTGAGGTGCCCAGCATTGATCTGATCATCATTGTCGCGGTGACGCTGGCCTTCGTGGCCTATGATTTCTTCACCTCCAGTCGGAAGGATCGGGACTGACCCATGGGCAAGCCTGTCATCTGGATCACCCGGCAGCTTTCTGACGCCACGCTCAACCGGGCGCGGCGTGACTATGAGGTGATCTGGGATCCGGCTGACGCACCCGGCAGCGCCGAGGATATCATCGCGATGAGCGCGCGGGTCGATGGCATGATCCCCTGTCACTCCGAGCATTTCAGCGCCAATGTGGTGGCCCAGCTTGACCCCCGGCTCAAGATCATCGCCAACCACTCCGTCGGGGTGGATCACTGCGACCTGCCCAGCCTCAAGGCGCGGGGAATTGTCGTGACGAACACGCCCGGCGTTCTGTCGGATGCCACGGCGGAACTGGCGCTGATGCTGATGCTGGGGGCTGCGCGGCATGCGGTGGCGGGGGACCAGCTTGTGCGCAGCGGGCAGTGGCAGTCGTGGTCGCCCGCGATGCTGGTCGGCAAACAGCTCTCCGGTGCGCGGCTCGGGATCATCGGTATGGGCGGCGTGGGCCGCGCCTTTGCCCGCAAGGCGCGCGGGCTGGATATGGAGATTCATTACCACAACCGCCGCCCTCTGAACCCGGAGGAGGAGGCGGGCGCGGCTTATCACGCCGACTTGGACGACCTGCTGGCGGTGTCGGACTTCCTATCGCTGCACTGCCCGGCCACACCCGAAACCGTCGGCCTTTTGAACGCAGCACGGCTGGCGCGTCTGCCCAAGGGCTGCGTAATCGTCAACACCGCGCGCGGCAATCTGGTGGATGAGGCGGCGCTGCTTGAGGCGCTGACCTCGGGCCATGTCGGCGCGGCGGGGCTGGATTGTTTCGTGACCGAGCCGGGCGGCAACCCGGCCTTTGCCGCCCATGACAACGTGATGATGATGCCGCATGTCGGCAGCGCCACCGTGGCCACCCGCGACGCGATGGGGTTCAAGGCGCTGGACAACCTCGATCACTTTTTCCGGGGAGAGACGCCGCCGGATCAGCTGTAGCGACGGCGGCCCGTCAAGCGACACCCGGCGGCAGCGCAGCCACGCCGCGGCGCAGCCGTGATGGCAAGGGCAGGGTGATGATGGCAAGACAGCCAATCACCAGCGCCACGCCGATCCAGCCAAGCGGGGGGAGGCGTTCGCCCACGATGACCACGGCGAGCACCGCGGCGACGACCGGCTCGAACAGGGTGATCACGGTGGCCATGCTTGCCTCCACCCGGGCAAGGCCGTAGCCGAAGGCGATATAGCCCAAAAACATCGGCACAGCGGCCATATAAAGCCCCACGGCGGCGTTGTTCCATGACGCCAGAAAAGCCCCACCCGAGATCAGCAGCACCGGCATCAGCAGCAGCCCACCCAGCCCGAAGGTCGCTCCCATGGCCACGGTAGAGCCGGTGCCTTGCAGCATCATCTTGCGCGCGCTCCACGAATAAAGCGCGTAGGTGAAGCCCCCGATCAGGCCCAGCAAGACGCCCAAGGGAACCGATGGCGCGCGCAGCGTTTCCCCATGGGCGGCGTTTTCGGCCAAGCAGATCAGCCCCATGCCGATCAGCCCCACCGCCGCGCCAAGGGACCAGCGCAGGGTCAGGCGGCGGCGATCCAGAAGGTACTCGATCAGCGCCGAGAGCAGCGGCGCAGAGCCGATGGTGATGACCGTGCCCACCGTCACCCCCGCCAGCCGCATCGCGCCGTAAAAGGCCAGCGGATAGACCGCCACCGCCACTGCGCCGATGACCAGCAGGCGGCGCTGCTGCCAGAGCCGCGTACGTTGGTTCAGGATGCCCCGCCCGGCCCAAAGGGCCTGCGCGATCCCGCCCAGACCCATGGCCGCAGCACCAATGGCGGCGGCGCTCACGTCGGGGGCAAAGGTGGCGGCGGCGCCGGTGGTGCCCCAGACGACGGCTGCGAAAAGGATGGCGATCACGCCCCAGCGGTGGCCCTGTATCACGTAAGCGTCCTTAGCATATCTTCGGCCATCGCGCGCGCCGTGCGCACCCGGCGGCTGTCACCTTCAAGCCCGGCGCGGGCCATCGCGCCTTCCAACAGAAACGCAAGATGCGCGGCGGTGGCGGCGGCGCGGTCCGGGGCCTCGGGCAATAATTCGGCAAGGTGCTGGGCCAAGATGCGCTCCACCTCCTCTTTGTGCTGGCGCACCGCGTCGCGCCCGGCATCGCCTGCATCAAGCTCTGCCGCCGCGTTCAATAGGCCACATCCCCGAAAGCCGCGCTCATAGGCGCATTCTGCATGATCCTGATAGGCGTCGAAGACGGCCAAGACCCGCGCCTGAGGTGTCTGTGCGGCAGCGGCCCGCGCGGCGTAAAGCGCAAGCCACTCCGCGTGCCGCGCCTCTAGGTATTGGCTCACCAGATCGGCTTTGGAGGAAAAGTTGTTGTAGAGGCTTTTCTTGGCCACGCCCGCACGGGCGACGATGGCGTCGATCCCCGTGGCACTGATGCCGTGGTTGTAAAACAGCTCCTGCGCGGCCTGCATCAGCCGATCATGGGCGGGGCGTTGTCTGGGGGCCTTTGGCATGATCTCTCCTGCGGGTAGGTAGACCGGTATACCTAATCACACCCCCGCGCAAGCCTCTGGATGACGCGAAAGCGCCTGCGCCAAACGCTGCGCGGCGGTCACGGCCTCTGTTCCCCAAAGCGGCCAAGTCTGCGTGAGCCCTTCGATGATGAGCAATAAAGCCGTCTCGGCCCCCGCCAGATTGGTGGCCGCGGCGGCCTTGGCCGCGACCTCGGCCTTGTGCCGCGTTAGCAGGGCGCGCAGGCTGTCGCTGCCGGGGTCGGCGGCGACGGCGGCATGGAACAGGCAGCCGTGAGAGGTTTCCGTTTCCATCCACTGCCCGACACGCGCCAAGATCGCCTCCAGCGCGTCGGCGGGTGCCTGCGGTAGATCATCGAAGACCAGCGCGAGGTACCGCTGCTGGCGATTTTCCAATGCCGCCAGCACCATTTCAGCGCGGGAAGGGGTGTATTTGTAGAGGGTGCGCAGGCTTACCCCCGCCGCATCGCGCAGGTCTTCGACGCTGGGTTCGGCGAAGCCGCGGGCGGCAAAGGCACGCTCAAGCCCGGCGGCGATTTTGCTTTGGGTATCTGTCATGCTTGACGATGTAGAGGGAGCCCTCTACCTACGCAAGTAGAGTAATCATTCTACACTCGAAGGAGCCGAAGCGATGACCCTACCAGAGACGATGAAAGCCATGCGGCTGACCGGCCACGGCGGCTTGGACAAACTGGAGTGGCGCGAAGACGTTGCGGTGCCAAAGCCCGCAGCCGGAGAGGTTTTGGTCCGCGTCGGCGCGGCGGCGGTGAACAACACGGATGTAAACACGCGCACGGGCTGGTATTCCAAAGCGGTGCGAGGCGATACCGGGTCGGCGGCGAGCGAGGGCTACGACGGCGCGTCGGACGCCGATGGCGGCTGGTCCGGCGCCTTGAGCTTTCCGCGCATCCAAGGCGCCGATTGCTGCGGAGAGATCGTGGCCGTGGGTGAGGGGATCGATGAGGGGCGGATTGGCGAGCGAGTTCTGATCCGGCCCATGTATAGCCCTGCGGGGGCGGGGCCGGATGATCTGGTCACCTTCGGATCGGAACGGGATGGCGGTTTTGCTGAATATGGCACCGCCGAGGCCAGCAATGCGCTGCGGATCGACAGCGCACTCACGGACCTCGAACTCGCTTCTTTTCCCTGCGCCTTTTCGACTGCCGAAGGGATGATCCAGCGCGCGGCATTGGGGGCGGAGCGTGTGTTGATCACCGGCGCCTCTGGCGGCGTCGGCTCGGCTGCGGTGCAACTGGCCAAACGGCGCGGGGCGCATGTGACGGCGGTGACCAGCCCCGGCAAGATGGAGGCGCTGAAGACGCTCGGCGCGGATGAGGCGCTCGACCGGGATGCGGCGCTGCCGGAGGATGCCTTTGATGTGGTGCTCGACCTTGTTGGCGGGGCGCGTTGGCCCAAGCTGCTTGATGCGCTGGTGCCGCGCGGGCGCTATGTGACCTCGGGTGCGATTGCCGGGCCGATCGTCGAGTTGGACCTGCGCACGCTCTACCTCAAAGATCTGACCCTCATGGGGAGCACGCGGCAGGAACCGAGCGTTTTTGCCGATCTGGTGGGGTATATCGAACGCGGAGAAATCCGGCCTGTCGTTGCGGAAAGTTATGCGCTGCGAGACCTTAAGCAGGCGCAGGAAGCCTTTCTTGACAAATCCCACATGGGAAAGATCGGCATCACGGTGGCCGGTTGAACGCGAAAATGGGCCGCTTGCCAGAGGGGCAGGCGGCTCTTTGCTGTTAATAAGTAAATTAGATTGATTTAATCGTTGACTCACCCCCTCCCATTTGGGATTTGTCCTTCGAGACGCCGCATGAACCGGAGGGGAGGCCAGTTTGCAGCAGCTACAGACATTCGCCGACCGGACCGCGCGCGGCTCGAACCAGAGCGGGATGCGGGCCTATAATGAACGGCTCGTCCTGTCGCTTATCCGGCGCAGCGGCCCTACGTCCAAGGCTGAGATTGCCCGGCTCACCGGTCTGTCGGCGCAGACTGTATCCGTCATTATGCGCGCCCTCGAAGCGGATGGACTGCTGAAAAAAGGCGCGCGGGTGCGGGGCCGGGTGGGGCAGCCTTCGGTGCCGATCAGCCTAAACGCGGAGGGGGCCTTCTTTCTGGGGCTAAAGGTTGGCAGGCGCAGTGTCGCGTTGATCCTGACCGACTTCGAAGGCCAAGTGACGCGCCGCAGCAGCGAGGTCTATGCCCATCCCACCCCCGCTGCGGTCATGGAATTTGCGCGGCGCGCTTTGCAGGACACGCTCGCCTCTTTGACCGCTGACCAGCAGGCGCGGGTGGCGGGACTGGGGGTCGCCCTGCCGTTTGGCATGTGGGAATGGGAGGTTGCGGGCGGCGATCTGAGCGCGTGGCAGGACTTTGATATCGAAGCCGCTTTGGCGGAGGTGCTCGATCTACCGATCTCCATTTGCAATGACACTTCTGCCGCTTGCGGGGCCGAACTGGTTTTTGGTGCGCAGAACAAGCCGCGCGATTTTCTGTATTTCTACATCGGCTATTTCGTGGGTGGTGGGCTGGTGCTGGATAGCAAACTCTACACCGGCAAAAGCGGCAATGCGGGGGCGCTCGGCTCCATGCCGCTGGTCGGGGGCGTGCCTCGGCAATTGGTCGATGTGGCATCTTTGGCGGTCTTGGAGGCGGCGTTGCAGGAGGCCGGAGAGACTCGCCGCGCCCCGTGGAGCGATCTGGCGGCTTGGGAACTTTCCGCCGGCATTCTGGACCCATGGCTCGACAGCACTGCCGAGGCGCTGGCGCAGGCGGTCCGCGCCGCAACATGCTTGATCGATTTTGACACGGTGATGATCGATGGATCATTTCCTGAGACAATTCGCGCGGATCTGGTGGCGCGCACCCGCCGCCATCTTGCCGCCCAGCCCCTGCCGGGCTTCACCCTTCCGGCCCTGCGCGAAGGGACCGTCGGCAGCGACGCCCGCGCGCTTGGCGCGGCAAGCCTGCCGCTTTCGGACCGTTTCCTCGTCGACCGCGACGCATTTTTGAAAGGCTGACAGATGATCCTTTGCTGCGGAGAAGCCCTGGTCGATATGATCCCAACCCCAACCACCGCAGGCCCCGACGGCTTTGTGCCCCATGCGGGCGGAGCGGTCTTTAATACGGCCATCGCCTTGGGGCGGCTCGGGGCGCAGGTGGGGATGCTCTCGGGCCTGTCGTCTGACATGTTCGGGCGGCAGTTGGTCGATGGGCTGAAGGCCAGCCATGTGGATGTCTCGCATCTGGTGGTGTCCGACCGTCCGACGACGCTGGCCTTTGTTCGGCTGGTCGGTGGCCATGCGACCTATGATTTCTATGACGAAAACTCGGCCGGGCGCATGATCACGCCGGGGGATATGCCCGCGCTCTCGGCTGAAGTCTCGGCGCTGTATTTCGGCGGGATCAGCTTGGCTTGCGAGCCGGGCGCGGATGCCTATGCAGATCTGCTGGCGCGAAACGCCGAAGGCCGTGCGGTGATGATCGACCCCAACATCCGCCCCGGTTTCATCAAGGATATCGAGCGGTACCGCCAAAGGCTCGACCGGATGCTGGCGCTGTCGGACATCGTGAAGGTATCGGATGAGGATCTGAACTGGATCAACCCGGCGCCCCTGTCGCTGCGCGATAAGGTGGCCGAGTTGTTGGACAAGGGGCCGTCGGTTGTCATCCTGACCCGTGGGGGCGAGGGGGCAATGGGCTATCTCGCCAATGGTGAGGAGGTGCAAGTGCCTGCCGTGAAAGCCGAAATCGTCGATACGGTGGGGGCGGGCGATACCTTCAACGCAGGCGTTTTGGCAAAGATGTCTGAGCTGGGTCAGCTCCATAAATCCGCGCTCGCCACCCTTTCGCCCGAAGTGTTGACCGAGGCGCTGGCCTATGGCGCGCGCGTCGCCGCCGTGACCGTTTCGCGCGCCGGAGCGAACGCGCCTTGGGTAGAGGAAATATGAAATGTTGAAGAACCGCCTATCTTTTTCGCTCAGATATGTTAGCGCTACCAGTGGCCGCCCTGAGGAGGGCGCAGGAGGGATGGCGATGGCTTTGAGCAATCGAAAACATGGTGCCGCCGCGCATCAACGCAGGCAGGAGGGCTGACCCCATGGTATCGCGCGTAATTCCGGTTGACCCTTTCGACCTCGTCATTTTCGGCGCGACCGGCGACCTTGCCCGGCGCAAGATCCTGCCCGGTCTATTCCACCGTTTCACCGTCGGCCAGATGCCCGAAGGCGCACGGATCGTCGGCGCGGCCCGCTCCGAGCTTGATGCTGATGCCTTTCGCAAGATGATCCGCGACAGCCTGCTGGAGTTCGCCCCCAAGCTCGCGCAAGAAAGCGCCGCCTTGGAGCGGTTCCTTGGCATGGTACATTACGTGCGCGTGGATGCCTCGGGCGATGCGGGCTGGGCGGATCTCAAAGACCTGATGCGCGACGATGTCGTGCGGGCTTTCTACCTCTCGGTCTCGCCGTCGCTGTTCGGGACGATCGGCGGCAAGCTGCATGACCATGGCATCGCCACATCCGACAGCCGCATCGTTGTCGAAAAGCCCTTTGGTCATGATCTGGAAACCGCGCAGGCGCTGAACGCCGACCTGCGGGCCAATTTCGACGAGAGCCAGATTTACCGCATCGACCATTACCTCGGCAAAGAGACGGTGCAGAACCTTATGGCGCTGCGTTTCGCCAATGCCCTGTGGGAGCCGTTGTGGAATTCCACCCATATCGACCATGTGC
Source organism: Sulfitobacter sp. D7 (assembly GCF_003611275.1). Lineage (NCBI taxonomy): Bacteria > Pseudomonadati > Pseudomonadota > Alphaproteobacteria > Rhodobacterales > Roseobacteraceae > Sulfitobacter > Sulfitobacter sp. D7. The sequence goes on from NZ_CP020694.1 coordinate 672,003, forward strand.
AGATCACCGTTTCCGAGAGCCTCGGCGTTGAAGGGCGGGGGGAGTATTACGATAAATCCGGTGCCATGCGCGACATGGTGCAAAACCACCTGATGCAGCTTTTGTGTCTGACGGCGATGGAGCCGCCCTCGCGTTTTGACCCCAACGCGGTGCGTGATGAGAAGGTGAAGGTGATTGAGGCGTTGGAGCCGGTCGTCCAGAAGGACATCGCCCGCGGCCAATACCGCGCCGCGCAGGGCGAGGGCAGCTATCGCGATCATGCGGGCGACCCCGACAGCCGCACCGAAAGCTTCATCGCCATGAAAGTCAAAATTGCCAATTGGCGGTGGGCGGGCACGCCGTTTTACCTGCGCACGGGCAAGAAACTGCGCGGGCGCAGTTCCGAGATCGCAGTGATCTTCCGCGACCCGCCGCATATGATCTTCCCGGCGATGGAGGGCCATAAAGGCAACGCCCTGATCATCCGCCTGCAGCCTGACGAAGGCATCACCCTGCGCAACACCATCAAAGACCCCGGCCCCGGTGGCATGCGTCTGGCCGAAGTGTCGCTGGATATGACCTTTGCCGATGCTTTGGGCGAACAGGCCACCCCGCAAGACGCCTATGAGCGGCTAATCATGGACGTGATCCGCGGCGATCAGACGTTGTTCATGCGCGGGGACGAGGTCGAAGCCGCTTGGGCTTGGGCCGATCCGATCATTCACGGCTGGGAAGAGACCCGGCAACCCCCGTACCCCTATGACCCCGGCAGCTCAGGCCCCGAAGAGGCGCTGATGCTGATGCACCGCGACGGCCGCCGCTGGCGCGAGATCACACGAAAGGACGACCAATGACCCTGCATTCCACGATTGACCGCGTCACCGACCGTATCATCGCCCGCAGTGAGGCGACCCGGCGCCCCTACCTCGACCGAATGGAAGCCGCCCGCGCCAAGGGACCGGCCCGCGCGCATCTGTCCTGTAGCGGACAGGCCCATGCCTATGCCGCGTCTGGCGAAGACAAGGATCGGCTGGCGACCACCAGCGCAGGCAACCTCGGGATCGTGACCACCTACAACGACATGCTCTCGGCGCATCAGCCGTTTGAGCGTTACCCTGATTTGATCCGCGACGCGGTACGTTCCGCAGGCGGCACCGCGCAGGTAGCGGGCGGTGTGCCTGCGATGTGCGACGGGGTGACCCAAGGCGAGGCGGGGATGGAACTGTCGCTGTTTTCGCGCGATGTGATTGCCCTGGCGGCGTCGGTGGCACTCAGCCACAACACCTTTGACGCGGCGGTTTTCCTTGGGGTCTGCGACAAGATCGTGCCGGGGCTGGTGATCGCGGCGCAGGCGTTCGGGCATCTGCCAGCCGTCTTCCTGCCCGCCGGGCCGATGGAAAGCGGGCTGTCGAATGACGAAAAGGCCAAGGTGCGCCAGCAGTTTGCCGCGGGCGAAGTCGGGCGCGATGCGCTGATGGCCGCCGAGATGGCCGCCTATCACGGGCCGGGCACCTGCACCTTTTACGGCACCGCCAACACCAACCAGATGTTGATGGAGTTCATGGGTCTGCACCTGCCGGGCGCAAGCTTTGTGCCACCGAACGGATTGCTGCGCGATGCGCTGACCCAAGAGGGCGCGAAACGGGCGCTGGCGCTGAGCGCTCTGGGCAATGACTACACGCCCGTGGCTTCGGTTCTGGACGAGAAGGCATTTGTAAACGGGATTGTCGGGCTCAACGCCACGGGCGGGTCGACCAATCTGCTGATCCACCTCATCGCCATGGCGCGGGCCGGGGGGATCATTTTGGATTGGGAGGATTTCTCGGACATCTCCGACATCACGCCGCTGCTGGCGCGGGTCTATCCCAACGGTCTGGCCGATGTGAACCATTTCCACGCGGCGGGGGGGCTTGGCTATATGATCGGTGAATTGCTGAAATCCGGTCATCTGCACCCCGACACCCATACCGTCGCCGGGCAGGGGTTGGAGCATTACACCTCCGAGCCAAAGCTAAAGGCCGATGGCCTGGTTTGGGAGAAGGGCGCGGGCGAAAGCCTGAACGAGAAGATCCTTCGCCCCGCCAGCGATCCTTTCCAGCCCACTGGCGGGTTGCGGCGCATGGCCGGATCGCTTGGCACCGCTTGCATGAAAGTCTCTGCCGTGGCGCCCGAACACCACATCATCGAAGCCCCGGCGCGGGTCTTTGCGGATCAGAATGAGGTGAAGGCAGCGTTTAAAGCGGGCGAGCTGACCGACGACGTGATCGTTGTCGTCCGTTTCCAAGGGCCAAAGGCCAACGGTATGCCCGAGTTGCACAGCCTGACGCCGCTTCTGTCGATTCTTCAGGGGCGCGGTCAGAAGGTCGCGCTGGTCACCGATGGCCGCATGTCGGGCGCGTCGGGCAAGGTGCCCGCAGCGATCCACGTCAGCCCCGAGGCGGTCGACGGCGGCCCCATCGCGCGGGTGCAGAATGGTGATATGCTGCGGGTTGACGCAGTTGCAGGGACGCTTGACGTGCTGGCCGAAGGGTTCGATGACCGTCCCAATGTCACCGCTGATCTTTCTGCTTACCATGCCGGGACGGGGCGCGAGTTGTTCGCTATGTTCCGCGACACAGTCGGTTCTGCTACCACCGGCGCAACCATTTTTGGAGGCTGATCCATGACCCTTACTGCAAAAGACGCCAGCCGTCGCACCCGCGAAATCTGTGCGCTTGCCCTGATCGTGCCTGTGCTGGTGATCGAAGATGTCGCCGACGCCCGGCCCTTGGCCGAAGCACTGATCGCTGGAGGGCTGCCTGCGTTGGAAGTGACCCTGCGCACGCCTGCCGCACTCGACGCGATTGCGGCCATGGCCGAAGTCACGGGCGGCCATGTGGGGGCGGGAACGCTGATCACCCCCGAAGACGTGCGCGCGGCGAAACGGGCGGGGGCGACCTTTGGCGTCTCACCGGGTGCCACAGATGCGCTGATCGCCGCCTGCGAGGAAGAAGACCTGCCACTGCTGGCCGGTGCCGCCACGGCGAGCGAGGCGATGCGGCTGTTGGAACGTGGCTATGACATGCTGAAATTCTTCCCCGCCGAAGCCTCTGGCGGGGCGCCTGCGGTCAAAGCCATCGGCGCACCGCTGCCGCAGATCACCTTCTGCCCGACTGGCGGCGTCAGCCCGGGCAATGTGGAAAGCTACCTGAGCCTGCCCAATGTGCTTTGCGCGGGCGGCAGTTGGGTGGCCCCGAAGAAACTGATCGACGCGCAGGATTGGGCAGGGATCGAAGCGCTGGCACGTGCAGCAGCGCAATCAGGAAAGGCGGGCTAATCCCCTAAAGACTGGTGGCAGTTTGGCTTTGGCGACGGCCATGGAAAGCCTGCCGTCAACAGACCCTTGCTGGCTGGCCGAACTTATCTCTATATTGACTTTAGTTTACGCGCGCAGCGTTTCGTCAAGGGAGGGTTAAAATGGGCCAGCAAAAGATCCGCAATATGGAGGAATTTGCCGCAATAAGTGGCATTTCCCGGCCCACGCTGTCGAAATACTTTAACGATCCCGACAGCGTGCGCCGTTCTACCCGAGAGCGGATCGAGACGGCGCTGAGCCAGCATGATTATCGCCCCAACGTCTATGCCGTGAACCAGAACCGCCGCAAAACCCGCAACATCGGCGTTGTCGTGCCCAACCTCTCCGACCCGTTCTTTTCCGAGATTGGCCGCGAGGTGGAACTGGCCTGTCTGGCGGCAGGGTATAGTCCGATCTTGCTCAGCTCGCACGGCAACCCGGCGCAAGAGCGGGCCAATCTCGACTCGCTTAGGGCGCTGAAACCTGCGGGCGTGCTTTTGGCGCCCTTCGGCAAAGCCTCGGACCGGGAGGCGATCGCGCGCTTTTGCCGGGATGTGCCCGTCGTGACCTTTGACGCCAATGTCGAAGGGGTCTGTGAGGCTTTCGTGGGTACCGACAATTTTCAAAGCGTGGAGTTGATTGTCGAATATCTGTGCCGCAGCGGAGAGCCGCCCTGCTTTTTCGAAATGAAGACACCCAGCAACCCGAACGCCAACAAGCGCCGCCTAGCCTATCTTGAGGCGATGGAGCGGCATGGCTTTGCCCCGCATATCCATCAGGTGCCGGGCGAGGGGTGGAACTTTGAAGAGATCGGCGCGACCGAGGGCGGGCGGCTGATTTCGGCAGGGGCGTTTGAGACCGATACGGTGCTCTGTTCGAATGACCGTCTGGCCATCGGGATGCTGTCAGCGGCCTATGAATTGGGGCTGCGGGTGGGCCATGGCAAGGACTGCGCCATGCGGATCGCGGGGCAGGATGACCACCCGTTCTCGCGCTACACCTGTCCGCCGCTGACCACCATCGCGCAGGATTATGGCGCCATCGCGAATCGTGCGGCCAGCACCCTGTTCCGCATTATCGAAAGCGAAACGCGGCTGGCTGAGCGCGAAGAGACGTTATTTGAGGGCAAACTTGTGATGCGGGCCTCTGCGTAACCCCTTGAGTTCGCAAGTTGCCTGAAAAATAATTAACGCGCGTAAAATTTAAGTTGACGGCGCGTTATGTGGATCGCTAGTCTTGCTTCATCATCTATAGAGGGAGGAACTATCGATGTTCTCGAATAAATCATTGCAAGCCGCGACAGCCATGTCCCTGATCATGGGCGGCGGCGCTTTTGCTGAGACGATCACCATCGCCACCGTGAACAACGGCGACATGATCCGCATGCAAGGCTACACCGACAAATTTACCGAAGAGACCGGCCACGAAGTGGAGTGGGTCACGTTGGAAGAAAACGTGCTGCGCCAGCGCGTCACCACCGACATCTCGACCAAGGGCGGCTCTTTCGACATCATGACCATCGGCATGTATGAAACGCCGATCTGGGGTGCGAACGGCTGGCTGGTGCCGCTGGACAATCTCAGCGAAGACTATGACGCAGACGATATCCTGCCCGCCATGGCCGGTGGTTTGAGCCACGAAGGCACGCTTTACGCGGCACCTTTCTATGGCGAAAGCTCCATGATCATGTACCGCACGGATCTGATGGAAAAAGCCGGCATGGAAATGCCGAAAGACCCGACTTGGGAGTTCATCCGCGAAGCCGCGGCTGCCATGACCGACCGTGAAAACGACATCAACGGCATCTGCCTGCGCGGCAAAGCCGGTTGGGGCGAGGGCGGCGCGCTGATCACGGCGATGTCCAACTCCTTCGGCGCACGCTGGTTCGACGAAGACTGGAACGCCCAGTTCGACACTGAAGCTTGGGCCAACACGATCAACTTCTACAAAGACCTGATGGATGAGAGCGGCCCAGCGGGCTATGCCTCCAACGGCTTCAACGAGAACCTCTCGCTGTTCCAGCAGGGCAAATGCGGCATGTGGATCGACGCCACCGTGGCGGCGTCCTTCGTGACCAATGCCGATGATTCCACCGTGGCCGACAAGGTTGGTTTTGCGCTGGCACCGGACACAGGCCTTGGCAAACGCTCCAACTGGCTCTGGGCATGGGCGCTGGCGATCCCGGCGGGCACTCAGAAAGAAGATGCCGCGAAAGAGTTCATCGAATGGGCCACCTCGAAAGACTACATCGAGCTGGTTGCCGAGAACGAAGGTTGGGCCAACGTTCCTCCCGGCGCGCGCAAGTCGCTCTATGAGAACCCCGAGTATCAGAAAGTGCCCTTCGCACAGATGACACTGGACTCGATCCTGTCAGCTGATCCTGAGAACTCCACCGTCGATCCGACGCCTTATGTCGGTGTTCAGTTCGCCGCGATCCCAGAGTTTGCAGGCATCGCGACCGACGTGAGCCAAGAGTTCTCTGCCGCCTATGCCGGTCAACAGACCGTCGAAGAGGCACTTGAGAAGGCACAGGACCTGACCAACGACGCAATGGAAGCTGCCGGCTACCGCTAAGCCGCTGCTTCTCCGGCACAAAGGGCGGCGAACACCGCCGCCCTTTTCCGCCCCACCACCTGATATGATACCCTTCACCTAAACGCGGCATCCGCCGCCTGCAGAGGAGATGTGCCCGATGGCTACCCAACATTCCCGATCAGCGGCACGCCTGATGATGGCCCCTGCGGTGGTCTTGCTCCTTGGATGGATGCTCATCCCGCTGACCATGACGCTCTATTTTTCCTTCAAGAAATACCTGCCGATGCGCGGCGGTGATCTGGGCTGGGTGGGGTTTGACAACTACGTGCGTTTCGTCACCTCGAGCGCCTTCTGGCCCTCGGTGATGACCACGCTGATTATCGTCGGCGGTGTGCTGGCGATCACGGTAGGCTTGGGCATCTTGCTCGCCATCCTGTTGAACCAGCCGATGTGGGGGCAGGGCTTTGTCCGCATCCTCGTCATCGCGCCCTTCTTTGTTATGCCCACCGTTTCGGCGCTGGTGTGGAAGAACATGTTCATGGACCCGAACTACGGGCTTTTCGCCTACCTTTGGGAATTCTTCGGGGCGACCCCGGTGCAATGGATGAGCCAAGCCTCGCTGACCTCGATCATTATCATCGTGTCATGGCAGTGGCTGCCCTTTGCGACGCTGATCCTGCTCACCGCGATCCAATCGCTTGACCGCGAGCAGCTTGACGCTGCTGAGATGGACGGCGCCCCCGCCACCAAACGTTTCGCCTATATCACCCTGCCGCACCTGGGCCGCGCGATCACCGTGGTGATCTTGATCCAGACGATCTTTCTGCTGTCGATCTTTGCGGAGATTTTCGTGACCACGGGTGGTGCCTTTGGGACCAAAACACTGACCTATCTCATCTTCCAGCGGGTGCTGGAAAGCCAGAACATCGGCCTCGGATCGGCAGGCGGTGTCTATGCAATCATTCTCGCCAATATCGTTGCCATCTTCCTGATGCGCATCGTCGGCAAGAACCTGGACGCCTGAGGAGGAGACATCATGGCACGCGCAGTCACCAGACAACGCAAGATCGTCAACACGGCCCTCGCATGGGGTATCGGTTTCCTGATCTTCTTCCCCATCCTTTGGACCATCCTCACCAGCTTCAAGACCGAAGCACAGGCCATCGCCGATCCGCCGATCTTCCTCGGCTTTGATTGGACGCTGGCCAATTACGAGGCGGTTCTGGAACGCTCGAACTACGGGCGCTTCTTGTGGAACTCGATTATCATCGCCGGGGGCTCGACCGTTCTTGGCATCTTGATTGCGGTGCCCGCCGCATGGTCGATGGCCTTTGTGCCCGGCAAGCGGACCAAAGACATCCTGCTCTGGATGCTCTCGACCAAGATGCTGCCCGCGGTCGGTGTGCTCTACCCGATCTACCTGCTCTGCATCCAGTTCGGTGTGCTCGACAGCAAGATCGCTTTGGTCATCATCTTGATGCTCATCAACCTGCCGATCATCGTCTGGATGCTCTACACCTACTTCCGCGAGATCCCTGGCGAGATCTTGGAAGCGGCACGGATGGATGGGGCAAGCCTGCGTGAAGAGGTGCTTTACGTCCTCACGCCCATGGCGATCCCCGGCATTGCCTCCACGCTGCTCTTGAACTTCATCCTCGCATGGAACGAAGCCTTCTGGACGCTCAACCTCACCGCGGCCAAAGCGGCACCGCTCACAGCCTTCATCGCGAGCTATTCCAGCCCCGAAGGTCTTTTCTACGCGAAACTCAGCGCGGCCTCGACCATGGCCATCGCGCCAATCCTCATCCTCGGCTGGTTCAGCCAGAAGCAGCTTGTCAGCGGCCTGACATTCGGCGCAGTCAAGTAAGTAAGGGACAGTCACATGGGACAAATCAAACTCAATCAGGTTTCCAAAAGCTTCGGCGATGTGGAAGTCATTCCGCCCCTTGATCTGACCATCGAAGACGGCGAATTCACCGTCTTCGTCGGCCCCTCGGGCTGCGGGAAATCTACACTGCTGCGGCTGATTGCGGGGTTGGAGGATATCACCTCGGGCCATATCGACATCGACGGCACGGATGCGACCCATGTGCCGCCCGCGAAACGCGGTCTGGCGATGGTGTTCCAATCCTACGCGCTTTACCCGCATATGTCGGTGCGCAAGAACATCGCCTTTCCGATGAAGATGGCCGGGCTGCCTGCGGATGAACAAAACCGTCGGATCGAAGCGGCTGCCAAAGCGCTGAACTTGACTGACTACCTTGACCGTCGTCCGGGCCAACTGTCAGGCGGTCAGCGCCAGCGTGTGGCCATTGGCCGTGCCATTGTGCGGGAGCCTTCGGCGTTCCTTTTCGATGAGCCGCTGTCGAACCTCGATGCCGCGCTACGGGTGGGGATGCGTCTGGAAATCAGCGAGCTTCACAAGCGGCTGGCCACGACGATGATCTACGTCACCCACGATCAGGTCGAAGCGATGACCATGGCCGACAAGATCGTCGTCCTGCGCGCGGGCTATATCGAACAGGTCGGCACCCCGCTTGAGCTTTACTATAAGCCGCGCAACGAATTCGTCGCGGGTTTCATCGGCTCGCCCAAAATGAACCTCATCAAAGGTGCCGAAGCCGAAGCGCGCGGCGCGCCGACCATCGGCATCCGGCCCGAGCATTTTGACGTCTCCACCACCGAGGGCGCTTGGGAAGGCACCATCGGTGTGGCCGAGCATCTGGGCTCTGACACCTTCTTGCACATCCACGGTGTCGCGGGCTGTGACCCGATGACCGTGCGTGTGGATGGGGAGTTGTCGGTCAAACATGGCGACCGGATTTTCCTCACCCCGCAGGCGGACAAGCTGCACCGGTTCGATGCGCAGGGCCTTCGGGTCGAGTGATGCAAGCGACAGGAACGACAGGCCGACCCCCGCACCCTCTCCCCGGTGCGCGGCCCTACAAGGATGTGGATCATGGATAAACTGGTAGACCTCTCGAACGCGACGCTGGGCGATCTTGATATCGCGCGGCCCACCTATGACCGCAGCGCCCTGACCCCCGGCATCGTGCATATCGGCGTCGGCAATTTTCACCGCGCGCATCAGGCGTGGTATCTGCACCGTTTGATGCAGAACGGCCAAGCGCATGACTGGGCGATCCTCGGCGCGGGCGTGCGCCCCTATGATGCGGCGATGCGCGAGAAGCTCTTGGCGCAGGACTGTCTGACGACGCTGATCGAACTCGACCCCGCGCAGACCTCGGCCGAGGTTGTGGGCTCCATGATCGACTACCTCCCGATCGAGGAAGGCAACGGCGCTCTGATCCGCGCCATGGCCGATCCGGCCATTCGCATCGTCGGGCTGACGGTCACGGAAAGCGGCTATTACATCGACCCCGTCAGCAAGGGCTTTGACGCGGGCCACGCCGATATCGTCCATGACGCGGCGAACCCTGACACCCCGCGCACCGGCTTTGGGGCCATCGTCGCGGCCCTGCGGCTGCGCCGCGATGCGGGGCAGGGGCCGTTCACGGGGCTCAGCTGTGACAACCTGCAAGGCAATGGCGATATCCTGCGCCAAGCGGTCGTTTCGCTGGCGCGGATGTCCGACCCGGCGCTGGCCGATTGGATCGAAGCGAACGGCAGTTTCCCCAACTCTATGGTCGATTGCATCGCCCCGGCCACCGGCCCCGCCGAGATCGCGCAGGCGCGAGAGTTTGGCGTGAACGATGCGGCACCCGTCACGCATGAAGCCTTTCGCCAATGGGTGATCGAAGACGACTTCTGCGCAGGCCGCCCCAACTGGGATCAGGTGGGGGCCACCTTCTCGGACGATGTCCACGCCTATGAAAAGATGAAGATCCGCATCCTCAATGCGGGCCATCAGGTTTTGGCGAACGTCGGTGAAGTGCTGGGGATCGAGACGATTTCGGCCACCATGGCGCATCCGGCGATCCGCGCGATGTTCCACCGCGTACAGGCCGAAGAGATCACCCAGACGGTAGCCCCGGTGCCCGGGATGACGCCGCTGGCATACCTCGATCTGATCGAACAGCGGTTCTCGAACCCGCGTATCGTCGACACCACGCGCCGCGTCGCATTTGATGGCTCTGCACGGCACACCGGTTTTGTCCTGCCGATCTTGCGGGATCAACTGGCGGCGGGGCGCTCAGTCTCTGGCTTGGCCTTGGTCGAAGCTCTCTGGGCGCGGATGTGTGCAGGCACGCGCGAAAACGGCAGCGAGATCGTGGCGAATGATCCGATCTGGGACGATCTGCAATTCGTGGCGCAGGCCGCGCGGGAACGGCCCGAAGCGTGGCTAGAGCAAGACCGCCTTTACGGTGATCTGGCGCAGGTCGACGCCTTCCGTGATGCCTTTGTCGCTTGGCTCACGCTGATCTGGGACGAGGGCGCCGTCGCGGCGATGACCGCCTATACGCAGGACGGTCAAAGCAACGGTCGCGCCAGCAAAGCAGGCTAACGGTCAGCCTTGGTCGGGTTTCAAGAACCCGACCAGCAGCGCCGACAGGGCCACCATGATCGCCGCCGCCCCCAGCATCAGGGGCAGCCCACCAATTTGATAGCTCAGCCCCGACATCAATGTGCCCAACAGCCGCCCGGCGGCATTGGCCATGTAGTAAAACCCCACATCCATCGTCACCCGCTCGGCCTTTGTGAAGGACAAGATGAGGTAGGAGTGCAGGGAAGAGTTCACCGCAAAGACCGCGCCAAAGGTCAAGAGGCCGATCACAAGCGTCACGGTGAGCCATGTCTGCGGTCCGTCGCTGAGCAGCGCGGCGAGTGTCAGCGCCGCAGGCACGGCGGCCAATGCCCACGCCCAGCCCTTCGCGGCTAGGATCAACTCACCTGCAGGGCGAGATTTTGCCCGCAGCAAGCGCGGCGCATAGATCTGCACCAAGCCATAAAGGATCACCCAGACCGCCATGAATGTGCCGATCATGAAGAACGCCGCGCGGTTGCTTTCCTCCGTGCCGTCCGAGAGGACCGCGTAGAAATAGATCGGGATGCCCACCACGAACCACACATCCCGCGCGCCGAACAGAAACACCCGTGCCGCGCTCAGCCAATTCACGTTGGGGGATTTGGAGAAGACTTCGGAGAACTTCGCGCCCCTGCGGCCCTTCGGCAGGCCGGGCGGCATGGCGGTCAGGACGGCGATCAGGATCAGCGCAAGGATCGCGGCCATGCCCAGCACCGCCCAGACAAAGCCGAGCGTGGCCAGCAACGCCGCGCCGAGCAGAAAGCCCAGACCCTTGACCATGTTCTTGGAGCCCGTCAGCAGCGCGACCCAGCGAAAAAGCCCGCCATCCTCAACCGGCGCCAGCAGCTTCACGGCGGATTTCGACGACATCTTGGCCAAATCCTTGGCCACCCCGCTTGCACCCTGAACCAGCATGACGAACACCACCGAGGCACCAACCGCCCAAGACGGATCAAGCTGCGCCAGCGCCAGCAGCGCCACGATCTGCAAGCCCAGCCCCGCATAAAGCGTCGAGGCCAGCCCAAACCGCGCCGCGATCCAACCCGCGCAGAGGTTGGTGACAACCCCCGCGATCTCATAAAGCACAAAGAGATAGGCCAGTTGCACGGGCGAAAAGCCAAGCCGGTGAAAGTGCAACAGCACCAACATGCGCAACGCGCCATCGGTCAGCATAAAGGCCCAATAGGCCGCCGTGACTGCGATATAGGCCGATAGCCCCTCGGGGCGGGTCGCGCTCTGGCTCACAGACTTGCCCCGACCATCAGCGCTACGTCAACCAAACGGTGCGCGTAGCCCATCTCATTGTCGTACCAAGCGTAGATTTTTACCTGCGTGCCATTCACCACCATGGTGGAGGGCGCGTCGATGATGCTTGAGCGAGTGTCGTTTGTGTAGTCTGCCGAGACGAGCGGGCGCTCCTCATAGCCTAGGATATCTTTCAATTCCCCTTCAGCGGCGGCTTTGAACAGGGCGTTCACCTCTTCCACGGTCGTTTCGCGCTCTACCTCAAACACGCAATCGGTCAGCGAAGCGTTCAGCAGTGGCACCCGCACCGCGTGGCCGTTCAAGCGGCCTTTGAGTTCGGGGTAGATCAACGTGATCGCCGTGGCGCTGCCGGTGGTCGTCGGAATTAGCGAGTTCAGGGCCGAGCGTGCGCGGCGCAGATCTTTGGCAGGGCGGTCAACGATGGTTTGCGTGTTGGTTACATCGTGGATCGTGGTGATGGAGCCGTGTTTGATCTTCATCGCCTCATGGATCACCTTCACCACCGGGGCGAGGCAGTTGGTCGTGCAGCTTGCCGCCGTGACGATCCGGTGCCGGGCAGGGTCATAGACATCATCGTTGACGCCATAGACGATATTGGCCGCGTCACCGTCTTTTACAGGGGCCGAGATCACCACCTTCTTCACCCCCGCCTCGAAATAGGGGGCGAGTTTGGCGTCGGTTTTGAAGACCCCGGTGCAATCGATCACCACATCCACCCCGTCGAGCGGCAGCGCGCTGAGGTCGCGGGTGCCGATAAAGGGCAGGCGGGTGCCGTTGATGCTCACGCTGTCGGCGTCATGCGCGAAATCAGCCTGCCAGCGCCCGTGCACCGTGTCGAACTCCAACAGATGTGCGTGCATCTCCGGGTCGCCCACCGCGTCGTTGATCCATGCGATCTCCGCCCCCTGATCCAGCAGGGGTTTCAAGGCGAGCTTGCCGATGCGGCCAAGGCCATTGATGGCATAGACGGTCATGCGGAGAATCCTTCTTTGTCGGTTTGGCCCGCGTCATCGAGCGCTTTTTGCAGCGAAATACGGTCGAGCGAGGTCAGTGGCAGGCTGGTAAAGCCCAACATTCGGTTGCGCAGCGTGCCATAGGCTTGCTGAAAGGCGAGGCTCTTTTCCGCGTCGGAGCCTTCGACCTTGACCGGATCGGGCAGGCCCCAATGGGCGGTGATCGGCTGACCGGGCCATGTGGGGCATTCTTCGTTAGCCGCTTGATTGCAAACGGTAAAAACGAAATCAAAGCCGGGCGCGTCTTCGCTCTGAAACTCGGATATATGTTTCGACCGAAGCTGCGTCACGTCATGGTCCTTCTGCTTGAGCACCTCTACCGCGAAGGGGTTCAATGCGGATTGTGGCCGCGTGCCTGCGGAGTAGACGTTGAAACGGTCCCCCGCGAGGTCACGCAGGATGCTTTCGGCAAAGATCGACCGGGCGGAGTTGCCGGTGCAGATGAACAGGACGTTGAACTTGTCGTCGGTCATGGGAGCGTTTCCATCTGAAGAGGTGAGGGGGAGGCAAATCTCTGGCCGTCCGCGGCAGCAGTCGTTCAGCAGGTAGCCGATGGTGTCACGGGCGGCCGCAAGATCGATCGCATAGCGCAGCGAGGTGCCTTGCCGTTCTTGGGTCACCAGCCCGGCCTGCATCAGCGCGCCGATATAGCTCGAGAGGGTGTTGGGCTTGAGACCAAGCGCTTGCGCCAGTTCGGTCGCTGGCACCCGGTCCGGGTAGCGGCGCATCAGCAGCCGAAAAAGCGCGAGACGCTGCGGATGGCCGAGGGTGGCAAGGCGGTTGGGAATTATTTGTTCCATAATTCGTGAATTACAGAACTAGATGTCAGATTGCCAGTGAAAATTTTGTAACAGCGCAATCTTGCAGGCGTATGAAAACGATGCTTCGCTTTGACGATTCACTCGCGACTATAAATTTTACTAGGTTTACAGGCGCACTCAGGCTCAATCAGTCAAGAACTGCCAGAAATTTAATCAAACTATAACAAATGCTTGAGGATCGATCGCGGGAATCTTGTTATCGGAGTTTGCGGCTGCGCTGAATGATAGCCAAACAAGAGATGCGCGCTCAGGTTGACGCGATCTTTTGACAGGGCCTGCCATTTGGCTCTGTTCCGGCCCCTGCTTCGGGACGCCGCGCCCTTGTCCGCTGAGTTGGACGTTTTTGTTGTTGTAGGGGGCGCATAGGTTTTCGGGCAGGGGCCGCTTTATGCCCTGCACGGCCTCGACTGTGGGGGCGAACGTTCCGATCTTTGGTTGGGCGGTCGTTTGGCTTGTCCCTTGTCCAATAGGACAAAAATGCAACGTCTCTGCCCGTTTCCCTCATTCCGGGAAATCATTCACGGCGGTGATGTTCCCTCAGGGGTTGAGGCGTTCTATCAAGGTGCTCAGTTTTTAACCAAATGAGCTTTTGAACGCCGCCCTATGGTGACCCCGCTTTCCGACCGCTACCTCCTCCTGAAAGAGCAACGACCAGACATCAAGCCGACCGAGATGCTGCAGGTCTTGGCGCAGGAGATGGGGTTGAACAACCTGTCATATCTGGGGTTTCACAAAACCAACCCCGGCAACAGCGATCCGGTCATTCACACGACCTATGACCCGGCTTGGCTGACGCGCTACCAAGAGGAAAGCTATCATTTGATCGACCCGGTGGTCGACCAATCCCTTGAGGGCACCTTGCCCGTGGACTGGAGCGAATTGCCCAAGGTAGACCGGACCACCCGCAATTTTTTCGGGGAGGCGATGGAGTTTGGCGTGCGTCAAAACGGCGTGTCGATCCCCATTCGGGACCACCTGCATGGAAAGGCGGTGCTCACGCTGAACTCTGACCTGCGCATTCATGAATGGCGCAAATACAAGCGTGGCATCATCGCCGATGCTATCTATCTGGGCTGTTTGATCCAAAGTGACATCGTGGCGAATCTTGCCAGCGCCCCGCTGGGGCCGCGGTTAAGCACCCGCGAGAAGGAAGTGCTAAAATGGGCCGCCGTGGGCAAAACCGCTTGGGAAACGGGGCAGATCATGACGGTGGCGGCCAGCACGGTGAACCACCACCTCTATAATGCCTGCGCAAAGCTGCAGGTGACCAACAAAACCCATGCGGTGGCCAAGGCAATTCGGGCGCAAATCATCACGATCTGACCGACCGCGCGGGCAGGGCTTGGCGGCGGCTTTGTCGCGCGGTAAGCCGCCGCCAGCATAGGAGAACGACATGGAACTGCGCGACAAACGTATTTTGGTTACCGGCGGCAGCGACGGGATCGGGCGGCACATCTGCCTGAAACTGGCAGAGACCGGCGCGCGGCTGGCCATTCTGGGCCGCGATGAGACGCGGTTGCAGGCGGTGGCCGAGGCCTGCACAGCCGCAGGCGCGGCAGAGGCCGTAGGGCTGACCTGCGATCTGCAAGACCCATCGGCGATCGACCATGCCGCGGCGCAGGTGCTGGCGCGTTTTGGCGGGCTCGATATCCTGATCAACAACGCCGGGATTTGGCACAAGGCGGGGCCGCTCGACACAATCGCGCCGGAGATGCTGCAGGCGACGGTGCAGACTAATCTGACCGGTCTGATGCAGATGACACAGGCAACGCTGCCCGCGCTGCGCGACAATGACGAGGCGATCATCCTCAATGTCGTGTCGAAATCCGGTGTCGTGGCGCAGGCGGGGCAGTCGGTTTATACGGCCACGAAATACGGCGTGCGCGGCTTTACCGAGGTGCTGAAGGCGGATGAGGAAAACACCGGCGTGCGGATTGGCGGGCTGTATCAGTCGGGCACCAATACCGGCATGTTCGCCAAGGCCGGAGAGGATGTGCCGAACCACATTTTCACCGAACCGGATGATCTGGCCGATGTGGTGGTCTTTGTCCTCTCACGTCCGCCGAAACTGTGGATCCACGACATCCGCATCGAACTTTAACCGCGAAGGGCGCGCTTAGTCGGTGCCTTGCAGCGCGCCTTGGGCCGCTTGCGGGGCGGGCTCTGCCTCGGCCCCGATGCCGAATTCGACATGGAAGGTCGATCCGACACCGGCCTCGCTTTCGTAAAACAGATCACCCGCCATCTGCCGCGCCAGTTGGCGGGAGATATGCAGGCCAAGGCCAGAGCCTTGGGTCGATTTCTGACCGTCGTCGTCAAGCTGTCCGAAGCGGCCAAAGACCCGCTCCTCCATCCCCTCAGGGATGCCGCGCCCATGATCGCGGATAGAGAGCCTGACCCGGCCTTGGTGCGCCGTCAGCCTGCCCTCCACGGTGTCGCCAACATGGGAGAATTTCACCGCGTTCGAGATCAGATTGTCGACCACCTGTCGGATCGCAAAGGCATCGCCCAAGACCACGGCAGGCTGCGTGATCTTGCCGATATCCAGCCTGATGCCGCGCTCATGCGCGTACATGCGGTTTTCCTCGATGCTTTCGCGCAGCAGAGCGGGCAGGTCGACGGGCAGCCACTCAAGTGCCAGCGCCTGTACCTCAAGCTTTTGCACCAGCAGGATATTATCGACCAGACGGGACAGGCGGACCCCGTTGCGATGGGCAATGTCGAGCGAGGAACGCAGCGGGCCCTTGACCTCGCCCAGTTTGCCGCTGAGCGCCAATGCCAAGCCGCCCTTCAGTGAGGTCAGCGGCGTGCGCAGCTCATGGCTCACGACCGAGATGAATTCATCCTTGGCCCGGTTGGCTTCATCGGCCTCTTTCAGTGCTTGTTCAAGGGCCGTAGTGGTGGCGATCTGGTGGGTGACATCGACGAAGGTGACGCTCCAACCGATGACGGGGCCGGCGGGGGAGAGCGGGTTTTCGATGGGGTGAATGCGCGGCTCATAGAGGCGTTCATCGCAGGTGATATGGGCAGAGGCGGTCTGCGCCGTTTGCGCCTTTATCCCAGCGATCAGATCATTGCCCAAGGTCGGATCCGTCAAAAGCCCGCTGCGCTTGGCCGCGGCGTTCGAGCGAATGACGTGCCGCCGCGCGTCCAATAGGATGAGCGGTTCGCTCATCGTGTCAAACAGGGTCGATTGCCCGACAGAGGGCATATCCATCGTTTTGTTGGTCACCAGCAGCCATGAAAAGGCGAAGATGCCCAAGGTGAACATGAACGCCGTCGGATCAAGGCCAAGGACCGTGAAGCCGAACAGCGCATAGGCCGCGTTCGCGCCCAGTGGGATCAGGGTGATCACCACCAGCATCGTCAGCAGCGGCCAAGCGGCCCGTTTCGCCCGCAAAAATGCGCGCCCCAGCCAGATGAGCGTCGCCATCACAAAGCAATAGAGCACCGCAAGGACAAGGAAATATACCGCGCCATGTTCAAAGGTGATCTGATCCTTGCCGGGCTGGATCGCGGTCTCGGCGGTATAGATCAGGTGGTGCCAGCCGTTCGTCGCGGCGAGGACAAAGGCCGCCAGTGGCACGGCGATCAGGGCCAAAAGGCTCGCCCGGCCACGCGCATGGTTCGAGGGGCCGACATACTCAAAGATGAAGAACGACCACGCGACCGGAACCAGAGCATGACCCAGCCACGCCAGTTGCGCCTGTTGCATCTGGCAGGCGTAGCCGGGCGTTGCGGCTTCGGCTCCGACCATCATCAGGGTCCAGATCATCCCGGCAAAGGTTAGCGCATAGTAAACCTTGCCATGGAACTCTTGAAACCTGAGCGTCCATAGGGCGACAGCCGCAGCGATCACGCTGACGGCAAGCACGGCCCAATAGACCGGGTCAAGCATTAGCCCCTGAAAACACGTTAGCATGGCAGAGTTACCTATGAACCAAATTGAATATGCCCAGATCAGCATTGGAATGCGGCGCAAGTTTGGCGCTCTAGTGGCGTATTAAGGCAGGGCGACGCAACCCTTGGATGTGAAGGGCGTCAATTGGTCCCGTCACTTTCACCAATCGGACGATGCGATTGCATCACTCAACAGGGGCGAAGGGGCGTTCAGAGTGGGCTACGCGGTGGGGCAAGCGCGCAGTGGCGGGCCGCAGAAACCGGGACATGAGCCCCCGGGAGCGCTTCCCCCGCTCTCCGGCACCTGCCACGGTTTCACTATATGAAATTACCGCCAAAAAGAACCCACTCGAACACGGTTTCGACGCATTCCTTGCGCAACACTGGCCTCATTATCTTGAGGTTTAAAAAATGCTTACAGTGGCTCATTCTATGCACTCTGACCACGATATGACGTTGGTCTTGCTTGCCGCGCTTTTGTGCGCATTCGGCAGCTGGGTGATTGCAAATCTTTACCGACACGGGCTCAAGCAGACACCGCGTCAGGCGTTGTTGTGGTATTTTCTGACCGCCGTGACCTCTGGCATCGCAATTTGGTGCACGCATTTCATCGCCATGTTGGCCTATCAGCCCGATGCGCCGGTAAGCTTCGACTTTGGTCTTACTTTCGCCTCGTTGGTGATCGCGATTACCGGGTCTACGGTCGGCATTCTCATTGCGGGGATGTTTCGCAGACGGGTCACGACCGTGATCGGTGGGGTGATCTTGGGGCTGTCGATCTCGGCCATGCATTACACCGGGATGATCGCCTATCGGATCGAGGGGATCATTCACTGGGATAAGACCTATCTTGTTGCCTCGGTTCTGCTCGCCATGGTGCTGTCGACCGTGGCTTTGTTCTTTGGCGCGCAGGGCGATAAATACGCCCGGTCGAAAATGACAGCGAGCTTTGCCTTGGCGATCGTCGGTCTGCACTTTACCGGGATGGCTGCCTTTCATGTGACACCGACAACCTTGATCGGTGGCCATAGCAACCCTGATGAGTACAGACTGCTGGCGCTGGTTATCGCAGGGACGGCTGCGATGATCGTGATGGGCGGGCTGTTCACCTATTTCATCGAAAACCGCACGCGGTTGGAGAACATCGTCGAGTTGCGCCAAGCCCGGGATGAGGCCCGCGATGCCAGCCGCGCCAAGTCAGAGTTCATGAGCGTTCTGAGCCACGAGTTGCGCACGCCGCTAACGATCATCAACGGCTACGCCAGCTTTCTGACGAGCCTCAAAGGCCATACCATCGCCAAGCTGAAACCGAACGAGCAGATCTCGAAGGTGCATTTTGAAGAACTGGGCAACCAGACAGAGCGTTACGGCGGCCGTATCAAATCTGCGGGCGACCATTTGTTAACCATCATCAATGAACTCCTCGACTATACCAGTATCGAGCTTAACTCGATCAAGCTTAACAAAAACTCTTTTCAGGCTGGCGAACTGCTGGCCGAGTTGGAGGAGCAATTTCAGGGGCTGGCCAAGGAAAAGCAGGCGGTACTGGAGATCGAATGTGATGACTTCGACGTTTTCGCCGACCGAGGGCGCTGCAAACAGATCCTGATCAACCTTTTAGGCAACGCGCTGAAGTTCTCATCGGCCTCCAGCATTCGCATGCGGGCCAAGAGGGTCGGCGATACCTGCCGGCTTGAGGTCGAAGACAACGGCTGCGGGATGCCGGAAGAGGATTTGCAGCGGATCTTCCAAGCCTTCATTCAAGCGGAATCGGCCGCCAAAAGCGCCGATGGCGGCACGGGGCTTGGCCTTGCGATCAGCAAGAAGCTCGCCGCGGCGCATGAGGGAGACATTCAAGTGGAAAGTGCTGTCGGCGTCGGGACGAAGTTCACCGTGGTTCTGCCCGATTGCGCTTCGGAGATCAGAGTGGAGAATGCGCTCGCCGCGGCGTAACGGGGGCTGTGGCGGGGCAGGCGCGATTTGAGGTGGTTGCGCTTGCTTGATAGGCGGAAAGCCCAAGGCTCTCCGGGCGCGCTACGGCTTAACTAGCCTTGTTGAACGTCTCAAGCGCTATTGGCAGCCCCCTTTGGTCGCCGGGTCAATGGAAGCCGGGCGCAACTTTTCTCGCGCATACGTTGCCCACATGTTTCTGAAACTGCTTGCGGTCCCCCACATCAACGCAGTTTGGTACAACTTAACTTAAATTAGTATCTCTTTGCTTTTATGTTCTAAATTAAAGGGCTACGATCAATAGTGAAGATGGTAAGTACCGGGAGAGCGGGCCTATGGGCGGTGGTGAATCGGCGAATGCGCGCGTGCCGAGATCTGCAATTTTTGCAGCGTCCCCCCATGGCTATCTTGTTTTAGATACTGATCTTATGATCATCGACGTGAATGACCGGTATCTTTGCATCACCGGGTCAAAAGCCGATGATCTCATTGGGAAACTGCTGTTCGATGCATTTCCGGATGATCCTTCTGACGCTACGGCGGATGGCACCAACAATCTGCGCAAGTCACTTGAGATTGTCGCCGCCACTGGCAAGCCGCATCGGATGGCCGTTCAGAAATACAATATACCCATTCGCGACAGCGTCGACGGGGCCTTTGAAGAGAAGTATTGGCAGCCGTTCAACGCGCCTGTTTTCCAAGACGGCCAGCTGATCGCGCTTATTCACCATGTCGAAGATGTCACCTCGGAATTCATTGGTCGCCGCGACCAAGCGATACGGCTCAATCTGGCAAAACAGGTGTCGGGTGTCGGCTATGGGGAACTGGACCTTCAGACCGGCACCGCGAATGTATCGCATGAGTTGGCCGATCTTTTCGGCTATCCAGATACCGAGGGAACCTTTCCGATCACCAAGCTTTTTGAGCGTATCCATCCCGATGATCTGGAGCATGTGAAGAAGAGCTTGGAAGGGGTCACGGCCAGTGATGCAACGGTAAACGCCGACTATCGGATCGTCTTGCCCCGAGGGGATATTCGATGGCTGAACACACGTGGCGAAGTGCTTTTTGAGCATGGCAAACCCGCGCGGTTCATCGGTGCGTCCCTCGATCTGACCCATTCCAAAAAACGCGAAGAGGTCTTGCAGAAAACGCTGACCGAGAGGGACAAACTTCTTGAGCAGAAAGAAACGCTGCTGGGGGATGTAAACCACCGGATCAAGAACAGCCTCCATCTGGTGTCGAGTATCCTACGCCTTGAAGCCGCGTCGGTGGAAGACGACCACGTCAAACACAGTCTGCAGCAGGCCTCTTTGCGGGTGCATGCCGTAAGCTCGGTTCATGAACTTATCTATAAATCTCAGAACGTTACCCATGTGGATGTCGGTGAATACATCCCGCAACTCGTCGACTTTCTTTCAACCAGCACAGAGACCGACAGCAGGCGGATTGAGAATGTTGTCTACGCGCAGGCGGTCGTTCTTCCGACGGATCTGGCGATCAACCTTGCGCTGCTGATCAATGAGCTTGTGACCAACGCGCATAAACATGCCTTCGTTGAGCGGGAACAGGGCCGGGTAGATGTTCGTTTGCATCAAGAGGGAACCCTTTTGACCTTGACGGTATCGGACGATGGGATCGGTAGCGCGAAAGGTCTAGAGAGGGTCGGTCTCGGTTCGAAGATCGTGGCGGGCATTGTTAGCCAGCTTGGGGCGACGATGGAGAAGAGGGCAACAGAGCATGGTTATTGCGTCGAGATTGAGATCCCCATGCCTGCCGGGTAATGCCCGGTGAATATTCTGATCGTCGAAGATGAATTTCTGATTGCCTTGGACCTTCAGATGCAGCTCGAACAGCTTCAGCATTCCGTTCTTGGCCCGGTCAAGGATTTCGCGGCCTGCCGGGAGGTGGTGACGCAGTCCCGCCCGGACTTGGCGTTCATGGACCTTCGACTGGCGAATGGAGAATCTGGCGAGGACCTCGCACAGTGGTTGCTGAGCGAACACAATATCCGCTGCATCTTTTTGAGCGGCAACCTGGACGAACCGACCCAGACACGGCTGAGAGGGCTTGAACCGATTGCCATGCTCGGCAAACCCACTTTTCCGCATCTGATCGCAGCAGCGATTGACGATTTCGCGCGCGGGTAAGTGGGCGCGGGTAGGCGTGGCGGAAATTGGCGCTCCCTGAAGGATTCGAACCCTCGACCTGCCGATTAGAAGTCGGCTGCTCTATCCAGCTGAGCTAAGGGAGCACTCGGCCGCTTATAGGGGCAAGCCTTGCCCTGCATCAAGAGGAACCCGACGCGGGCCGGGTGGGTTGAGCCGTCATCGACATATAACCCAACGGAGGAAGCCATGTACCTGCGCAATATCCTACTCGGGGCCGCTTTGGCCACAACGGGCGCCGTCGCGGCGCAGGCCGAAGGCCATATGCAAACGGCAGCATCTGCTCAGGTGGCGGGCAATTCGGATGATATCTCAGGCAATGTTACCCTGAACACGACCGCCTCGGGCCGGACCTTGGTAAAGATCGACGTGACTGGCGTGCCCGCGGGCACCCATGGCGTGCACTTGCATGAAACCGGCGATTGTTCTGCGGATGATTTCAAATCTGCTGGGGGCCACATCGCGGGGGACCACAAGCATGGTGTGCTCGTCGAAGGTGGGCCGCATCCGGGTGACATGCCCAATATGGAAGTGGGGGAAGATGGCGTGCTTCAGGCCGAAGTCTTTCTTGATCTGCTCGATATCGAGACCATGATCAAAGATGACGACGGCGCGGCTTTCATTATTCACAGCGGTGCGGACGACTACGAATCGCAGCCCTCCGGCGATGCGGGCTCGCGCATTGCCTGCGGGGCCTTTGAGGCTTCGTAAAGGGATCTGAGACTTGGGCACCCCGGTCTCGTTCATTCGGGGTTGGGGTGTCGAATCGGCGCGGTGCCGCTGATCGGCGCGGGCGGGCAAGAAGCGGACGGCATGCCCATATGATGCAGGGAAGAACCGGACTCTCGCACTCAGACTGCCGCGCAGCGGCGGGCGTAGGTCGAGGGACCATCGCTCATGCGAGGTGGGGTGTATTTAGCGGAATGATGGGTAAATGGTGCTGCTGGAGAGAATTGAACTCTCGACCTCTCCCTTACCAAGGGAGTGCTCTACCTCTGAGCTACAGCAGCGCCGTGGGCGGGTGATTAGCCGCAATCGAAAGGGGGTGCAACCCCTGATCTGGACCCTTCTTGCACCCTGCGCTAGATAGGCGGCATGGCAAAGCAAAACGCCCCGGAAAAGAACGCGAAAACACCCTCTGCGCGGGAGGCGCGGCTGAAGGCTGCGCTCAAGGCGAATATGGCCCGGCGCAAGGCGCAGGCCCGTGCGCGGGCCGAGGATGTGGCGCAGGATACAGGCAATGGCCCCGACGGGTCGGAAAAGGACAGCTGAACGATGGATTCCATTCTGGTCAAAGGCGGCGGTGCGCTGAACGGGCAAATCCCCATCGCGGGGGCCAAGAACGCCTGTCTGGCGCTGATGCCCGCAACATTGCTGAGCGAAGAGCCACTGACGTTGACCAACGCGCCGCGGCTGAGCGACATCCGCACCATGACCGAACTGCTGCGCTCTCTGGGGGCGGAAGTCACCTCAATGCAAGACGGCAAGGTCATCACGATGGCCAGCCACGGGCCGATCAATACCCGTGCGGAATATGACATCGTGCGCAAGATGCGCGCCTCTAACCTTGTGCTGGGTCCGTTGCTGGCGCGGGAAGGCCATGCCGAAGTCTCGCTGCCCGGCGGCTGCGCGATTGGCGCGCGTCCGATGGATATTCACACCGATGGGCTGGCCAAGATGGGCGCGGAAATCGATCTGCGTGACGGCTATCTCTATGCCAAGGCTGAGGGCGGCAAGCTCAAGGGCGCCGTGATCGACTTCCCTTTTGCCTCTGTCGGGGCGACCGAGAATATCTTGATGGCCGCGACTTTGGCCAAGGGCACGACCGTCATCAACAACGCCGCGCGGGAGCCTGAGATCGTCGATCTGGCGGACTGTCTGCGGGCCATGGGCGCGCAGATTGAAGGTGACGGCACACCGAGCATCACCATTCAGGGCGTCGATAGCCTGCATGGGGCGACCCATAAAGTTGTGACCGACCGTATTGAGCTTGGCACCTATATGCTGGCGCCAGCCTTTTGCGGCGGCGAAGTGGAACTGCTGGGCGGGCGGATCGACCTGTTGCAGGCGTTCTGCGAAAAGCTCGACGCGGCAGGGATCGAGGTGACTGAGACACAGGCTGGCCTCAAGGTGGCGCGGCGCAATGGCCGCATCTCGGCGGTGGATGTCACGACAGAGCCATTCCCCGGCTTCCCGACCGACCTTCAGGCACAGATGATGGCGTTGCTCTGCACTGCCGAAGGGACCTCTGTACTGGAAGAGAAGATTTTCGAGAACCGCTTCATGCACGCCCCGGAATTGATCCGCATGGGCGCGCGGATTGATGTGCACGGCGGCACGGCTAAGGTCACTGGCGTTAAGAAACTCAAAGGCGCGCCGGTTATGGCAACCGATCTGCGAGCGTCGATCTCACTCATCCTCGCCGGGCTGGCCGCCACCGGAGAGACCACGGTAAGCCGGGTCTACCACCTTGATCGCGGCTATGAGCATGTGGTGTCCAAGCTGCGCGGCGTGGGTGCGGATATCGAAAGGATCAGCAGCAAATGACCGAAGATGCACGTTTCGAAGATGGCCGCGAAGCGCCGTTGAACCTCGGCGCATTGGATGCCGAGGATCTCACGGTGATCGCCTCGCTCACGCAAGATGCGGTGTTTCCTGCCTCTGAGATGCGCTGGCACCGCACGGGCGCGCGTTTCGCGCTGCTGCTGAACCGGCTGCGGCATGAAGATACGGGGGCCGCACGTCATGCGCCCGAGCGGGTGCAATCGGTGCTGATGTTCAACAACGTGCAGCGTGTGGCAAGCCAAGGCGTGCCCAAGGGCGATGCCGATACCATCCTCTCCCTGCTCGACATCACGTTCGAGGAAACCGACGCGCCTTCGGGCCATGTCACGCTGACCTTGGCCGGAGACGGCGCGATCCGGTTAGAGGTCGAGGCTCTGGAGGTAACGCTCAAGGATGTGACACGTCCCTATGTGGCCCCTTCAAAGAAAAGGCCCGTTCACCCCGAGTGACATCCCGTCACGGTGGCAAGGATCGCAAGATGCCGGAACTAAAACAGACTAGATTTACGCGGGGGCGCGTGGCGGCCCTGATGACCGAAGCGACGGGCTGGGCGCTTTTGCTGCTTGGTGTGGCGCTGGCGGTGCGGCATCTGTTGGGCACGGTCACCTTGCCGGGGCTTTTGGCCCCTGCCGCGGCGATTGCGGGCGGGCTGTTTGCCATTCTGGCAGCCCATGTCGCGCGCGCCGTGTTCGACAACGCCCAAGACACCCGCGCCATGCGTTTGGCGCAGCGCTCCGCCCCCAGTGCCGCTGTCAAAACATCGGGCCTGCGGGCCGAGCCCAGCCTGCGCCGCCCTTCCGCGCCTTGATACCTTTGGGCCAGCCCGCTGCGGTGGCCCCCTTTTCGAAAGCCTGACCCCATGCCCGTCACCCTTGATGCTTCCGCCCCCGATTTCGAAGCGGCCTTTGACAAACTGCTGAACGCCAAGCGCGAAGACAGCCCCGATGTCGATGCCGTGGTGGCCGAGATCATCGCCGATGTGCGTGCGCGGGGCGATGCTGCGGTGATCGACCTGTCGCAAAAGTTCGACCGCGTGACCCTCACCCCCGACAGCCTGCGCATCAGTGTTGCCGAGGTTGACGCCGCCGTCGCCGAAGTCTCCCCCGAGGACCGCAAGGCGCTGGAACTGGCCGCCGACCGCATCCGCGCCTATCACGCACGGCAGCTGCCCGAAGACGCCGAGTGGACGGATCCCGATGGCGCCACGTTGGGTTGGCGCTGGACGCCGGTTTCCGCCGCTGGCCTTTATGTGCCGGGCGGGCTGGCGAGCTATCCGTCCTCGGTCCTGATGAACGCGGTCCCGGCCAAGGTGGCGGGGGTCGAGCGTTTGGCCATGGTCGTGCCCACGCCCGATGGCGTGTTGAACCCGCTTGTGTTGCTGGCCGCCCGCATCGCCGGAGTGGATGAGATTTACCGCATCGGCGGCGCGCAGGCCGTGGCGGCGCTGGCCTATGGCACCGATACGATCCCCCCGGTGGACAAGATCACCGGCCCCGGCAACGCCTTTGTCGCCGCCGCCAAACGGCGCGTTTTCGGCAAAGTCGGCATCGACATGATCGCCGGCCCGTCGGAGATCCTTGTTATCGCTGATGGGGACAATGATCCCGATTTCATTGCTCTCGATCTGCTCAGTCAAGCCGAGCACGACGAGAGCGCGCAGAGCATTCTGATCACCACTGACCCCGCCTTTGCCCGCGCGGTGGAAGAGGCGGTTGAGAAACGCCTGCTCACCCTTGAGCGTCGCGCCATCGCGGGCGCAAGCTGGCGCGACAATGGTGCGATCATCACCGTGGCTGACCTCGACGCCGCGGCGGCGCTCAGCAACCGGATCGCGCCGGAACACCTTGAGCTTTGCGTGGCGGACCCAAAGGCGCTGTCGGAAAAGATCACCCATGCGGGCGCGATTTTCCTTGGCCAATGGACGCCCGAGGCGATTGGAGATTATGTCGGCGGGCCGAACCACGTTCTGCCCACGGCGCGGTCGGCGCGCTTCTCTTCGGGGCTGTCGGTGTTGGATTTCATGAAGCGCACCACATTGGCCCAGATGTCGCCCGAAGCCCTCAAAGCCATCGGCCCGGCGGCAGAGCGGTTGGCCCAGTCAGAGAGCCTTGAGGCGCATGGCCTGTCGGTCACCGCGCGCCTGCGCAAGCTGAACGACTAGGGCAGGGGGGGCAGAAGCCGCCTGCGCAGGAGGCAGGGCGCTGCCCGCTGTGCCCCCGGGCGCGACATTCGCCACCGGGCATGCTCTCGCGCATTGCCCCCTTCCCACCGCTGCGCTATCCACGAAATGGTATCGCCAGCAAAAAGGATGCGTCCATGACCCGCATCACCCATATCGCGCTTGATGACGCGAACATGCCGCCCCCCACGCCTGAGATTGATCAGGAGCGTAAGGTGGCCATGTTCGACCTGCTGGAAGAGAACAGCTTTGTCCTGCCCGAACGGGAGAAGGGCCCGGTGCCCGAAGGGCCTTATCATCTGTCCCTGTCCATCCGTGATAAGCGGCTGGTCTTTGATGTGGAGACCGAAGCGGCTGAAAAGGCGGCGGAATTCCACCTTTCCCTCGGCCCGTTCCGGCAGGTGGTAAAGGATTACTTCCAAATCTGCGAAAGCTATTTCGAGGCGGTCAAGAAACTGCCCCCCAGCCAGATCGAGACGATCGACATGGCCCGGCGCGGCATCCACAACGAAGGCTCCCGCGTGCTGCAAGAGCGTCTGTCGGGCAAGGCCGAGATCGACACCGACACCGCGCGGCGGCTCTTTACCCTGATCTGCGTTTTGCATTTCGGCGGATAAATGAAGCAGCTGCTGCCTCAATCCGTTCTCTTCTGCTGCGACCACAACGCCGTCCGTTCGCCCATGGCCGAAGGCTTGATGAAGAAATTCTACGGCACCGGCACCTATGTGCAGTCCGTGGGCGTCAAGAACGACATGGAGATCGACGGCTTTTCCATCGCCGTGTGCAGTGAATTGGATGTGCAGTTGGACCGGCACCGCAGCCGCAGTTTCGATGAAATGGAGGAATGGGGCGACGATCTGGGGTCATTCGATCTGATCATCGCGCTGAGCCCCGCCAGCCAGCGCCGGGCGCTGGAGCTGACGCGGTTTTACCATCTCGACGTGGAATATTGGCCGATCCTTGATCCCACGGGACTGGGCGAGAGCCGCGAGGCCAAACTCACCCAGTTTCGCGCCGCCCGCGATCAGATCGTCGGACGGCTGATTGATCGCTTTGGCCAGCCGCCCAGCGAAAGCTGAGCTATCAGGTGTTGGAGCAGGCCGCCGCGGCGCTCTGGCCATAGGCTTTCCACGTGCTCCAGAAGGCGTTGTCGCTTTTGTTGTCGGACTGACGCATTTCCTGCAAACGGTGGGGGTCGCGGAAAATCTTGGCGCCCTGGCGCTGATCCGAGCGCGACAGCGTCTGATCCGCCACCGCTTGTACGCAGCCACAACGCGCATGGCTGGAGCCGCGGCGCCCATCGGCCAGACAAGCCTTTTGAATTGGTCCCGTGGCGAAAAGCACCGGCGTCGGGGAGAAACGTCCCACGGCGGCATCGCTGGAATAACGTGATCCGCCACAACCCGCCAAGACGACGAGCGCCATCAAACTTGCAACTGTCCGCATTGATTTGCCCTATTGTTTTGGACCATGGGGTTTTCCCCTTGTCGGCCCGGTCTGCTCTGCCCGTCACTATGCCGCAAAATGGGGCTTCGCGCAATTCTCCTTTGGGGGGCAAGGCGCCTTGGCCTGCGATAAAGCGCCGTGAAGGGCGCGAAGCGGGCTCTGGCGCGCTCAAGGCCAATTGACGCAGGCGCGGCACTGCGCCATATCCCCTTGCATGACACCGCTTGAAAACATCCGCAATTTCTCCATCGTGGCGCATATCGACCACGGCAAATCCACGCTGGCCGACCGGTTGATCCAACTCACCGGCACGGTCGCCGAACGCGACATGCAAAGCCAGCTTCTGGATAACATGGATATCGAGCGGGAGCGGGGCATCACCATCAAGGCCAACACCGTCCGCATCGAATACCCTGCCAAGGACGGCAAGACCTATGTGTTGAACCTGATCGACACGCCCGGACACGTCGACTTCGCCTATGAGGTCGCGCGCTCCATGCATGCGGTCGAAGGTTCGCTGCTGGTCGTCGACGCCACTCAGGGCGTCGAGGCGCAGACGCTGGCCAATGTTTATACCGCCATCGATGCGGATCATGAGATCGTGCCGGTCCTGAACAAGGTCGACCTGCCCGCCTCTGACCCCGACCGCGTGCGCGAACAGATCGAGGATGTGATCGGCATCGACGCCTCCGAGGCCTGCCTGATCTCTGCCAAGACCGGCGTCGGCATCCCCGACGTGCTGGAAGCGATCGTCAATAAACTGCCCGCGCCGAAGGGCGGCGACCCCGATGCGCCGCTCAAAGCGATGCTGGTGGATAGCAAATATGACCAATACCTCGGCGTCATCTGTATCGTCCGGATCATCGACGGCACCCTGAAAAAGGGCGACCGCATTCGCATGATGAAGACCGGCGGCACCTATGACGTGGACGATGTGGGCGTTTACCGGCCCAAGATGACCGGCGTCGAAAGCCTCGGCCCCGGCGAGATCGGTTATCTCAACGCCTCGATCAAACAGGTCCGCGACACCCGCGTCGGCGACACGATCACCCATGAGAAGCGCAAGTGTGAAACCCCGCTGCCGGGCTTTAAGCCCTCGGTGCCGGTGGTTTTCTGTGGTCTCTTCCCGGTCGATGCCAATGACTTCGAAGACATGCGCGATGCGATCGAAAAGCTCGCCCTGAACGATGCCTCCTTCACCTATGAGATGGAAACCTCTGCCGCGCTTGGCTTTGGCTTCCGCTGCGGTTTCCTTGGCCTGCTGCACCTCGAAGTGATCCGCGACCGGCTTGAGCGTGAGTATGACATCGACCTGATCACCACTGCGCCTTCGGTGATCTATCACGTCCACATGAAGGACGGCGAGATGCAGGAGTTGCACAACCCCGCCGACATGCCCGACATGACGCTGGTGGACCACATGCAAGAGCCGCGG
Organism: Sulfitobacter sp. D7; assembly: GCF_003611275.1. NCBI lineage: Bacteria > Pseudomonadati > Pseudomonadota > Alphaproteobacteria > Rhodobacterales > Roseobacteraceae > Sulfitobacter > Sulfitobacter sp. D7. The sequence goes on from NZ_CP020694.1 coordinate 701,080, forward strand.
ATCAAGGCGACGATCCTCGTGCCCGATGAATACCTTGGCGACGTGTTGAAGCTCTGCCAAGACCGCCGCGGCATTCAAGAAGACCTGACCTATGCTGGTTCGCGGGCGATGGTCGTCTATGACCTGCCACTGAACGAGGTGGTGTTTGATTTCTACGACCGGCTGAAGTCGGTCACCAAGGGCTACGCCAGTTTTGACTACCAGATGATCGGCTACCGGCAGGACAATCTGGTCAAGATGCAGATCCTCGTGAACGACGAGCCGGTGGACGCGCTTTCGACCATGGTGCACCGCGACCGCGCCGAGATGCGCGGCCGGGCGATGGTGGAAAAGCTCAAAGACCTGATCCCGCGTCACATGTTCAAGATCCCGATCCAAGCGGCCATCGGCGGCAAGGTGATTGCCCGCGAGACACTCTCGGCGATGCGTAAGGACGTGACCGCGAAGTGTTACGGTGGGGATGCGACGCGGAAGAAGAAGCTGCTGGAGAAGCAGAAGGCTGGTAAGAAGAAGATGCGCCAGTTTGGTAAGGTGGATATCCCGCAGGAAGCGTTTATTTCCGCACTAAAAATGGACAGCTAAAAGCTGGCCATTTTTAGTGCGCGCGGGAGGCAGCGTATTGCGACGCAATGCGCGTTCCCGCTTGGTTGTGTTTGGGTGCAGCAATCCTACTATCAAGACGATCATAACTTGGTATGAACTGTCCCCATAGCCGCGACACTTATCAATCGGAGCGCGGAAGTGAAGTATGACTACTAGGACCCACGATGAAATTGCGGCGGAATACGCAAAAGATTTTGGCGAGGCTGATGGTTTTTTGGTTCACAGACTCACAAATTCTGTATCTCAGTTAATTTTGCAGTGGAGAATGTTCCTTTTCTTCTACTGTGGGCCGCTGGAAAGGATCGAAGTCTTAAACGAAGCCTCCGGTTTAACCGCTCGAACTTTTCAAAATTTACTTCGGGACAATACAATACTTAACGTTCGGCGATTAACGGATCGGGAAAAATCACGAGGTGAAATCAACGTTTCGCTTGCGCATTTGCTGCGTATCTCCCGCGAGAAGGGAATTGCATGTTTGGACGTTCCTTATGAGGAACTGCTTTCATCGTGTGAAACGACCAGGCGTTATGCAGACAAGCATATCGCTCATTCAGACTTTGACCACGCAGCGGGACGGAAGATATCTTCGACAAATCGAGGCGAAACCACAAAGGCGATCAAAGAGATTTCAAGCTTCGTTCAGCTGTTTCACAAGAAAATTACAGATGTTTCTTATGAGTTGGTGCCCAGAACATCCGTGTCAGACGAGCAGCAATTTTTGAAACGGCTTTATCTCGGCAATCAAAGTTCTGTAGAGCAAACATCAGAGAAAATTAGGCAGGCAAAAGCCGGAGATTGGGATTCCGCATTTCAGTCAATTTACCCAGATTGGCTTTCGGATGACCACTTTCGAGATAATCCGTTCTAGTTGCCAAAATCGACTTGGGCTCTCTTGGGGTTTGCCAGAGCCCGAACCGCCCCTCGGTTCGGGCGCTTCGCTTTTCCCCGCCCCTCGGTTCGGACGCGGCGGTCCCAATCAACCACACCCAATGTATCCCCGGCCCAATTCTCGCGAATTGCGCGCTCGGCATTTTAACAGCCCCCCGGACTGTTCAATCCGGCTGCACCACCCTAAACCACCCCCATGACATGCCCCCTCTGCGCCACAGCCAACGCCCCGCTCATCCAAACCCCGGTCCCCGGCGGCCCCGCTGACGCCAGCGCCGAAATCTGCGCCACCTGCGCCGAGCAGACCGCCAGCGCCACGCCAGCCCCGGCCCATTTCCGCGCCTTGGCCTCCACCATGTGGTCCGAAGACCCCGCCATTCAGGTCTTGGCCGCCCGCACCCTCGCCAAAATCCCCGAGCCTTGGGCCCGCGACCTTGCCGAGCAGCTTTACCTCGACGATGAGACGCGCGCATGGGCCGAGAGCGTCCCTCAGCCCTCCGCTCACCGCGACAGCAACGGCGTGCCGCTGGCCTCGGGCGATACCGTGGTGCTGATCAAGGATCTGACCGTCAAAGGCGCGGGCTTCACCGCCAAACGCGGCACCGCCGTGCAGCGGATCTCGCTGGTCGCCGACAATCCCGCCCAGATCGAGGGCCGGGTCGAAGGCCAGCGCATCGTGATCCTGACCGAATTTGTGAAAAAGCGCTGAACCGCAACCCGCGTCTGCTGGGTGTACAGCCGATGTCCGTTGTGTGACATTTGACCTCTGATCAATAAATCTCCCCGCAGCCTTCTCAACCTGCGCCAAGCCTCTGCCGCCACAGGACCCCCGCCCATGACCACCCCCTGCATCCTCTGCGTCGCCATCACCGGCTCCGTCCCCACCAAAGCCGCCAACCCCGCCGTGCCGATCTCGATCGCCGAGCAGGTCGAGTCGACCCACGCAGCCTTCGAAGCCGGGGCCTCCATTTGCCACGCCCATGTGCGCAACGACGACGAGACCCCGTCCTCCGACCCCGAGAAGTTCGCGCGGCTGATGGAAGGCGTGCAAAAGCATTGCCCCGGCATGATCATCCAGTTCTCCACCGGCGGGCGCTCCGGCGCGGGGCGGGAGCGGGGCGGGATGCTCTCGCTCCGGCCCGACATGGCCTCGCTCTCGGTCGGGTCCAACAATTTCCCGACGCGCGTTTATGAGAACCCGCCGGAATTGGTCGATTGGCTGGCCTCGGAAATGAAAACCTATGAGGTCAAACCCGAGATCGAGGCTTTTGACCTCAGCCACATCCACAAAGCCGCCGAAATGAACCGCGATGGGCGCATTCCCGGCCAGCTTTACGTGCAATTCGTCATGGGCGTGAAGAACGCCATGCCGGTGGACCGTGAGACCTTTGATTTCTACATCCAGACGCTCAACCGCCTTGCCCCCGATGCGCAGTGGTGTGCCGCCGGGATCGGGCCGAACCAGATTGTGTTGAGCGAATGGGCCATCGCCGCGGGCGGCCATACCCGCGCGGGGCTGGAGGATAACGTGCGGCTGGACCGCGATACGCTGGCACCTTCCAACGCAGCGCTGATCCAGCGGGCGGCTGATTTATGTGCGAAATACGACCGCTCTATCGCCACGCCTGCACAAGCGCGTGAGATTCTGGGTCTGCGCCCGGCATAGGCTTGCCGCAAGAAGGGCGCTGCGTTGAAATGCGGGGCGGGGCAGCTATGTCCCGTTCCAGTAACCAACAGGAGCCTGAAATGTCCCAGACCCGCCGCCATTTCCTTGCCACCGCCGCCGCCGCCGCTGGCATCGTAACCCTGCTGCCCTTCGCCGCCCGTGCCGCCGCGCATAGCGGTGACACATTCGACACCAGCGCAGGGCCGATCACGGTGCATCCCGTCGACCACGCCTCTATCGTGTTGGAGACGCCCGCGGGGGTGATCTATGTCGATCCAGTGGGCGAGCCCGCGCAATACAGCGACTTCCCCGCCGCCGATCTGATCCTCATCACCCATGAGCATGGCGACCACTACAACGCCGATACGCTGGCCGCGCTGGCCGGGGATGAGGTGCAGATCATCACCAACCCCGCCGTCTTTGACATGCTGCCCGAGGCGCTTGCCGCGAAGGCCAGCAAGATCGCCAATGGCGAAGGCACCGAGTTTAACGGCCTGCCGATCGACGCGATCCCGGCCTATAACATCACCGAAGAGCGCAAGAAGTTTCACCCCGAGGGGCGCGACAACGGCTATATCCTCGGCTTCGACGGCTTCCGCGTCTATATTTCGGGCGACACCGAAGACACGCCCGAGATGCGCCGGCTGACCGATATCTCGCTGGCATTCGTGTGCATGAACCTGCCGTTCACTATGGATTCAAACGCCGCTGCCTCTGCCGTCGCTGAGTTCAAACCGACTTACGTCTACCCCTATCACTTCCGGGGAAAAGACGGCGGCACGCAAGACCCCGAAGAGTTCGCCAAACGGGTCGGCACCGATGTCGAAGTCAAATTCGGCGACTGGTATTAATCTCGAACCCTTTCGGTCACGCCCCAGCGGCGTGACCGTTTTACCGGACAGGGCCGATCCATCAGATCAGCCGATTCCGGGGTGCAAAGCGGGGCGTTTGTCTCTCACACCGCCGCCCGCGCTCATTTTTCGCTTAACAAATTCAAGAGCCTAACTGCTCCCTCTTCAGATGGCTGAAGTTTCGCTTGATCGCTTTCGGTCCGCGGACTAGCGTGACCTGCGACAAATGCGAAACTATGTTTTGCATTGCGAAACAAGTCTCTGGGAGGAGCCTACATGACAATCTTTAAACACCTGAGCTGCGCCGCAGCTCTGGCGCTGGCTGGTGGCGCGGTAAGCGCTGAAACTGTATTGATTCACGGTGAAGCTGGGCCCAACCGCGGTGCACGCGCCGACGCTTTGCAGTGGTTCGCCGATCAGGTCGCCGAGCGTTCGGACGGCGACATGCGATTCGACATCCAGTGGGGCGGGGCGCTGTTTAAGGCCAATGCCGCTGTGCAATCCATCGCCGATGGCGTGGCCGACACCGGTTCGGTCATCGCAGTCTACTACCCGCAAGAGATGGCCGGCTACGGCATCGCCGACCTGCCGGTGAACAACCCCGACGCTTGGGTCGGCATGCGCGCCACGGATGAGCTGATGCGCTCCAGCCAAGCGATCCAAGACGATCTTGCCGACAAGAACCTCGTTTATATCGGCACTTGGACCACCAGCCAGGTAAACATCGGCTGCAAGGGCGGCGCGATCAAATCCGTGGCGGATATCTCGGGCAAGAAGGTCCGCGGCGTGGGCGCCTACGGCAAGGTCTTTGGTGAGCAGGGCGCGAACATGGTCAACATGTCGATCTATGACGCCTACCAAGGTCTCGACACCGGGCTGATCGACTGTTCGCAGGGCTACAGCTATGCCGTGGCGGCGCTGAAGCAGGCCGAGGTGATGGACAGCTACACGATCCTCGACTGGGGTCAGGTCGGCGGTCTGGGCATCTTCATGAACAAGGACATGCACGACAGCCTGACGCCTGAGCAGCAGGAAACGCTGGCCTCCGTCGGGTCCGACATGGCGGATGAGTTTGGCCGTCTGATCACCGATGCCAACGACAAGGCCATCGCCTCGATGAAGGAACAGGGCGTCGAAGTCATCACCCTGCCCGAAGAGGATCGCGCGCAACTCGTCGAAGCGGGCAAGAAGTTCCTCGACGAATGGGCAGAGACTGCCGGTTCCGCCGGTCTGCCGGGCGACGACCTGCTGGAAGAGTATAAGGGCCTTATCGCCAAATACACCGAGCAGCGCGATGCCGAAGGCTATCCTTGGGAAGCCAAAAGCAACTGATCGCTGATATTGGGGAGGGGCAGCATATGTTGGTAAATCTGGAGAAAATCCTGTTGGGATTGGGCGCTTTGGCGGTGATCGCCTTGGGGGTGTTGATCACCTCCAACGTGATCGCCCGCGCGCTCTTTGCCAGTCAGGTGCCCGATAGCGTGACCATGGTGCGAGAGCTCATGGTCGCCGCCATCCTGCTGCCCCTCGCCGCCGCCACCGCTGCGCGCGCGCATGTCTCGGTCGCTTTTGTGACCGACCGATTTCCCGACCGCGCGCGTTCGGTGTTGATCGTTGCAGGCTCTGCCATCGGGATGCTGGCGCTGGCGCCGCTGATCTATTCCGGCGGGCGCGAGTTCTTTGCCGTGGTCGAGAAAGGCAGCTTTTTCTACGGCGACCTCAATCTGCCGAAATGGCCCGGGCGGCTTTTGTTCCTGATCGGGATGATCGCGACCTTCCTGCGGCTGGCCGAACTTACGTGGCGCGATGGGCGCACCGTGCTGGCGGGCGGCGTGGTCTCTGACGAACAACAACATGCGGCCGACCTTATGGCCGAGAAGGACGTGCTGTAATGGATGCCTCAACCATCGGTATGATCGCCTTCGCGGCGGTTCTGATCCTGCTCGCCCTGCGCGTGCCGATTGCCTTCACGCTGGCGGCAGTGGCAACCGTCGCTACCTTCTTTATCTTCGCCTTCCGCACCGGGACCTTCATGCCCGAACGTGCGATCAAGGCGACCACCTCGATGGTGTTCTCAAACTCCTTCGACCTCATTCACTCTTACGATCTGTCGATGATCCCGCTTTTCGTGGCGCTTGGACATATCGCGTATCGCGCGGATATCACCACGAAAATCTACCACGCGGCCAAGGTTTGGCTGACCCGCCTGCCGGGTGGGGTGGCCATGGCCTCCGTCATGGGCTGCGGGGGCTTTTCCGCGATCACCGGCTCATCCATCGCCTGCGCCTCGACCATGGGTAAGATCTGCACGCCCGAGATGCTGCGCATGGGCTATGACCCGCGTCTGGCCACAGCTTCGGTCGCGGCGGGGGGCACATTGGGCTCGCTCATTCCCCCGTCGGTTCTGTTCATCATCTACGGCATTTTCACCGAGACTTCGATCTCGTCGCTGTTCCTCGCGGGTGTTCTGCCGGGGCTGCTGACGCTGGCGGGCTTTGTGCTGGTCATCGCCGTCTGGGTCTGGCGCGATCCGGCGGTAGCACCCTCGACCGACCAACGCTACACCGCGCGTGAGCGTTGGCAGGCGGCCCTTGATAGCTGGCCTGCGATCCTGCTTTTCGTGCTGATCATCGGCGGCATCTACGGCGGTATCTTCACCGCGACCGAAGCCGCCGCCGTCTGCGTCGTCTCCGCCACGTTGATCGGTTTCGTGCAGCGCAAGCTGGATTGGGCTGGCCTCTGGGCCGCGGTCAAGGAGACCTGCGTGCAGACCTCCGCGATCTTCCTCATCGCCGCCAGTGCCAAGATCTTTGTGGCCTTCGTCGCGCTGACGGGCGTCGCGGGCACCATCGTGGGCTTCGTCTCAGACGCGCAGATGTCGCTGGTTGTGCTGATGCTCTGCATCGCGCTGATCTATCTGCTCTTGGGCATGTTCCTTGATCCCATTGGCATCATGGTGCTGACCCTGCCGCTGATGATCCCACTGGTGGAAAGCTATGACCTCAACCTCATTTGGTTCGGCGTCGTGGTCATCAAACTGCTGGAGATCGGCCTGATTACACCGCCCGTCGGCTTGAACGTCTTTGTCATCGCCAATGTGGTGGGCCGCGAAGCACCGATCGATAAGATCTTTGCGGGCATCACCCGGTTCCTCAGCGTCGACTTCATCGTGCTGATCCTCATCATGTCCTTCCCGATGATCTCGCTTTTGATCCCGATGGCGGCAAGATGAACAAGGCGGCGTCGGATACCGTCACGGACCGTAAGTTCGCCAATACGCTGGCGCGGGGTCTTGGCATTTTGCGGGCGTTCCGCGCCAGCGACAGCGGGCTGAGCCACGCGCAGATCGCCGAGCGGACGGGCCTGCCGAAACCGACGGTTTCGCGGCTGACCTATACGCTGTGCGAACTGGGCTATCTGGCGCATGGCGGGCGCAACGATAAGTTCCGGCTTGGGCCTGCGGCGATTGCGCTTGGCTCGGTCGCCTCTGTCGCGGTCAGCTTTGTCGATATGGCGTCAGATGCGATGCAGCAACTGGCGGATGAAACACGCACGCTGGCGCTGATCGCCGTGCGCGACGGCGACCGGATGATGCTGGTGCGCACATGGCGTCCGCATACCGCTTCGACCATCTGGCTAGAGCCGGGTCACCGTATCCCGGTCTATGGTTCGTCCTCTGGCCTCGCCACGCTGGCCAGTCTGGACGAGAACCGTTTTGACGGGCTGGAGCCGGATGACCGGCTGCGCAATTTCCGCCGTGAGGGGTATGAGCAATTGCTGGCGCAGGGCTTTGTCCTCGCCCCGCCTGAAACCCGCTATGCCCGTAGCATCAACGCCGTGAGCGTGCCCTATTACGCAGGGGAATTCGGCGAGCCTGTGGCCTTTACCTGCGGCGCCTTGCCGGGCGACTTGCCCGACAGCCGCATTCTGTCACAAGTGGGGCCAGCGCTGCGCGACGTGGTCAGCGGCATCGAACAACGCACCGGACGGGCACCGGCCCTGTCCCGGCGCGGATAGATCAAGGAGTTACTGATATGACTGACAAGATTGCCTATTCCCGCCATGACGACATCGTCGTGCTGCGCATCGAAAACCCGCCCGTTAACGCGCTGAGCCAAGCCGTGCGCCAAGGTTTGGCCGAGGGTATGGACCGCGCCGAGGCTGAAGACGGCGTGCGCGCCGTGATGATCGTGGGCGAAGGCCGCGCTTTTATCGCGGGGGCCGACATCACCGAATTCGGCAAGCCGCCGATGGAGCCGCATCTGCCGAACCTGTGCAGCCGCATCGAAGCGTCGCCGCTTCTGGTCGTGGCCTCCATGCATGGCGTCAGCCTTGGTGGTGGTCTCGAAGTTGCGCTCTCGGCGCATTACCGCATCGCCCAGCCCTCGGCCCGGGTCGGTCTGCCTGAGGTGCACCTTGGCCTGATCCCCGGCGCAGGCGGGACACAACGCCTGCCGCGCCTCATTGGCGTTGAACCCGCGCTGGATGCGATCACCACGGGCCGCCACATCAAGGCACCGCAGGCGCTTGAGATGGGCATCGTCGACCGGGTGGAAGAGGGTGATCCGCAGGAGGTCGGTCTCGCCTACGTCCGCGAATTGCTCGACAGCGGTGCCGAGCGTCGCCCGATCTGCGAGATGCCCGCGCCTGCGCCGATCGATTGGGACGCCGCCTATGAGGCGACGCTGAAAAAGGGTCGTGGCCAGATTTCCCCTGCCGAGGCCGTGCGCGCCGTGCAGGCGGGTGTCGAAAAACCCTTCGAAGAAGGCATGAAGGCCGAGCGCCGCATCTTCTCGGAACTGATGAACACCGACCAGCGGCAGGGCATGATCCATGCGTTTTTCTCGGAACGGGCGGTCAGCAACCTGCCGGAACTCAAGGGTGTCGAGCCGCGCGAGTTGAAAGCCATCGGCGTCATCGGTGGCGGCACCATGGGCGCGGGCATCGCCACGGCAGCACTGCTGTCGGGCTTCTCGGTCGTGCTGATCGAGATGAAGGACGAAGCCGCCAAGGCCGCGCATGAGCGTATCTCGGGCAACCTCCAAGGCGCGCTGAAACGCGGCAAGATCGATCAGGCGAAATTCGACCATCTGACGGGTGAGGCGCTTACCGTCTCCACCGACTACGCCAGCCTTTCCGACGTCGATCTGGTGGTCGAAGCGGTGTTTGAAGACATGGACGTCAAAAAGCAGGTCTTCGGCAAACTCGACGCGGTCTGCAAGCCGGGCTGCGTGCTGGCCTCCAACACCTCCTATCTGGACGTGAACGAGATCGCCGCCAGCACCTCGCGCCCCGGCGATGTCATCGGGCTGCACTTCTTCTCGCCCGCGCATGTGATGAAACTGCTTGAGGTCGTCGTCGCCGACAAGACCGCGAAAGATGTGGTCGCCACTGGCTTTGCCTTGGGCAAGGCGCTCGGCAAGATCAGCGTGCGCGCGGGCGTCTGCGATGGCTTCATCGGCAACCGCATCCTCGCCACCTACCGCACCGCGGCGGACCACATGGTGCTGGACGGCGCCAGCCCTTACAAGATCGACGCGGCACTTGAGAAATTCGGCTTTGCCATGGGCCCCTTCGCCGTGGCCGATCTGGCCGGGCTCGACATCGGCTGGGCCACCCGTAAGCGCAAAGCCGCCACGCGCCACCCCGAGGAGCGGGTGCCGACCTATATCGACCGGCTCTGCGAACAAGGCCACTTCGGCCAGAAGACCGGCCAAGGCTACTACATCTACGAAAAGGGCAAACGCGGCGGCACGCCGAACCCGGAAATCACCCGCCTGATCGAGGAAGAGCAGAAGGAGCGCGGCATCGCCCCGCGCGAGTTCACCGATGCAGAGATCGTGCGCCGCTACATGTGCGCCATGGTCAATGAGGCGGCCAAGGTGCTGGAAGAGGGCATCGCGAAACGCCCGCTCGACATCGATATGACGCTGCTCTTTGGCTACGGCTTCCCGCGCTATTGGGGTGGCCCAATGAAATGGGCCGATATTCAGGGCCTGCCCAATGTCCTCGCCGCCATCGAAGGGTTTGCCGAGAAAGACCCGTGGTTCTGGAAACCAGCGCCGCTGCTGGTCGAACTGGTCAAGACCAACCGCACTTTTGATGATCTGAACAAGGAAGCTGCCAAATGAAACAGGCTGTCATCGTCTCCGCCGTCCGTACCGGGCTGGCCAAATCCTTTCGCGGGTCGTTCAACATGACCCACGGTGCCACCATGGGAGGCCATGTCGTTGCCGAAGCGGTCAAACGCTCGGGCATCGATCCCTCGGCGATCGAAGACGTGATGATCGGCTGCGGCTACCCCGAAGGGGCCACCGGCTCGAACATCGCGCGGCAGATCGCCCTGCGCGCGGGCCTGCCGGTGACCGCCTCGGGCGTGACCGTGAACCGCTTCTGTTCTTCCGGTCTGCAGACCGTCGCCATGGCCGCCAACGCAATCTGCCAAGAGGGCGCAGGCCCGATGGTTGCAGGCGGGGTCGAGAGCATTTCGCTGATCCAGCCGGATGTGAAATCGGTGAAAGAGGCCTGGCTCAAGGAGCATAAGCCCGAGGTCTATATGGCGATGATCGACACAGCCGACATCGTGGCCAAACGCTACAACATCAGCCGCGAGGATCAGGACGCCTATGGCCTGCGCAGCCAGCAGTTGATTGCCGCCGCGCAAGAGGCCGGTCTCTTTGATGACGAAATCGTCCCGATGCAGACCACCATGGGCGTGCAGGACAAGGAGACCAAGGAGATCTCCACCCGCGAGGTCACAGTGGACCGCGACGAATGCAACCGGCCCGGCACCACGCTCGAAGGGCTTGCGGGCCTGACGCCCGTGCGCGGCGAGGGGGCTTTCATCACCGCGGGCAACGCCAGCCAACTGTCGGATGGCGCTGCAGCCCTCGTGCTGATGGACAGCAAAGAGGCCGAGCAACAGGGCCTGCAAGCCATGGGCGCGTTCAAAGGCTTCGCCGTCGCGGGTTGCGAGCCCGATGAAATGGGCATCGGCCCGGTCTTTGCCGTGCCGCGTCTGCTGGAACGTCACGGGCTGACCGTCGATGACATCGACCTGTGGGAGCTGAACGAAGCCTTCGCGAGCCAAGCGCTCTACTGCCGCGATAGACTCGGCATCGACCCCGATAAATGCAACGTGAATGGCGGCTCGATCGCTATCGGCCACCCCTTCGGCATGACCGGGGCGCGGATGACCGGCCACATTCTGCGCGAAGGCCACCGCCGCGGCGCGAAACTGGGCGTCGTGACGATGTGCATCGGCGGCGGCATGGGGGCGGCTGGCCTCTTCGAAATCTACTAAAGGGGGCCGACATGGACCTGAGCTATACCGACGAAGAACGCGCCTTCCGCGAGGAGGTGCGCCAATTCCTCACCGAGAAACTGCCAAGCGAGCTTTCCGAAAAGGTGCGCCGTGGGCAGGAGCTTTCGAAGGATGATCACGAACGCTGGCACGCCATCCTGAACGATCAAGGCTGGCTGGCCACCAACTGGCCCAAGGAATTCGGCGGGGCCGCGTGGAACGCCGTGCAGCGCCATATTTTCGAGGAAGAGGCCGCTGCTCATCACGCGCCGCGCATCGTGCCCTTTGGCCTGTCGATGCTGGCCCCCGTGCTGCAAAAGTTCGGCTCGAAAGAGCAGCAGGACTACTGGCTGCCGCGCATTCTCTCGGGCGAAGACTGGTGGTGTCAGGGTTATTCCGAGCCGGGCGCGGGGTCGGACCTCGCCTCGCTCAAAACCACGGCGGTCAAGGACGGCGACCATTACATCGTCAACGGTCAAAAGACTTGGACGACGCTGGGCCAACACGCCAACATGATCTTCTGCCTCGTGCGGACCGACAAGGACGTGAAGCAGCAAGAGGGCATCTCTTTCCTGCTGATCGACATGGAGACGCCGGGCATCACCGTGCGCCCGATCATCCTGCTGGATGGCGGCGCCGAGGTGAACGAGGTATTCTTTGACAATGTCAAAGTGCCTGCCGAGAACCTCGTCGGCGAAGAGAACAAGGGCTGGACCTACGCCAAGTACCTGCTGACCCATGAGCGCACCAACATTGCCGGTGTGGGCTTCTCCCAAGCCGGTCTTCAGGCCGTGAAACGCATCGCGAAATCCGAAATGGCCGGGGGCCGCCCGCTGATCGAGAACCCGCATTTCGCTGCCCGCGTGGCGCAGGCAGAGATTGATCTGATGGCGATGGCCACGACCAACTTGCGCATCATCTCCAAGGCCGCCGCAGGGCAGGCACCGGGGGTGGAATCCTCGATGCTCAAGGTCAAAGGCACGATCATCCGGCAGGAAATCAACGACCTCGCGCGCCGTGCGGCTGGCGTCTATGCGATGCCCTTCGCCTCGGAAGCGGTGGCAGGCAGCAACGACGCGCTGCCCGATCCGAACGAGGCCGGTCCGGTGGCCGCGCAGTATTTCAACAACCGTAAGCTGTCGATCTTTGGCGGCTCCAACGAAATCCAGCGGCAGATCATCGCCAAGACAACGCTGGGAGGTGCAAAATGAATTTCGACCTAACCGAAGAACGCCAGATGCTGCAAGACAGCCTGCGCCGTTTCCTGCGCGATAAATACGACACCGCCACGCGCAATGGCATTCTGGAAAGCGAAGCAGGCTTCTCTGCTGACATCTGGAACGGCTTGGCCGAATTGGGCGTCATCGGCGCGCTTTTCACCGAAGACCAAGGCGGCTTTGGCGGCGCGGGTTTCGACGTGACCACCGTGTTCGAAGAACTGGGCCGCGCCGGTGTGGTCGAGCCGCTGCTCGACAGCGCCGTGCTGGCTGGTGGGCTGATTGCCGATCTGGGCAGTGAAGCGCAGCAGGAACATATTGAGGCACTGATCGGCGGCGCGTTGCAACTGGCCTTTGCCCATGGTGAGCCGACCAGCCGCTATGACCTTGAGCGCGTCACCACCACTGCGTCACAAAACGGCAGTGACATCGTGTTGAACGGTCGCAAAGCCGTCGTCGCCAATGCCGAGGCTGCCGACATGCTCGTCGTCTCTGCCCGCGAAAGCGGAGAGGCTGGCGATCAGGCAGGCATTTCGCTGTTCCTTGTGCCAGCGGATACCAAAGGGCTCACCGTCACGGGCTATGCCCTGCTGGCCGGTGGCCGCGCCGCCGAAGTTACACTGGATGATGTAACCCTGCCCGAAAGCGCTCGCTTGGGCGAGGCTGGCAAGGCGTTTGACGCGATTGAGGCCCGTGTGGCCGTCGCGACCACCGCACTCTGCGCGGAAACGCTGGGCGCGATGGAAACCGCCTGCGATCTGACCCGCGAATACCTCGGCACGCGCAAGCAGTTCGGCCGCCCGATTGGTAGCTTCCAAGCGCTGGCGCACCGCATGTCGGACCTGCTGATTGACCTCGAACAGGCGCGCTCTGCCGTGATCAATGCCGCAGGCCATCTGGCTGACGACCGCGCCAGCCGCGAGCGTCACGTCTCAGCCGCCAAAAACCTGATGGGCCGCGTGGGCCGTCTGGTGGCCGAAGACACGATCCAGATGCACGGCGGCATCGCCATGACGCAGGAGTACGAACTGGCCCATATCGCCAAACGCATCACCATGGCGGACCACCGCTTTGGCGACGTTGATCATCATCTGGAGCGGTTCATTGCACTATCCGCCGCATGAGGCACCGACCAGCGGGGTTCAACAGCTGATCGGGTTTCAACCCGACCTGTCGAACCCCGATGGCAGCACCCGCGTGACACTCGACCTCGGCCCGCAGCACCTGAACGTCTCAGGTGTGCTGCACGGGGGGTTGCATACGTTGCTCTTGGATGTGGCCACGGGCTTTGCCTGTGCGCGGCACTGCGCGATGAGCGGGCCCTTCGTGCCGATGCTGACCCTGTCGCTGACCACCGATTACATCTTGGCGGTGCGCGAGGGCCAAGTCGTTGCCACAGGCCGCGTCACGGGCGGGGGGTATAAAATCCTCTATGCCGAGGCGCAGTTGCATGATGCCGAGGGCAAGCTGCTGTCGCGTGCGACGGGCGTTTTCAAAAGGGCAAAAACATGAGTGCGCGGATCGAAGACCGGGGCGACAGGCTGATCGTCTGGAACGGCAACGCCGAGAAACGCGGGGCGCTGACGCCAGAGCTTTACGAGGCGATTGCCGAAGCCATGACCCTAGCCGAAGACCCGCGCATCCGCGCGGTGATCCTCACCTCCGAAGGGCGCTTTTTCTGCGCGGGGGGAGACCTTAACGTGCTGATCGAACGGCGCAAACTGACCGAGGCCGAGCGCCGCGAGCGGGTGGATGGGCTGCATGATCTGGTCCGCGCCATGCGTGCTTGCCCGGTGCCTGTCATCGCCGCCATCGAAGGTGGCGCTGCCGGGGCGGGGCTGTCGCTGGCGCTGGCCTGCGACATGATCGTGGCCTGCGAAGAGGCGCAGTTCACTGCCGCCTATGTGAAGGCCGGGTTGGTGCCGGATGCCGGTCTGACGGCTTCTTTGGCGCGGCTTTTGCCGCGGCCCTTGTCGATGGAGATGTGCCTTCTGGGCCGTCCCGTCATGGCGATGCGCTTTGCCGAACTCGGCGCGGTCAACCGTATCTGCGCCAAAGGCAAAGCCTTGGACGAGGCGCTGATGCTGGCCGATACGCTCGCCGCCGGGCCGCGTGCTGCCCAAGGCGCGATCCGGCAGTTGGTGGCGCAGGCCTATGAGGCCGAAGAGGCCGATCAGCTTGATGCCGAACGCAACGCCATGGCCCACGCGGCTGGCGGGGATGAGGCCGCCGAAGGGATCGCGGCCTTTTTGGAAAAACGAAAGCCCCGGTTTTAGCCGGGCAGCGGCCGCCGGAGGAGGGGGTCGCGAATAGGCAGGAGGAGACACCCATGAATGCCAGGGTACAGGATTTTCTAGCTGAGCAATTGGCGACCCGACCAGAGGCGCCCGCGCTGAGTGACGCCAGCGGCGCCGCGTGGAGCTATGCCGATCTGGACCGTGCGCGCGTGGCCTTGGCCGCTGAGATGCGCAGCGCGGGAGTGCAGGCGGGCGACCGCGTGCTTTTGATGGTGGAAAACTGTGTTGCGGCGGTGGCCTCGCTCTATGCCGCGTGGGAGTTGGACGCGGTGGCGATCCCCGTCAATGCCCGCCAGACCGAAGCCGAAGTCACCCGCATCATCGATCACGCCACCCCGGCGGCGGTGCTGCTGACCTGCGATGTCTCGCCCGAAGCGGCGGCCCATGCGGCGCGGCTGAACGCACGTGAGGTCTCGGGCGCTTTCGGCAGCCTGCACCTTGCCACACCGCTGCCCAGCAGCCCCGACGCCGATCTGCATGATGTGGCGGTGCTGCTTTATACCACCGGCACCACGGGCGATCCCAAGGGGGTGATGCTGACCCATCAGAACCTGCGCTTTGGCGCGCGTGCCTCGGCGGACCTGCGACAGATGGTGCCGGGTGATGTGGTTTACGGCGTGCTGCCGATGACTCATGTTTTCGGTTTGGTGTCTGTCTTGATGGCCGCGGTGAGTTCTGGCGCGAAGGTCCGGCAGGAGAGCCGTTTCTCGGCGGCGAAGCTGCATGCCGCAACCCACGAGGATGTCACGATCCTTCCCGCTGTGCCGCAGATGCACGCGCTGGTGATGCAGTACTCGCGCGAGCGCGGGATGCCCAAACTCGAAAGCCCCAAGCTGCGCTATGTTTCATCGGGCGGTGCACCGCTTGATCCGGCGTGGAAACGCAAAGCCGAGGCGTTTTATGAACTGCCGCTGCAAAACGGCTTTGGCATGACCGAGACATGCTCGGGCGCATCGGCCACCACCAACGCGCTTGGCTCGCCCGATACTTCGGTCGGACCGGTCACGCCGGGCACCGAATGCAAGATCGACGACCAAGCGCCCGGCGGCAATGGCGCGGGCGAAGGCGAAGTGCTGGTGCGCGGACCGCATGTGATGAAAGGCTACTACCGCAACCCGACCGAGACCGACAAAGCCATCGACGCCGAGGGCTGGTTGCACACCGGCGATCTGGGCAAGCTCGATGAGGATGGGCGGTTGCACATTCTCGGGCGCAGCAAGGAATTAATCATTCACGGCGGTTTCAACGTTTATCCGCCCGAGGTCGAAGCCGCGTTGAACGATCACCCGCGCGTGGTGCAATCGGCCGTGGTCGGACGGCGGCGCGAAGGCGACGAAGAGGTGCTGGCCTTCGTGCAGGTCGCCCCCGGCGACGAGGTGACGGCAGAGGAGTTGCGCAGTTTCGTCAAAGAGCGGCTGACCGGCTACAAGCGGCCCGCGCAGATCATCGTGGCCACGGACCTGCCCGCCGCACCCACAGGCAAGATCCTGAAACACCGGCTGCTGACGGCCTTTGCCGACCGGCTGGAGGGCTAGGCGCGGCTTGAACCGCGCCCGGCCAGATCAGACGTAGGTGCCTTCGGCGGCGGCGCGGATCGCGCGGATGTTTTCGCCGTAGGGCGCGGGGTTGCTCACCGAGCCACCCTTGAAGACGGCGGAGCCCGCCACCAGCACATCGGCCCCGGCCTGCGCCACCAGCGGCGCGGTCTTGGGATCGACGCCGCCGTCGATCTCGATATGCACGGGCCGGTCACCGATCATCGCGCGCAGGTCGCGGATTTTGGCTGTCATGTCGATGAACTTCTGGCCACCGAAGCCGGGGTTCACGGTCATCACGCAGATGAGGTCGACCATGTCGAGCAGTTCGGCCACCGCGCTGGCTGGCGTGCCGGGGTTTAGTGCCACACCCGCTTTCGCGCCCGCGCCGCGGATCGCCTGAAGCGTGCGGTGGATATGGGGGGTGGCCTCGACATGGGCGGTGATCACATCGGCGCCCGCCTTGGCGAAGGCTTCGATATAGGGATCGACCGGGGCGATCATCAGATGCACGTCCATCACGCCCTTGATGTGGGGCCGGATCGCCGCGCAGGTGGCGGGGCCGAAGGTGATGTTGGGCACGAAATGCCCGTCCATCACATCCACATGCACCCAGTCCGCGCCTTGGGCCTCAATGGCTTCGCATTCGGCACCGAAGTTGGCGAAATCGGCGGCGAGGATGGAGGGGGCGATCTTGATCGAACGGTCGAATGTCATGGGGGCAGCCCTTTGTTGCAGAGGTTGGCTTCTCTTAACGGCTGCGCGCTTTTTGCGAAAGGGGTTAGAGGTCGAGTTCCAGCACGCCGCCTGCCTCTGCCGCGCGTGACTGGCAGAGGATGATCGCGCCTTCGCGCTGCTTGGCCGAAAGCACGAAATCACGATGTTCGACCGCGCCGCCGCGCAGGCCGCATTTACAGACGCCGCAGATGCCATCGCTGCATTTCAGATCCACCGGCACCCCTGCCGCGATCAGCGCGTCGGCGGCGGTTTCTTCGGCTGAGACGGCGATCTCGCGGCCTGAGGTGAGTTTTAGCGTGAAGGGGTGATTGACGTAATCTGGCACCTCGGGGGTTGAGAAATATTCCAGATGCCGCGCGTCTTCGGGGATGCCCGCGGCCTCGGCGGCGGCCATGACCGACTGCATGTAGGCATCCGCGCCGCAGGTGTAGACATGGGTGCCCGGCGCGCTGCGTTCCATGATGGCGGGCAGGTCGGCGCGGGTGCTTTCAGATGAGATATGCAGGTGTACACGGTCGGCCCAAGGGGCCTGCGCCAGTTCCTCGGCAAAGGCCGCCGCTTCGCGGTCAGAGGCCGAGTAGTGCAGGTCAAAGGGTCGCCCAAGGGCGTGCAGCCGGTGCGCAAAAGCGATCATCGGCGTGATGCCGATGCCGCCGCCCATGAGCAGGCTATGCGGCGCGTCCTCGACCATTTCAAAATGGTTGACCGGCTTGCCGACAAAGATGCGTCGCCCCTTGGTGAAAACCCGGTGGAGCAGGGCTGATCCGCCCCGGCCTGCATCTTCGCGCAGCACCGCGATGCGGTAGCGTTTGCGGTCGGACGGGTCGCCCAGCAGCGAATAGGGGCGCAGGAATTCCGGCGCGACGACCAGATCAAGATGCGCGCCAGCGGACCATGCGGGCAGGTCATGGCCTTCGGGGTGGGCAATGTCATAAAGGGCGGTGGTCGCGTTCAGACGGATCACCTCGGTGATCCGCAGGTCGAGCACGGGGGTGTCGCTGCCGACCTTGTAGAGATGCAAGTGATCGGTATCGCCAGCGGCCGTTTTGCGGCGGTGTTCATCCGCGCTCAGCAGCGCGGCATGGGCGGCGATCCCGGCCTCGCGGTTCATCGGGTCGGGGTAGGGCCATGGGTGCGGGGCCAGTGGGGCGGGGTAGACGGCGAGGGTTTGATCCTCGAATTTGAGGTCCAGATCGGGTTGCAGATCACGGGCGTTCACCGGCTGGGCAGGCGTGTCGAACTGGCCCGAGGGTTTGCGTTCGATGTCCCACCACCACTTTTTCACCGGGTTCAGGCGGCCCTTGCCGACCTTGTCGTCCAGCTTGGCCAGCAGCGGTGCGGCGGCGGGGATGTTGGAGGCGGCCCAGCGGAAGGGGGCCTCGGCGAAGAGTCCTTCAAGGTTCCATGGGCAGGTCTTCATGCAACGCCCGCACATTGCGCCGCCTTGGTTGGTGATCCGGTAGGTGGCGCATTTTTGGCTGTCGGATTTCCAGATTTCATAGCCGTTGAACATCTTCTTCGGCCCGGCGGTGATCGCCCCCGAGGGGCATTCGCGGGCGCATTTATTGCAGGCTTCGCAGAACTTTTGCAGGCCAAAGTCGATGGGCTTGTCGTGGGTGACCGGCAGGGTGGTCGTGACCACGCCGGATTTCAGGCGCGGGCCGAGGAAGGGGTTCAGGATCACCTCGCCGATGCGAGAGACTTCGCCCAGCCCCGCGAGCAACAAGAGCGGCGGTTGCAGCACATCGCCATCCATCACCGTATGCGCTTTGGCGGAATGGCCGAGGTTGCGCAGATGCTGGGCCATCACGCCACCCAGCATAGAAAACCGCAGATAGGCCCGCATGGATTGCGACACGGCGATCCAATCGTCGCCCGAAGACCCCTCCATCGTGTCAAAGCCTTGGTCGATGATGAGGCTCAGCGCTTGGTCATGCGGCGGGGTGATCGGGGTGCCGGTGGCGTCATGGCTGTACCACGTCCAATCGGGGCAGGCCGAGAGACCCGCAGCATCGGCCCCCAGAAAATAGCTTGCCGCCTTGAGGTTGGCGGCATTGCGGGCGCTGTCTGTCATCGCAGGGGCGGCATCGTTCACCGGTCCGTTTTGCAGCAAGATCAGCGCGCCCAGCAGACGGCGCTGCGCGGCGGAGGGGGCGGATTTCACTACATGGTGCCCGCCTTTCATGGCGTTCTGCACCTTCGGCCCCATGTCGCCGAACTGCCCGCGTGCGAAAAGATCGCCGCGTTTCGGCACGCGCGGCACGTTCGGCGCGTCGATGTAGGTGGTCGGCTCATCCACCCGTTTCAGCGTCTCAAATGGATGCGGCCCTGCGGCATAGTCGCGCCGCGCGTAAGGATCGACATCGCGGGCGCTGACGCCGCCATGGGTGCCCAACTGCCAATGCGGGCCTTTGAGTACAGACCACGGCTGATCGGCCAGCGGAACAAGCGGCATATCGGGCGCGAGGTCCATGTCGGTGGTCACCACCGCCAGCCCGAAACGCGCGCCGATCCACGGGGCTTGCAGTGTGTTGTCTTCCCAAACCGCCAACCCCGCCGCCACGGCCATTGGGCCGAGGTTCACATCGGCGGTGGTGCCTGAATGCACCTTGGCGGCGAAACCCAATTGGCGGATGTATTCGGCCAGCACGGTGGCGTTCTCGGTCCCGCGTAGGCAGGCGCGCTCGGCTTGGGCGTCCATGATCCAATCGCTGCCCAATTCATCCTCGCGCGGATCGCGGGGATAGGCGGTGAGGACCACCAGCGCGTGGCTGTGAGTATCGATCGAGGTCTCGGGCGCGTCCACCGCGTCGCGCAGGTTCGCCATGATGACATCGACCCCGGCAGCGAGCGTCTTGGTCTGGCGGCTACGCAGTCCTTCAGCCAATTGCGCGGTGCCTTCGCTGCGCCGGGGCGTGGCAAGATGCGCCTCGTCCGGCAGGGAGCAGACGCCCATCATCGAGGCATCGTTGTAATAACCAAATGATTTGAGGTGATTGGCCCGTTCCACCGGGCTTTCGGGGATCACCGCGCCCGCCGTGTTGACCGGCCCGTCGCGCAGCACGTCCATCATCGCTTGGAAGGGGGCCATGGCGTTGCAGATGCTCTGGGGCGTCTCGGGCCGCTCAAAACGCAGCACCGGCATGGGCGCATCCGGCAGTTGGTCATGGGGTGCATGCAACCGGCGCAGCCGCTCCAGCGGAAAGGGGCCGAGGTGCATGGGGCGGGACTTGGATGAAAAGAGCTTCATGGCAAATCGATGCCATGCTTTGAAATGAGATGCCAGTCCTGGTTGTGGCCGCTGCGGGCGCTCTCGCTTGACTTTCGGTCTGGCCGCCGACCATGCTGCGGCAAAATTGGAGGAGTGAGATTATGACCCTGTTCAACCGCCGTCAGGCCATCGCAACTTTGGGCGCTGCAACCGCCGTGGGGCTGGCGGCACCGGCACTGGCGCAGAACCGCAAGATCACCGTGGGCGCGCTGCGTTTCACCAGCCACGCGGGCAGCTTTGTCGGCTTTGAGCGGGACTATTTCCAAGAGGCCGGTCTGGACGTTGAACTGCGCTTTTTCGAGGCCGCGCAGCCGATGGCCGTGGCGATTGCCAGCGGCGATGTGGACTATGCGATCACCGCGATCTCGGGCGGCTTGGTGTCGCTGGCGCAAAAGGGCGCGGTCAAGGTGATCGGCGGCGGCCTGCAAGAAGAGCCGGGCATCGACGGGCAGAAGTTCCTCGTTTCTGATGCGGCCTATCAGGCGGGCATCACCGAACCCAGCATGCTGGATGGCAAAAGCTTTGGCATGACGCAGGCCGGGTCGTCCTTTCACTACATGGGCGCCAAAATGGCCGAGGCTGAGGGGATCAGCCTCAAGTTCAAGCCGCTGCAAAAAGTCGGCGCGGTGATCGGTGCGCTGAAGTCGGGCCAGATCGATGCGTGGTCGATCGTGCCGCATATTGCCAAGCCGCTGGCGGGATCGGGTGCCGTTCATATCATCGGCGATGTGGCGACCTATCTGCCGGATTATCAGGTGACGACAGTCTTTACCTCGACCAAGAACGCCAGTGACGAACAGGAAATGACTAAGAATTTCCTTGCGGGCTATTCCAAAGGTGTCGCCGATTATAACGCCGCGATGATCGCCAAGGACAGCGGCGATGCGGGCGTCGATGAGATGGTCGATCTGATCCATAAATATGTCTACACCGACCGCCCGCGCGACAAGGCGGCGCCCTCGATCATCAACGGCACCATGCGGTTGAACGAAGGTGCCAAGCTGAACGTGGCTTCGGTGCGTGACCAGTTGGAGTGGTTCCAGTCCGAAGGGCTGGTCGATGCCGACATCACGCTAGAGACGCTGATCGACACCTCTTATGTCGAGACGATGGGCAGCTAAGCGCGTTGCTTGCGTGATATGATCGCTTTGAATGGCGCGTCCCCCACGGGCGCGCCTTTACCTTTTGCTCCCGCAGGGTGGCATTTCCGGCAGGCATCACTGGCAATGCAGAGGCGCCAAGATACCTTTGGTGCTGATGCGGGGCCAAGCCCCTGACCATAAAACGGGAATGTGCAGTGAGCGACGGCAGTTTTTTCGCCCTGAACGGCTATCATTTCGCCTTGGGGGCCGTCGGCGCCGTGGTGATCCTTGCCCATTGGCTGCCCCGCTTTTTCAGTCGGCGAGAGCCTGCCGCCTCGGGGCTGTTGATCCTTTTGGGCATGGGCGTTTTCGCCCTTGTTCCCGGCATGCCGAGTTTCCCCGACCCGCGCGCCACCCCCTTTCCATGGGAAATCGTGTCGGAGCTTTGCGTGATCGTCGCGCTCTTCGCGACGGGGCTGCGGATCGACAGGCTTTCTGATTGGTCCCGCTGGGGGCCAACGGCGCGGTTGTTGGCGCTGACCATGCCGCTGACGATCCTGTCGGTCGCAGTGATGGGCTGGGCCTTTGCCGGGATGACTGCAGCCGGGGCGATTTTGCTGGGCGCGGTGATGGCACCCACCGATCCGGTTTTGGCCGCTGACGTGCAGGTTGGCCCGCCGCAGGAAGGGGGCGAACATCCGGTGCGTTTTGCCCTGACCACAGAGGCGGCGCTGAACGATGGTTTGGCCTTTCCCTTCGTCTACCTTGGTATTCTGGTCGCGGCCGAAGGCTTGGCCCCGGCGACTTGGGGCGTGGAGTGGCTGGCGCGAGACGTCTTTTGGCGCATCTCTGTCGGCACCGTGATGGGCGCGGCGGGCGGTTGGGCCTTGGGGCAGGTGTTGTTCGCCGTGCCGCGCAAGGCGGTTCTGGCCGAGACATCTTCGGGCGTGGTGGCCTTGGCGGGGGTGCTCTTGTGCTATGGCACGACGGAGCTTGCCGAAGGCTATGGTTTCATCGCCGTGGCGGTGGCCGGTCTGGTGATCCGGCGGGTTGAGGCGGACCACGAATTCCACCGTCGTTTGCATGATTTCACCGCCGCCGTTGAGCACGCGCTGACGGCGCTTTTGCTGGTGGCGATTGGTGCGGTGTTGCCCGCCTTGCTGAGCGATCTGACCCTGTCGGGCGCGGTGATCGTGCTGGCGCTGATCTTTGTCGTGCGCCCCTTGGCGGGGTGGCTATCCCTTTTGGGAACGTCGCTCGAGACGCGCCCCCGCTGGGTTGTGGCGCTTTATGGGATCCGGGGGATCGGGTCGATCTACTACCTTGCCTATGCGGCGGGGAAGGTCGAGTTTCTGGACGAAGAGCCGCTTTGGGCGATGGTGGGTTTTGCGATCCTCGTGTCGACCTTGGTGCATGGTTTTACCGCCGGGATCGCGGTGGACGGCCTGAGCCGCAAAGAGGGTGAGCAGCCCTAAGCGCGCCACCGGCGCAGGGCGGTTGCGCCGGGACGCGGATCGCACATTGCGCGCGGGGCGTTTTTGCCGGAAAAGGGCGGCATGGACCTCAAGCTTTCCTCCGTCAGCCATTATTATGGCGATACCCAAGTGCTGCGTGACATCACGCTCGATATTCCTTCTGGCCAGATCGTTTGCATCGTCGGCCCCTCCGGCTGTGGCAAATCCACCCTGCTGCGCATGCTCGGCGGGTTGGAGCGGCCCAGCGAAGGCCGCGTGCTGCAAATGGGCGATGCGCCTGAGGGCTGTCTGAACCCGCTCACTTATATTTTCCAAGATTTCGCGCTGCTGCCGTGGCGCACGGTGCGGGGCAATGTGGCGCTGGTGCTTGAGGATCACGGGCTGGGCAAGGCGCAGCGTGAGGCGATCATCGCCGATGTGTTGGCGCGGACCAAATTGACCGATTTCTCCGATGCGCTGCCCAAACAGCTTTCGGGCGGCATGAAGCAGCGCGTGGCGATTGCCCGTGCGCTGGCGGTGAACCCGGCGGTGATGCTGATGGACGAGCCGCTGAGCGCGCTCGACAGCCAGACCCGCGAGCTTTTGATGGACGACCTTGTGGCGCTCTGGACGCGGCAGCCGTTCACGGCGGTCTATGTGACCCACAACCTCGCTGAAGCGGTGCGGTTGGGGCATAAGATCGTCGTGCTCTCGCGCCGTCCGGGTGAATTGCGCGAGGTGGTGAACCTAGACATACCGCTGGCCGAGCGGCGCCATGGCGACCCGGCGTTGGAGGCGCAGCAACAGCACCTATGGGGGCTGATGCGCGATGAGGCCGCGGCGGCGGATGCGGAGTTGATCGATGGCTGAAATAACGGATGTGAATGCCCGCGAAGTCACCTTTCGCGGCGGTGGCTTCCAGCCCGGCACGCGGCGGGGCGTGGGGCTTGCGGTTTTCGTGGTGCTGATCCTACTGGCGGAATGGGGCACGCGCAGCGGCTTTATCTCGGCCCTGACGTTGCCTCGGCCCAGCGATGTGCTGCTGACATTTCAAGAGCTTTATCAGTCGGGGATGTTGTTCAAACATCTCGTGCCCTCGCTGACCCGTCTGGCGGTGGGCGCGCTGATCGGCGCGTCGGTCGGGATCGGTGTTGGCATTTTGATCGGGCTGTTTTCTTTGGCCCGCGCGGGTCTGGTGCCGCTGGTGGCGGCGATTTTCCCCATTCCCAAGATCGCGCTGTTGCCGCTGTTTGTGATTTGGTTCGGCATTGATGAGGCGAGTAAGTACGCGCTGATCGCCTTTGGCACTTTCACGCCCACCGTTGTCGCCACCTATGCGGCGGTCGACAATGTGGACCGGGTGTTGATCCGCATGGGGCAGAGTTTCGGCCTTGGTTGGTGGTCGATTGTCTCGAAAATCGTGGTGCCCGGCGCGATGCCGGGGATCCTCTCGGGGCTGCGGATTTCGCTGACCATCGCGATTATTTTGTTGGTGGCTGCCGAGATGCTGGGCGCGGAATATGGAATCGGGGCGTATATTTTGCAGGCGGGGAGCCTGTATGATTTGGAGCGTCTGTTTGCGGGTGTGGTGATCCTGTCGCTGCTGGGCGTGGCGGTGTCTGCGGCTGTTGCCTTCGTGGAACGGCGCGTGCTGAGCTGGCGGGTCTGAGGGCCAGCGCCTGACCGCGGGTTGGCGATCTGACGTAAATTGGTGCCACTTTATTTCTCGGCTTTGATGTGCGGTCCGCGAGGGCACACCCAGCCTCACCAAATCGCCTACCCGGTCGCACCAAAGGTGCGCTCATATAGGCTGGCACGCCTCCGGCGTGACGGGCGGGCAGGCGATGGCCCGGCGCCTACGGCTTGTCCCGGGCCCGGGTGGTAGTCAAAACGTTGAGAGCCCGGCGCCTGCGGCTTGATTCCGGGACCGGGGTGGCAACATCGATCCATTTGCTTATCAATAGCGCCAACCGCCCTCACAAACGGACCCCTCCCATGACCGAACACACCACCACCCACGCCGCCGACGAAGACGCCCGAAACCAGGACATCAAGATCTACGTCAACGGCGACATCGTGCACCGCGACGAGGCCAAGGTCTCGGTCTATGACGCGGGCTTCATGCTGGGCGACGGCATCTGGGAAGGCATGCGCCTCTATAACGGGACATGGGCGTTCTTCGACGAGCATATGGACCGCTTCTTTAATTCCTGCAAAGCAATCTCGCTCGACGTGGGCCTGGACAAAGACGGCATCGCCGAGGCGCTGCGCCGCACGGCAGAGGCGAACGACATGCACAGTGACGTGCACTGCCGCCTAATGCTCACGCGGGGGATCAAGGATAAACCCTTCCAGCACCCCTCGCTCAGCACCACCGGGCCGACGCTGGTGATCATCATGGAGCATTCCAAACCCGTGGATCGCCTGCAATCTGCGGGCATTCGTTTGGCGAGCGTCCCGCAGGTGCGCGGGCTGCCACATAGCCAAGACCCCAAGCTTAACAGTCATTCCAAGCTGAACTGCATCATCGCCTGCCTTCAGGCCGAGGAAGTGGGCGCGGATGAGGCGCTGATGCTCGACCCGCATGGTTTTGTGAACACCACCAACGCTTGCAACTTTTTCATCGTGCGGCGGGGGGAGGTTTGGACCTCGACCGGGGACTATTGCATGAACGGGGTGACGCGGCAAAAGGTGATCGACCTGTGCCATGAAAACGGCATTCCGATGCGGGAGAAGAACTTCTCGCTCTACGAAGCTTATGGCGCGGATGAAGCCTTTCTCACTGGCACCTTTGGCGCGCAGACCCCGGTGGCAGAGATTGACGGCAAGGCCATCGGCAGCGGAGAACGGCCCGTCACCAAACGCATTCAGGCGCTTTATAAAGAGCTGATCAAACAGCACACGGCCTAAGGGCCAAGCGGTGCCCGCCCCCGCGAAGGGGCGGGCGGCATTTCAGGACACCATGCGTTTCAGCACTGGCACACGGCGCAGCAACAACCAATCCAGCAGCCCGACGACCAGCAGGGTGATCCCCGCCATTGGAAAGGCCAGCGCCACGGCCAGACCGACCACAACCGCGCCTTTCCAAAGCGTCATATTGCGCGGCGGAGGCGGGGCCGCGAGCCAGCCCGCCGGGTTTGTCGGGCGGCGTTTCCACCACATCACCACGCCAGAGACGCAAAGAAAGATCACCGACAGGCAAAAGAGCGTATTGGCCATGACACTCGGCCAGCCCAAGGTGCCCATATGCAGCGCGATGCCCACGGCCATCGCCTTGCCCGCCAGCGAATAATCCGCGTAGCGCACATCGGCGAGGACCTTGCCCGTGTGCCGGTCGATATGCACCGTGCGGTCGCTGGTGGGGTCGGTCGCATCGCTGTTCATCGTATCCCGGCTTAGGGTCCAGACACCCTCTTTGCCCTGCGGCAGGTTCATCTGGTAGCGTGCGTCAAACCCGATCTGCCGCGCCAGCGCATCAATCGTGTCGAGCGTGGCAGGCGTGCCTTCGGCCAGCCCCGTAACACCGGCATCACTGCCCGAGGCGGGCATCGGGGTCTGCTCCAGCGCCCATGGCACTTCCTTGGGGCCGTGGTTCATCTTGGCGTGGATGTCATCCGACAGCGGCGCATCCCATTTCTCCGCCGGGAACTGGCTCCATGCCTGCACCATTTTCTCCCCCCAGACTCCGGCCCATGACAGGCCCGAGATGAGGAAGAAGAACAGCACGACCGAGACCCAAAGCCCGATCGCCCCATGAAGCGACCTCCACAGCGCCCGCCCACGACCGAAACGGGGCAGCAGCGCCGCCCGCCATCCGGTGCCGCGCGGCCACCAAAGGTAGAGCCCCGTCGCGATCAGCACCATCCCAAGCGAGGCGGCGATTTCGATCATGCGGTCGCCGGTGACGCCCAGCAGCAGGTTGGCGTGAATGTTGTCGGCCATGTCATACCACCCGCTGCGGCGCGGAAAGCTGGCGAGGATTTCGGCGGTATAGGGGTCGACGGTGACCATCGCCGCCACGTCATTCGCATCGACGCGAAAGATCGCGGCCAGATCACCGGCACGGGGGGCGACATATTGCACGAGGGCGCCGCCCTCGATGCTGGCCTGCGCGGCGGCGGCTTGTTCGGACACCGCAAGCGGCGCGCCCTGCGGATGCACGGCAATTCGCTCTCCGTCCCGCCCGCCGATAAAGGCGATCCAGAGCATCACAAGCCCGGTAAGGGCGAGCATGATGAAGAAGGGGATGACGTAAAGCCCGGCATAGAAATGCCAGCGCCATGCGGCGCGGTAAAAGCTGTTCGCATGCTGCGTGTTGTCGTTTTGCAGGGCTGTCGCGCCTGCAGGAGTGATGGAAACCATATGTTTGGTCCTCTGACTGAATTGATCTGTTGGATGAGGGTCAGAGAGACCGTGGCGGTGCCCGTGCGCGTTTGACGGTGGCGCGGCGCGGTATTGGCTCCGTGCTGGGAGCAGGGGGCAGCAGTGGCGCAGGATCGATGGCGGCGGCTAAGGGGGCCACCACCAGCCCCTTGCGCTGCGCGGCGAGGGGGTGCTGGTTCCAGTCGCAGGGTTTATGTTCAGGCTCAACCGGTGTGCCATCCGGCCCGACGGTCACCGTCTCCACCCCGTGACCTGTGCACAGCACCATGGTCAGCGCGCCTTGCTGGCGCTCTGGCATGGTTCCGGGCGCAAGCGTCGAGAACGCCCCAAACAACACCACCACCGCCCAAAGGCAGAGGTGTCGAAGCGGGCCGGTCAACGCCTTGCGGCGCATCCTGCGACTGGCTTGGGGTTAGTGTTTTTGCGCGTGCGCGCCGTGATCCATGGCGCCCGCATCATGCCCGCGGCGGCTTTCGACGTTGAATATCACCTCCAAGGTCCCGGCCTTTTCAAAGGTCAGGGTGGCGGGGATTTTCTCACCTTCCTCAAAAGGGTCACCGTCGAGGCCCATGAACATGATATGCAGCCCACCGGGCTTAAGCGTCACCGTCTCACCTGCAGGCAGATCGAGGCCGTCGATATGCGACATGCGCGCGACGCCCATATCATCGGTGGTCGTCTGATGGAGGGAGACTTCGTCGAAGCCCTCGGCGCTGATGCTGACGAGGCGGTCTGCGCTGTCTCCGCCATTGGTGATCGTCAGATAGCCGCCGCCGACGCGGGCGGTTTTCGGGGTTTCAAAGGCCACCGGATGATCGACGGTCAAAGCACCGGCGGTGTACTCATGCGCGGCGGCGGGCAGGGCAAGTAGGGCAGCCAAGGCTGCGGTATAGAAAGTTTTCATTGTCGTGGTCCATTGTCTGAGTATTGCGAAAGAAGCGATGGCTTAGACGAATGGCGGCCCCCGGACAGGCGGGGGCGCCCCCGCAGGGCTGCGCGGTGCGCCGAGGGCACGGGCCGCGCGCGGTTTGGCAAAACGCAGCCTCCCGCCCGGCAGCAAGACATCTGCCGGGGTCGGCAAGATCAACGCATTGACGATCCGGCAGGCTTCGCAATCCAAGGCCGCATGGTTCTGCCCCTCGAGCGTGCCGTCGCAAAGATCGCTCAGCGTGCCGCCCGCTTGGATAAAGGCGATGAAGGCCGGGTCTTGCTGTACCTGCGCGGTCGCACGATGTGCGAAGGGCAAGCTGGCAAGGGCCAGCACCAGCAAGAGGGTCAGGCTAACCCGAAGCGAGGATATGCGCGAAACGGCGGACATGCGCGCTGATACCGCGGCTGACACCGCAACGCTATAGGGCGCTTTGGTCTGCGACGTGATGTCGTAGGGGCGCTGTGCAGTAGTCGGTGATGGCTATCGGGGGAGTGTGTTGGCTGGGATGGTAGGACCAAATCCGGCTCGCTATCAAGCGCCTGACTTTTATATAAAACACTGTTTTTAATTGCCTATTTCCCGTGTGGGTGTAACACATGAGCGTAACACACAGTTGCTGCAGCTCCATGATCGAGAGAAGAAAACGATGGGCAGACAGACATACCTTATACGACGCGGCGGCGCTTATTCAGCCCGCCTGCGAGTGCCCAAAGATCTAGTCGAAGCAGTAGGCCGCAAAGAGCTGGTCAAGGCTCTTGGAACCAATGACCCGGCGGAAGCAAACCGACGTGTTCGGGCTGTAATAGATGCTTGGCTCCGCTCCTTTGATGCTTTGCGCAATAGGGGCACGATGGCAGAGGAGGATAAGGATGAACTTATCTGGTCGCACTACCAAGGCACCTTAGAACGCGATGAACAGCGTCGATCAATAGTTACGACCGACGCTGAGATCGAGGAAGCAGAAGATGCGGCAGTCGCCTTCATCCAAAAACAGAAGATTGAGACTTCTGACCACTTGGGCTTTCTGGATGCAGCTTTGGAGTTGAAGCTCCTGAAGGATAGACAATCTGGATCCCAGAGTGTCGAGGCGCGGAGCCGGAAAATTAAGCTGGGTGCACTCCGAAAACACTTGGTCAGAGGTGAGTCTGCTTTGGTCGACCATGAGATCAACGCATACTTGGAGACCCACGGGCTTGTTATCGGACCGACAGATCGTGCAGATCTCGTTCGTAAGCTTATTCGTGTCGAGATAGAGGCGCTCATGCGAACCGTAGAGCGTGACGAAGGGAACTTCGGTGGTGAGCCTGCTGACCAGTTGATAAAGCATGCCCTGGAGCGTCAGGGCCCCAACGGTGCGCCGGGCGAAAAGATCACCGACGTCTTCGAGATATTTGCCCGCGAGAACGTGGGCGGCGTATCGCATGACCGTATCAGCCAGATGCGTCGGGACATCAGCCTTCTGGTGCAGATCGCTGGCCCCACATGTCCGGTAGCGAAAATCGATAAAAAGATGGTCAGAGAATGGAAGGCCTTATTGGTGAAATTTCCGGTCAAGGCAACGGAGATGCGCGTCTTTAAGGGAATGACCTTACCTGAAATTGTCGCAGCCAATGGAACAGAGAAGAAGCCGGTGCTCTCTGACAGGTCAGTGAACAGATACCTCTCTAGCCTGAGCGCCTTTTGCAAATGGCTGGTCAACAACGGCTATCTTGACCAAAACCCTGTTTTAGGAATGTCATTGGCGAAAGAGAAGGGGAGCACAACGCTCCCGTTCTCCACCGATCAACTTAATGCCCTGTTTCGCTCGCCGCTTTTTACAGGGTGTCAGAGCGCGGAAGTGTGGTCGCTCATGGCGAAAAGCGGAAACGTCCTCATTCGTGACCATAGATATTGGGTGCCGTTGATTATGCTATTCTCCGGTGCTCGTCCGGGTGAAATAGGTCAGTTGAATCTGTCTGATGTTCGAGAACAGGATGGGCGTTGGATCATGCACATCACCACTGAGGGAGAAGGGGAGAAACGGACCAAGACGAAGGGTTCCATGCGCGTCGTGCCGCTACACCCGATGCTCATAAAGCTCGGTTTGGTCAATTATCATAAGGCGCAGATGAAGGCGGGAGAAACTGAGCTTTTCCCAAACGCGGTCCGGAACGCCCGAGGACAGATGATGGCTGAGTTTTCACGCGAGTTCAGTCGCTATCTGACGAGGATCAATATCAAGCAGGGTAGGGGCCTCAGCCTGTATTCGTTTCGCCATGGTGCTACTGATGCTCTGCGCCGTGCCGGTTACCTAGATGAACAGTTCGGCATGATCCTCGGTCATACCCAGGGCACGACGACTGGTCGTTATGGGATCCTTGCTCATGGTGTTCTGCGGCAACGTGCCGAACTCATCGATGCGATTGACTACCGAGATCTGGATCTCTCGCATTTACTTTGAACAACAACCTGAACTCTTCGTAGGAGTTGGAATTTGCCGGCCCCACTGGCCCCAAAATAACTTGAGATGCTTGCGGTCGGTTCAGCACAATGCATCTCCAACATCAGACTTTCTATAAAGAAATTAAGCAGTCGAGCTGCTGCGATACTTCATGGATGGAAAATCTGATGGCCCCAAAGACCCCATACGCTGACACGAAACTCGCAGCATATTTAACAAAGAGGATTCTTGAACTGCGCCCGCGTAAAAGCCAGCTTGAGATCGCTGTTGAAGCGGGTTTTATCAATGTGAATATGATGAGCCTGCTTAAGAGCGGAAGGAGTAAAGTCCCGTTGGATCGCGTGGCAGCGCTAGCCCAGGCGCTCGAGGTCGACCCAAGGCTTCTGTTTAGGATGGCTATCCAGCAGTCGGGCTACGAAACGACTTCAGAGGTGACCGACGAAATCTTCGGCACCATAGTCTCACGCAACGAAGTGGTATGGCTGGAAGCGCTACGTGACGCTTCAGATTACAAAGACCCTGCACTCACAACGCGCTCACGCGCCGCACTTCGGGGCCTGTTTAACAAATGAATAAAAAGCAGCCATCGGAACTGATGCCATCGCTTGAAGACATTACCGAGAATGAGCGCGCCTGGGTTGGCTTCTTGCGGTTGATCACTCAGGATACCGATCCAGCACCGACGCTTGCTGGCGTCCAAGCTTTGCGCTGCGTATTCTCAGATTGTCGCCCTTACCGCGAGGCTCCTGACTAAGGCTCGGCGGGCGGGATTTGCTGTCCGAACGACCAAACAGAGAACGCGGTTGGTTCAACGCATTTTCACCCGATGCGAATTAATCAGATGGTGCCGTCGGTGCCCCTACTAAGTGATGGCGAACTTTCACAGCTTGTCACACAGAAATAAGTTGCATGAACTAAAATCTGTCAACTTAGAGGGAAACTTATGTCAACTTAGATGGAAACTTAGCAGGTCAGTTTTGACCCAGATGTCAACTTAGCCGGACCGAGCCGCCAACCGAAATGCCAACAAAAAAAGGCAAAACGTAAACACAAGTTGGCGCTATAACCTAAAGATCAAAAAATAGTTCGAAATGATAAGCGCCATCACTTCATGTCGCATTCAACCAAGGCACATTCAGGTCAAAATGAAGCACGCTAGAGCATCGGCTTGCGGGCCTGGGGTGCATGGAGGGCAGCATACTAGGGCGCGTCTTGGGGCCCTCACATTGAGTTGCAGCATATATCAAACTTGGCAATGTCGGAGCTCAGATCAGAGCGAATGGCACCGTTCCGGGGCGGTAAAATACGCGTCCTTTAGGATGAGCGCACAAGATAGATGATCAGAGCTCAGGTTGGTAATTGGGCCGAACCGAAAGAGAAGACCTGCGGCAGGAAGAGTTGGTCTGCGCCGCACTCGCGGGGCACTACGAGCATTCGGGGCACTCCACCTCACCTTGTGTTGGGCCGTGAAACGTTAAGAATTAGCTTGAATAAAATGGATGTCTTAGCGGTGATCTTAACAGGTGGATGCAACACGCTCTTCGAACTTCTGAGCGGGCGTAATATTACAAGGTCGTTCATCTATGCCCGTGAGCACATTGGCGATTTTGCGGTTTTCGGCCATGCCACCTTGAGAGTTGCCAGCGTAAACTATTGAAATTACCGTTGAGTTCCGACGGATAGGAAATCGAAGAGTAAAGATCCTGGGGAGTGGACCAATGCAGCTCGAGCGCGCGCGCATCAAAAATTTTAGATCGCTTCGAGACATCGACGTCGGCTTTGGCGCGCATACAGCGTTCATTGGCGGCAACGGCGCGGGCAAATCGTCCATATTGAAAGCAATTGAGAAATTCTACTCCACGTCGAAAAGCTGCGACGCCGACGATTTCTTCGCGCGCGACCAGGGGCAGCCGATCGAGATCGAACTCCCCTTTCATCAGCTGAGCGATCAGGAAGCGGCGTCGTTCGAGGACCGAGTTCGCGACGGCAAGCTGGTCGTGACACGTATTTTCGACGATGGCCCCTCAAGCGGTCGCTATCACGGTGTCGTTCCTCAAATCCCCGACTTTGTCGCGATCCGGTCAAAATCCACAGCGATGCAGAAGCGCACGGCCTACGATGCTCTGCGCGAAGACAATCCACTCTACGCTGATATGCCCAACGCCGGCAGCGCTGCCGCAGTTGACCAGGCGCTGCTGGATTGGGAGGCAGCCCATCCCGATCAACTGATTCCGCTGCTCGATGACGGGCAGTTCTTTGGCTTCCAGAACAACAGCCGCGGCAAGCTCCAGAGGCATACGAGCTTCGTGTTCATCCCAGCGGTGCGCGAGGCGTCGGCCGATGCAGCCGACGGGAAAACGAGCGTTATCGGGCAGCTTCTCGAGTTGCTTGTGCGTAGTCAAATATTGCAGCGACCCGACGTTCAGGCCTTCAAGGCGCAGATGACGGAAGCCTATCAGGCGTTGGTGTCGGCGGAGAATATGGCGGAGCTTGGCGCTCTGGCGGCGACGCTCACCGCCGACCTGCGCGGCCTCTACCAAGAGGCCGAGGTCGACTTGAATTGGCGAGAGATCGGAGAGATGCCGGTCCCGTTGCCGATGGCTGACGTGTTTCTTAAGGATGATGGTTTCGGCGGCCCGGTCGATAGGCAGGGCCACGGCCTTCAGCGCGCCTTCATTTTAACACTGCTCCAACATCTGGCGCGCGCGGCGGTTCCTGAAACCGAGGATGCAGGTGCCGAGGAAGCAGGCGGCGATGCTCTTGACTACCCCGCAGTGGTCGCCCAGACGCCCACTATGATCCTCGCTATCGAGGAGCCAGAACTCTACCAGCATCCGACTAAGCAGCGGCATTTCGCCGAGGTGTTGCGCGGTCTCAGCAGCGGCACGATTCCAGGCGTCCAGGGGCATACCCAAATCATCTTCGGCTCGCACTCGCCGATGTTCATTTCGATGGGCAAAGCCGATGAGATCCGGCTCACCCGCCGCTCAGCCTGCGCCGACAGCGCGTTCAAGCAGTGCAGCTTGCGGGCTCTCGATCTCGGTATCGTAGCACAGAAGCTAGAACGGGGTTGGGATAAGCCCCCCGGCTCATACAGTGCACAGACATTGATGCCAAGGCTTCATATCCTTGGAGCTGAACTGGCGGAAGGATTTTTCGCGAATGGCGTCATCCTAGTCGAGGGGCGCAGCGACAAAGCGGCGCTCACGGCGACAGCACGGATGCTCGGCGTTAATTTTGAGGCGGCTGGAATCGCCATCCTATCTACTGAGGGAAAATCCAACCTCGACCGTCCTTATATCATTTTCCGCGAGCTCGGCATTCCGACCTTCCTGCTCTGGGATTGCGATCACCATCTGCCCGAAGGTAAGCGCAAGCCCGCGACGGACCTTGCCTTGAGCAAGCTCGCAAAGCCAGATCAAGAGTTCGATGCCGCCCCGACCAATGACCTTGTCAGCGATTGCTATGCGCATTTCGGCAATACGCTGGAACACCGCCTCAAGGAAGATATCACCCCGGAGGTTCACGCCGCGTGCCTTACTGCTGCCTGCGAGCTTTTTGGTGTGGAACCGAACAGTGACACCCAAAAAATCCCCGATGTCGTTTATCAGACATTGCGGCGCGCCAAGGAACAGGGTCACGAGAGCGAAATGCTGAAGACGGTCGTAAGGGGAATGTGGCGTTTTTTCCGCGGTGAGGACCTGCCTGACCCGCCACAGGTGCAACCGTCGGTCTCCGCCGCATGAATGTCGACGGCGGCATGGGCGATGTTGTGTTAGCCCGAAAGCGCCGCGCGCACGGTGCATGGAGTGACCTGGCGCTACATACGATAGGCTGGCGTGCATTCCAGGATCTCTGCTCGCAGGTCTGCGAAGTGGTGCTCAGCCGTCCAGTCGAGATTTTCCGGGAAGCTCAGGATGGCGGCCAGGACGCGGTGTTTTTAATACCGTCGGGATCGGATGCGCCCGCCATTGGCACAATTCAGTGCAAGCACACCTCAGAGGCGGGCAAGGCGCTGAAGGCGGGCGATCTTTCGGGTGAGATCGAAAACGTCGAGAAACTGGTCAAGGCCGGTCTGGCCGACACTTACGTCTTCATGACCAACATGAGCATCGATGCGCCTGTCGCCGCCAAAATGCGTGCACGCTTGCGCGAGCTCGGCGTGCGAAAGCCGCATATTCTAGGCAGCCAGTATATCGTCAGAGTCATTAGGAGCAGCGCTCGCCTGCGCGCGCTCGTGCCTCAAGTATATGGTCTTGGCGATTTGACTTCAATCGTCGACGAGAGGCTCAGTGAACAAAGTCGGGCGCTTCTCGATAGTTGGATTCCGAAGCTGCGGACTTATGTTCCGACCAAGGCCCATCGCGACGCGGTTAACGCCATCTCGGATCATGGCGTTGTGCTCCTGCTTGGCAACCCGTCGAGTGGTAAATCCGCGATCGGCGCGATAATTTCTACTATAGCATCCGAGAACCCAGATAACACCATCCTTGCTCTCACTAGTCCGCGCGATTTCGAGGCGGGCTGGAACCCAAACGATCCCGGTCGATTTTTCTGGATCGACGATGCATTCGGTTCGAACGTGCTACGCGACGATTATGTCCAAGACTGGGCTTCTGCGTTTTCGAAATTGCGCGCGGCGATTAAGCACGGCAATCGCTTCCTGCTGACGTCGCGCAGGCATATCTATGAGGGTGCGCGGCGACAACTTGGCCAGCGCAATCTCGCGCAATTCACAGACCGAAGTGCCGTGGTAGACGTGGGCGATCTGTCTCTCGATGAAAAAGGCCAGATTCTGTATAACCACATTAATTTCGGCGAACAGAGTCAGAGCTGGCGATCGAGCGTGAAACCGCACCTTGCGGCCGTTGCTGGCGTTGAGAGTTTTCTTCCGGGCATTGCCGAACGGCTTGGGGACCCGAGCTTCACCAAAGGGCTGGCGCCGCGCGAGCTTTCGCTTGTCCGCTTCATGGAAGAGCCGACTGAGCACCTTGTCGATACCGTAAACGCCTTGGCCGATCAGCTGCAGGCGGCGCTTATCCTGGTTTATGTCCATCAGGCCGGCTTCGATCCCAGCGACCACGATCCGTTGGCTGCGAAGGCGGTCGCAGAACTGACCGGGTATTCCATCAGCAAGATTCAGGATAGCTTTGCGGAACTGAAGGGGTCGTTCCTTAAGCTCTCCGGCCCCAGATGGACCTTCGCACACCCGACGATTTCGGACGCCCTGACGGAGGTAATGCGACAGAAGCCGCATATGATGGCAGCGTTGATCCGGGGAGCGCCTATTGACACCATTCTCGGGAGCTTCACGTGCGAAGGATCATCGCACATACGAGACGCCCTGGTCATCCCAACCGCACTGGACGACGCTTTGGTCGCCCGCCTCGGCCGCACACCCGACGAGCTCCATCGAAACCGGATGCTGTTCCACTTTCTATACTATCGCGCCAGCGAGGTGGTTTTCTCCAACGTGGTTAAGAGATATCCGGATTTGTTGCAGCGATCATCTTGGCGGACCGATCCCGTTGTTGACGACCCGAAGCTTGCCACCTGCGGTCGCGCAAATCGCCTAGGACTCTTGCACGACTATCTGCGCGAGGAAGCAGCAGAAAGGCTTGAGTTGGCGGCGAAAGATGCGCTTGACGCCTCTTTCTTCGAAGAAGAAGACATGCTCGGCCTATTGTCGCCGTTACGTTTGGTTAGCCTGGGTCTGGGATTGCGGACCACGGTTTTGCCATCTCTCGAAGATCGAATAGAAGAGATTACGGCAGATGCCGATCTCGACGACGAACCCGACAGTCATTTCAAGAGATTGTTCGACCTGTTGGACCGGCTGGAGGCGATTGGCGTCGACGCCGACGCAGCTGCTTTAATTGAAGAAGCACGCGACCAAGTCGGACGCTCAGTTGAGGAGATCGAGGAGCGCAAGCGCGAGCGGGAAGACGAGAACGAAAGAGATGCTGACTGGACCCACATAGTGACGCAGAAGAGGGAAAAAGCGCCCGTGCCGCCCGCGCCCGCGGCGATGCGATCGAGATTCGACGACATCGATAAGTAGAATTGAGAAATCCTAGATGTTCCCTGTGTCACAGTCCGCAATCGACTTCCGAACATAGAGATTCTCCCAAGCACAATCAGCCATACTACATTGGCGATCTATTTGCTTGTTTGCGCCGGGCGGTTCAGCCTTAGCCATCCGGCGGTTTAACCAATTGATACGGCTTGCCGGCATTTGGAGGAATGGCTCAACACCTAGGGGCCCACGGGCGGCTTAGGTGATGTTTACTGAGCGAAGTCCTAGAAAATAGACATAGCCTTTATGGGGATGCCTATCGGTGCCACCGCGTTCCGGCACGCAAATCCACCTTGCACCGCAACTGAATTTTTCTGGCAGTATCCAGCGCCTAATTCTCATCTGCTTTGCCAGCCGCCGAAGGCTGGAAGGTCGTCAGCAGCCCGCGTGGTCACAACACTTCTTCTGGTAGTAATTGCCAATGAGGCACCAGACGCTGATCAAGGCTTTGTTGTCACTGCACAATTCAAACGCTTCCAACAGTTATCCGCAGGCCTGAAAAGGGGAATCGTCTCAGGTTTCCGGAACATCGCGAGCAAAATCATGCGCATCGCGCAAGCCGCGCCGCTATAACCAAATTATACACAACAACTTCTTCGTTCACCCCTGCCTAGGACACAATAAAATGAGCTTGAACCGCCAGATGACCATGCTGCTAAGGACAGCTTCTGACCGCTACCGTGACAAAGATTTCGAAGACAAGTATCTTTACCTCACCGAAACCATCTTCGCGATCACATACATGCAATTTACCGGTCTGAGTAAGCGCGCCGCGTCAGATGTAGGAGACTACGTAAGCATCCAGGGAAGCCCCTCTGCACTGTGATCATAGCAGCTCGTTGATTGTCATTCGGCGCTAATGATTGGCCGTGGTTCCGACCAGTTTCAGCCCAACAATCCCAGCAACAATCAAGAGAAGACAGGCGACACGAGCCAAGTCTTTTTGCTCTCCCAAGATGGTCATTCCAATAATAGCAACGCCCACAGCCCCAATACCTGCCCAAACGGCATATGCAGTACCTACGGGAATGTCTTTCATTGCTTCAGCCAAGAGCCAGAAGCTTGCGATCATTGCGAGCACGGTCAGGACAGATGGCTGAAGTTTCGTGAAGCCTTGAGTGTATTTCAGACCAATTACCCACCCACATTCAAGAAGACCCGCAAAGAACAAGTAAACCCAAGCCATTTTACCTCCATAGGCGTCAATGAAAAGTTTGATCAGGCGGCGTGTTGATCCCCGACCTCAGCATTCTGCGCGTTGATCATGCCCTGAGATGCCCAAGGTAGCAACAGGGGGATGCGATTGACGGGATGATCCTGGATGCGTTCGAGCACCCAAGCGAGCCAGGCTTCGGGATTGACGTTGTTCATCTTTGCGGTCTCGATGAGAGTATAGGCGATTGCTGCGGATTTGCCGCCTGCCTCTGACCCCATGAAGAGGTAGTTCTTTCTTCCAACGGCCACAGGACGCACTGCCCGCTCGGCTGTGTTATTGTCGATTTCCAAGAAGCCGTTGTCGAGATAAGGCCGTGCCTTTGGCAGGCGCGCGAGGGCATATCGGATGGCCTTAGCCAGTGGCGTCTTGCCGGAGATTTTACCCAACTGCTCCTTGAGCCAGATCTCCAGATCATCAAAGATGGGCTTGGCGAGTTCCTGACGCAGGGCCACGCGCTCATGGGGTGGTAGGAACCGTGCCTGTGTTTCAACGTCATAGAGCTTTCGAATGCGCAAGACCGCTTCGCCCGCCACAGGCAGCTTCAGGCTTTCATACAGGGCATAAAACTCCCGTCGCACATGGGCCATACAGGCCATCTCCTTGATGCGCCCCGTGCGGTAGGCATCGTTATAGCCTGCATAGGCGTCCGCATGGGCGTAGCCCGTGTAGGATTTGAGATGTTCGCTCGGGTGTTCCGCACCTCGGTTGGTGGAGAACTGATACCACACGGCGGGTGGCGCGGCCCCGGACCAGGCGCTCTCATCTCGGGCATAGACCCATAGCCGTGCGGTTTTGCTCTTGTTTTTGCCACGCCCTTTGCCCTTCTGGAGCAGCTTGACCGTGGTATCATCCATGAAGATGGCTTGTGCCTCAAACACATGGTCACGGATGGCATCTGCCACGCGTTCAAGCAGCTTGGTGCATTTGCCCACCCAGAGGGCCATGAGCGATCCGCTCAGGTCGATGCCTTCGTTCTCAAACATCTGGCTTTGGCGATAGAGCGGCAGGTGATAGCCGTATTTGCAGCACAGGATATGCGCCATCAGCGCGGGACCCACAAAGCTCTTGGGGATGGGGCGGCTTGGCATCTCCGCCTGAACCACCTTGTCACAGCAGCTACAGGCCAAACGCGGGCGGTTGATCTGATTGACGATGTAATGGCCTGGAACATATTCCAACTCTTCCAGAACATCTGTTCCCAGCTCCCTGAAGCGGCCACCACAGTCTTCACAGGTCTCACCGGGGGTGATGGTCTTCTTGACCCGCTTAAGCCCCTTTGGGAAAGGCTTGCGTTTGCGCGGGGTGCGCGGCGGCTTTGGGACGTCTGCCTCGGAAGACGTCTGGCCCTCACCATCACCTTCAGTCTCTGCGGCTTGCTCGATCTCCAACTCTTCGAGGATCAGTTCCAGCGCCAGTTGCGCGCTGCTTTCCGACTTTGACCCAAAGCGGTGCTTTTTGTGACCATGCAATTGCAAGCGCAGATCAGCAATGAGGGTATCTCGGCTCTGGATGGCCCGCGCATGGGCGGTGCGCTCGGCAGCAAGGGCGGCTTCCATCTCATCCTTGAGGCGTTTTTGGGCGGAGGCATGGCTCAACGATTGGCCCAACAACTCCGCATCCTTACGGGCCAGTTCCGCCGCTTGTGCGGCTACAAAGGCCTGCACGTCAGGTGGCAGATCAGCCAGATTTGGAGGGGTCTTACGCATGCCATTCCATAGCAAAATCGGACATCAGGGGGAATCCCAAAACAGCAAGAAAGCCCATAAAACATTGCCTCAGCCCACCATCGCGGGCCGCCATGTCTTCTGCGGCATGCGCCAGTCTATGCCTTCCATCAGCATGGCCAACTGCGCGCGGCTCAGGTTGATTTTACCCTCGCTGGCCGTGGGCCAGACAAACCGACCCCGCTCCAAGCGCTTGGTGAACAAGCATGCACCCTGACCGTCCCACCAGATCATCTTGATCTGATCACCTCGCCGTCCCCGGAACAAAAACAGATGGCCGGAATAGGGATCGCCCGCCAGAACCTGCGCGGTCTGTGCCGCCAGACCGTTGAACCCACGCCGCATGTCCGTCACACCCGCCGCCAGCCAGATCTTCGCATCCGCCAGAACAGGGATCATGCCGCCAGCCCCCGCGCCAGTTCCAGCACAAAGCCAGCATCAACCCCGTCGCTAACGCTCAGCTTGCGCCCATTCTCCAGCGTGATCTCTATCCGGGAGCTGGCTGTAGGCCGCGCTTCCGGCAGCATCGGTACTGCATCGTGATCGCCGCCTGAAATCTCAACAGGCATGAACCCGGCATCATCAGACCCATCGGGTTGAAACCTGTCATCGCTGCGCCACGAATAAATCCGGCTTGTCGGCACGCCATGACGGCGAGAAACCATCGGCACACTGACACCATCGGCTTGGCTCTCTGCCACCAACCGCCGCTTGAACTCATCCGAGTATTTGGAACCCCGCCCAACCCGCCGTTTACTCATCTCAAAACCCTCATATTGCGCCAGTCAAATCGCCAGCCTCGCGCAATAATCGCACCTCAAATCAGCCCAAAATAGAGGGGGTTCCCTTGATGCTTACGAGACTACTGCAGGTCAGTTCTTGAATGCGCAGATCACGTGATCGTGGAAATCCTCTTTCGCTCAGAACAGGCCACTGGTGTTAGGGCCGATCTCTGGTTGAATGAAACCTCAGCGGAAGCACTTGCCCGCCGGGACTTCATCCATTCGCGTGTCGACGCAAAGATGAAGCCGCTTGTCGCGGCGCGCGCCATTCATCGGCCACGCTATTGATCTGAACACCCCCTCGGGTCGGTTTGATCATGGGTTCTTAGCCGTGATCAGACCCAACCCCCTGCGATTGAACAGCATATCCCCTCAGAGACCATCATTGTGATCGTCGTTTGGTTCTCTTGGCGGATGCTTGAACAAGACAGATGGGCAGAACGCATCTCATGCCTAAAAGGGCCTCACAGGTTCGACCAAGAAAACTCTTAGACTGATCTGGCAGTCGTTTCATGAAGTCCGGGGGAAACCCTTAGAGCCGGTGGGATGCATCTTGCAGCGGCATGACCTTTCTGCGCTACACTACCGCTCGAAGATGGAAAACTCTGTGGTGGTTGAGTTGGGTCAGCCCCCAACTGAGATGCGTTCATGGCTATATCCCTAAATTAGTCATGAACAACCTTTTCCCTGCACTTAACACTCTACGATCTTTGAGCAAATTGACGATATTGAGCATGGGGCATGATCCAATGTCAGAGCAGACTAACATGATGAAGAAAAGACGGGTTATCGGCTACGTTCGCGTCTCTACGAGAGAACAGGAGCAGAAGGGCATCAGCCTGGACGCTCAGTCGGCTCTGCTTCGAGATTATGCACATGAGAAGAGCATGGACCTGCTCGGAATATGCGAGGACGCCCAGTCTGCTTACGACCAGCACTCCTCAAAGCGTCCCGGCCTTCGAGAGGTCTTGTCGCGGGCCGCATCCGAAGGATTGCCCATACTGGTTGTGAGCGTTGACCGTTTGTCACGCAGCTTAAAGGATTTGAGCTTACCAGAGTTCTCGGATGTCGAAATCATCTCGGTCAAGGAGGGGAAAGTTGGCCCCCGGAAGTTGAGGAAGTTGGTCAAGGCTGCAGAAGCCGCAAGCGCTAATGCTGCAAAGCTCTCTAAGGAGATGGTCAGAAGCAGTATTAAGAAAGGGCGTAAGCCCGGCAACAAGACGAACCTCAAGGAGGCGCAAAGAAGCGGTGCAATCAACAACATGCTTCGCAGCCAGCGCAAGGTGCAGGAGCTTGCCGACTTCATCGGGAAAAATCCGTCGATGACTGCGCTTTCGTGGTCGGGCAGGGTAGAGGCACTGAACTCTTCCGGAAATTTCAATCTGGTCAGCGAGGTGCACGGTGAAAAGCAGCCATGGACGATCCAATCTTTGCGCAAGCCGTTTAAAGCAGCCTTGGCAGAGATCCAGATGCATGAAGACATGGACCGCGAGGATGCCGCTGCAGCCGTCACCGGCTCCGACGATGAAATGAATGCCTCGTTGCCCGACCATGCTGCTGACAGAGGCGCAGAGGCCTCAAAGGGCGTCTCTGATGCGAGGGTGGCCGCTCCGGTAGGTGGTGCCTCTCAGGCGCACGCGTGTCCCTCGGGCATTCCTGAGGGGTTTACCCCGTCCGAAGCTGAAGGTGCTGCTAAGTCTATCCCAAGCCCGCCGGCGTTGCCTCAATATTCGGGCAACAGTCGCTTGAACCCAGACGATTATCCTCTCCCCCTTAGGCGACGTCCCTTAAACGCGACGGAGATAGCTTTGTTGCGCAAGATTATGTCGTCGCGCGATTTGTCGGAAAGCAATGTCATGGATGAGCTTGGCAAACCTCGACTTGACCCCTCGCTTTGGCAGTCTCGAAGAAATGGCACAACGGTGTCACCTGATATGTTGGGCCGTCTGCTGAAATGGTTCGGTGAGAACCGCAAAGTTTGGAGGTCGTGAGCCGTATGAGGTCACGCTCAAACGCCATGGGCGCAAACCTCGGTCAAGCCGCGACAGCATCATTCAGCGTCCGGACGATCCTAATGATCTCCTGGGTCTGAACCCGGTCAAACACGCCGGCGATGCCCATATCGTCAATGTCCGTGTAGGGGCTCTCGTAGAAGACTTGTGGCTCTACAAAACCACTCTCGGTCAGACTGTCTATGACCAAATCCAAGAACTCTGTTTGGTCGGCGGTGAGGTCATGCCGCGCGACAAATGCGCTGAAGGCATCCTTAGCGGCGCCGCGGTCCAGACCGGTTAATGACCGCAGAAAACGGCCCAAGCCACCGTCCTCTGCAAGGCCGTTAAGAGATGTTTCGTCTGCAACACCATTCTCAACAAGGAAGCGCTCTAGCTCGGACAGATCCTGTTTGGTCAGTGCCTCGCCTCGTTTTACTTTCATCAGGGTGATGTGATCACGCTGCTGCTCTAGGAAGCGACGCACCTTCATCTTGAACTTCGCCTTGTCGACGCCGCTGCCGATGTCGGGCATATCGAGAACCCCACCTGTTCCGATCTCATCGGTGAAGTTGGTTATAATGTCTTTGCGTTTCTTCGGCTCGATCAGCTCTGCGAGCCCACGCAGCCTGCGCCGCACAGCGTCGAGCATTTCCACTGTGATGTCTTCCCAGAAGGTTTCGGTCTGTATCTCAAGGATCAACTCCAGCTCGTGTGCGACCATCGGGACGTTTGCAAGCGCCTCCAGGTTGGACGCAAATTGCTCAATCCGTTTCTGCAGTTTAGCGAAACCCGCCGCCTTTTTGAGCAGCTGCAGCTGGGCATTGAAGATCAAGAGATCAAATTGCTTTGCCGGCAGTGAGCCATCGTCATGCGCGGAGGGCAGGCCCGCCACGTCATCGATGAGCGCCAAGCGCGCATCAAGGTCCAAATTTTCCCATTCCTCCGGGTTTTGAAACCGCTCCACATTGCGCCGCTTGGCACGCACAATGAAGTTCTCTATCGGCATGGCGGTGACTTCTTCAAACAGCCGCCTCTTGGTGTCCACGATAAGGCTTTCGTGGGATGTTTCCGCGCCGGACAGCGCATCGATCAGCTCGACCCGAGTTACGAAGAGCCGCTGGCCAATCGGAAGAGCGCCAGCGCCGTCAGGCTTATTGGGGTTTTCTTTGAAGAACTCTAGGTTTTGACAGAAATCAAAGATGACAAACTCTGACTTGTCCTCGCCCGGCCCAAACAGATCGGGTGCCAATCGCGTGCCGCGCCCCACCATTTGCCAGAACTTCGTCTTCGATCTGACAATCTTAAAGAAAACCAGATTGACCACCTCCGGCACATCGATGCCCGTATCGAGCATGTCAACTGATACAGCTATGTGAGGGGTCTTTTCTGCTTCGGAAAAGTCGTCGATCAAGGATTGCGCGTAAGTGACACTGTAGTCGATCAGCTGTGCGAACTGGCCTTTATAGTGCGGGTAGTTGATGTTGAACCGGTCGACAATGAACCGCGCATGTTTGCTGCTTTTCGCAAAGATGATCGTCTTGCCCAACCGATCACCCCCAGCCACTTTAATCCCGTTCCGCATCAGGTGCTCGAGCACTTTGTCGACGGTGTCGATGTTGAACAGCCACTTGTTCAGCTCGGCGCTCTCTACCCGGTCAGGGACGGTCCCCTCCTCATCCCACTCGATCGCGTCCCATTCTTCCTTCTCATCATCGGTGAGCTGGTCATAATCGATCCCCTCGCGTTGAAACTTCAATGGGACCGAGATCGTCTTGGGCGGCACCAGGTAGCCATCACTGACCGCGTCATCAAGGTCATAGGAGTCTGTGGGCACACCCTTTTCGAGATCAAAAAGTGAATAGGTGTCTTTGTCGATCTCGTCGCGGGGCGTTGCTGTCAGCCCGACCAACAGGCAGTCAAAATACTCAAAGATCGCGCGATATTTGCGATAAACTGAGCGGTGCGCCTCATCGATCACGATCATGTCGAAATGGCCCGGTCCGAACCGCTTTTCGCCGCCGTTCATCTGCTCGATCAGGCCCATCATCGTCGGATAGGTGGACAAACATACGCGGGCGCCGGAATGGTCATTTTTCTTTGGGTCGTGCCGCTCGATCAGGTTGGCGCTTGGTGTGGCGCCCATATGCGCCTTGAACGCGCCATGCGCTTGTTTGACCAGCGCGATGCGGTCCGCGAGGAACAGCACGCGTTTGACACGGTTGGCGCGCATCAGCTGATCGACCAAGGCAATCACCGTGCGCGTCTTGCCGCTGCCCGTTGCCATGACCAAAAGGGCTTTACGTTGGGCATGATTCTCAAATGCCTCGCCCACGCGGCGGATCGCGCGTTGCTGGTAGAAGCGGCCCGCAATCTCCTCGTCGAGCGGCACATCCCGCAGCTTTTTCAGATTGGCCCGCCGCTGGTGAAGCAGTTGCAGTTCATCTTTTTTAAGAAAGCCAGAGATACGACGCGCGGGATA
This sequence comes from Sulfitobacter sp. D7, assembly GCF_003611275.1. NCBI lineage: Bacteria > Pseudomonadati > Pseudomonadota > Alphaproteobacteria > Rhodobacterales > Roseobacteraceae > Sulfitobacter > Sulfitobacter sp. D7. Next base: position 746,010 of record NZ_CP020694.1, read on the forward strand.
CATCGCGTCGTCCCAGATCCAATGCTCATAGCCGTTGGTGGTAAACATGACCGGACGCCGCCCATACCGTGCCTCAAGACAATCCGCATAGAGTTTGGCCTGCTGCTGGCCCGTGCGGCTGTCTTTGCGGCTACGCTTGGCCTCGACCAGTCCGAGCGGCTTGCCGTCATCCCCCCAGAGCACATAGTCGACAAAGCCCTGGCCGGTGCTGTTGGGCATCCCTTGGATCGGAAATTCGCGGTCGCGGTCCTGATCAAGTGGCCAGCCAGCTTCGGTCAGCAACTGGTCGATAAAACTGTCGCGGGTGGCTGCCTCTGAATAGTCGTGATCGTCGGGGATCTTCTGGTTGGCTTTGCGAATAGCGGCGATCTCGGCGCGGGCTGCGTCGCGTTCGGCTTCGACTGCCTTGTGCGCTTCCTCTGTCGTTCGGAGTGCTGCTTCAGCTGCATCTGCGCGCTGTCGCTCGGCCTTGATCTCGCCCTCAATCTTCTGAATCTGAGCCACGGTGCTGGCGCTGATCGTCAGCGATTTCTCCAGCTTTGACAGATCGAAAGAAAGCTTGGGGTCAGGGCGCGCGGTGCGGGCATAGGTGCGCGCAATCCAAAAACACAGGTGGAACAGCTCACGCACGGTCGCCGCGGCGTCCTGCGCGGAGGGCGGGCGGCGGTCGTCATGGGCGGCGCGGTTGCCGTGGTTCTTGATGAACTCGGCCTTTTTGACGATGGCCGGCCCTGCAAGGGCGGTGAATGTAGGTTCGGCAATCAGCGCAGCCAATTCGCGCCCGTAAGGTTGCCGCAGGGCCGGCTCGTTCCGGTAGAGCCATTTCATCGCCGTCTCAAGTGCCAGCCGCGCTCGGAAACATGCTCCACGGGGATCGGAAAGGGCCACCTTTTCGGCCCGCGCTGCATGCTTTAAAAGTTCGGGAAAGTCAGCGGAGAGAAAAAGGAACTGAGACATAGATACAACCTAAAAGAGTTGCCCTACCTTAATGCGGGAAATGCCTGACGGAAGGCCTCTTTTGCCGCAGCCCACTTTTCTTCTCCCTCGGCCGACAACTCCCAGCGACAGTTGACTATGTTCATTACGTCGTAGCCAGCCTCTCTCAGGCCATCACAGAGCAGTTTCTCCATGGCTCCAACCTGATTGCGTATGGGTTTGTGCCTCTCCATCAGCGTGTCGCGGTCTGACCCGTCATGATCGACCTCTGGATAGATCGGACCGTGAGCGAGAAGATCAAACGATAGGCTATCTTCAACGCTCAATCCTCGCTTCTCAAGGTGCTTCCGAAGTGCGTTCTGGTTCTTGATGAATCCTAGGTGTTGGCCCATTCGCGTATATGGGGCGGTGGCGCGTGGGCTAGAGTTATCCCCAGTGCGGCCGACGTAGTGGACCGCGCCGTTAGGGCTTTCGACCCTCCAGACGTAGAGCCAGAAGCCGCGGCGCAACATGGGTCCGGGCAATGAGAATTGGTGTAGCGCAGTCATGCTTCTAAAGTTCTCCTCGAAAGGCGCGGTGCTGGAGCGAGGCGAAGAGATTCTCTGCTTTGGATTGTGCGGCCTCAGCAGAACCAAGTTGAGAATCAATATGACGCTTCCGCTTTAAAAATTCATGTTGGAGCTCTTTGGGAGGGACGGGAACTCTGATCTTTTTTACGTCGCGGCAGTTGAGGTGGGGGAGTGTTTGACCTGTTCGTAGCGATGCAAAAACCTGCTTCATCTCTGGCGCATTAAATGCTGCTGAGAGAAAGTTGCCGTCGAGCAACTTCTCCTCGGGGGTCATGACGATTAGCGCGTGGCAGTTGTGACCCACGTGGGCAGGTGGGACCACGGCAGTTTCACCAATATGCCCGGATTGGACCATTAAAACATCGCCCGCTTTCAGGATGGATCGCTTATTCTTTAGATTAAATTCCTCGCTCACATATGTCTCGCCGTCGAAGGTTAGTTTTGAATTCTTGATATGGCGTGCGAGAATGTAAGGGATGCCTTCCTCGACATAGATATTTCGCGTCGCACCAACATAGCCATTTGTTATTTTTGATACGACTTGTTCTACTTCCATAATAGGGAACTTGTTGCCGCCCCCAAACATCTCATGAAAGATTGCCTGCCCGAGGGTGTTGAGCTTTATAAAGGTGCGGGTGCGGAGGCGGCGGAGCGCGTCCGCCTGATCCAATATCCCCGCAATCCGCTTCTGCTCCTCCAGCGGCGGGAGGGGGATTGTGACCTCGCGCACAATGCCGGAGTTTAGGTTCTTTACCGTTGCCCCAGCCGCTCGTGACGCGAAGCTATTGTAAACATCTGACGATCCGAGAAGGTGATAGAAGTAATTAGGGTCAACCCGCTCATCTCTAGGGCGCATTAGAAGCCACCCATCGTGGATGCAGCCCTCTATGCCCATGATATAAGGCCGCCCAAAACTCATGGAGTTGGAAAGGATAAAGTCACCCGGATAGACTTGCCTTGTCTTTTTGAGACCTTCGGGACGAATTTTTTTCTTGGTGCTATTGATTACTTTGCCGCTCGCAGTGGCATCGCTAATCATGACCCAATTCAAACCATTGTCATCGTCTGTCAGGAAGTCATTGATTGGTCGGGGAGACCCCCCTCGCTCGACGTCAAAAACATCACCGAGTGCAACTGTCGGCCAACTCATCCCAACATCCCCTCCAATCGATCCAGCCCCTCGGAAATCTCGCCCTCCAGAGCGCGCAGCTCTGCGATGATCTCGGCGGGGGATTGGTGATCGACCTCTTCTTGCTCGACCTCTTTGTAGCGGTTCAGCGATAGGTCCCATGATCCGGTGGCGATAATCTCGGACGCGGGCACCATAAAGCTTTGCGCGGTGCGGGGGCGCTCACCCTCAACCTCCAGCGTCTGCCAGCGGGTCAGAATGTCGGGCAGGTTGTTCTTGGAGTGCTCGTCGTCGCTCAGCGGCGCGTCCGGCACGGGGCCTAGCTTGGCGTCGTCCAGCAGCGGCGTGCGCTTGTCATCAAGGCTCATTCCGTCGGCGGTCATGTCATAAAACCACACGTCCTCTGTGCCGCCCACGCCGGTCTTGGTGAACACCACGATGGCGCAGGACACACCGGCGTAGGGGCGGAATACGCCCGACGGCAGCTTAATGATCGCATCGAGCTTGTGGTCCTCGACTAGCATTCGGCGGATGTCTTTGTGGGCCTTAGAAGAGCCGAACAGCACGCCATCGGGCACAACCACAGCCGCTCGCCCGCCAGTGCGCATCAGACGCAGGAAAAGCCCCATGAACAGCAGCTCGGTCTTTTTGGTTTTAACGATCTTCAGTAGGTCCTTGGCTGTGGTGTCATAGTCCAGCGATCCGGCAAAGGGCGGGTTGGCAAGGATGAGAGAGTAGCGCCCTGCGTCCTCGCCGTGCTCCTCGGCAAGGCTGTCACGATAGGAGATGTCGGGATTCTCGATCCCGTGCAGCGTCATGTTCATCGCGCCGATGCGCAGCATGGTCGCATCGAAGTCGAAGCCGTGAAACATTTGGTTGTGGAAATGCTCGCGGCTTTCGGCGTTGCGAAGCATCTGCGGGTGATGCGTTCGCAAGTATTCCGCCGCTGAGACCAGAAACCCGCTCGTGCCCGCAGCAGGGTCACAGATCACGTCTGTGGGCATGGGGGTCATCAGGTTGACCATCAGCTCAATGATGTGCCGCGGTGTGCGGAATTGCCCGTTCTGGCCGGCGCTGGCAATCTTGCCGAGCATATATTCGTAGACGTCGCCCTTGGTGTCGCGGTCCTCCATCGGAATCTCGTCGAGCATCTGAACGACCTTTGCCAGCAGGTTGGGGTTGGAGAAGCCCAATCGCGCGTCTTTCATATGGGTGCCGTAGGACGAGCCTTCTTCACCCAGGGCCCGCAGGAAGGGAAAAACATGCTCGTCCACGATCCGCATCATCTCACGAGCTTCAAAGTGCTTGAAGCGCGACCAGCGCAGGTTCTCGAACGGCTCGCCCTTGTCGTTTGCGCCCTCCGGGAAAATGCTCCGTTGCATTGGGATGCCCAGGTCCTCTGCCTTGCGCTCCTCGACCGTGTGCAGGTCATCAAGCCGCTTAATGAACATCAGGAAGGTCAGCTGTTCGATGACCGACAGCGGGTTCGAGACGCCACCGGACCAGAAAGCGTTCCAGATTTGATCGATTTGCGAGCGGATGGTGCCTGTCAGCATTCTGGACCTCTGTTTTTCTGGGAGCATATGCAAGGGGCGCAAATGCTACAACGTGCGATTGAACTGGTGCTGGTGGTGGTGATGATGGTGATGGTGATGGTGGTGATGGTGAGCTGCGCTCTTTGACATGGTGTTCAGCCATCAACAAACCTTACCAATCCGGCGCTCCTTTCTTCGGAGCGGCATCACGGCCTTTCAGTGCATCAAGAAGAAGTGCGCCTATTGCCGCTGGCAGGTTAGCTATGAACGCATCATCAAGCGGAAACTGCGGCAACTTCTCCAACATGAGATCTATCACCGCAGAGGCCTGTAACCGGTCACGCATCGCCTTTCCGGCTTCGCGGTCGGGTAGTGACGCGACCCAGAGTTTGTGCGCGGCAAAATGCCGTGGATCAGGGCAGATGAGAGGCGCTGGAAAGCCCCTTGCATCAATCACGATGGTGTCGACCTCAGGCGCGTTAACAAGCCACTGTAGCCCGTCCAGCGGCACCGCTGTGATGTCGTTACTCTCGAGCGGCGCCGCACCTGGCATCTGTCGACTGAACGGCCTTGGCAGCGGCCTAATGAACTCCACCATGTAACCGCTGTCATTTGTAAGCCTGTAACCATTGGGGCCATGAGGCCGGAACGTCTTGTCGACTTTTTCCTGAATGAGGCGGGTGATCCCCAGTGCCTCTTTTGTGTCAGCGATCAATCGCATTCGGTTGCGGTCATCAAGCAAAATGTCGATGTCTCCGGTCGCGGTCATTCCCTCTTCAAATAACACACCGGCGAGAGCTTCGTAGGCATAGAGCGCGTTGGTGCCAACCACCCTTGCGCCGTGGTTCCGACCATGAATACGCATTTCACGCAACACCCGCGCCGCCGTCTCTGGCAGACGTGTGTGCCGTAGGCCGCGCAAAATGGCCGCCTGAGTGTTCATTTGGTCACCGAGACGGGTCAGCCTTTGTTCAATCCGCTGCTTGCCCTCACTAAACGCTGCTAAGGCGGCTTCTGTCTCGAGCGTGCGTGGCCCCAATGACTTTCCGATCTTGCCGATGCGACGATAGAGATAGGCTTTGCCGTTCCGGGTCTCCCAGTTCATACCGCCCATGTAGCTGTGCCGCCGCGTATCCTCGGCGTCTATCCAAGCTTCCCAGTTTTGCGACTGATTGATCCTCTCACGCACAGTGCGTTCGTCTAGATCTTTGAAATTGCTCATTTTGTTGTCGATTCCAGAGGTTTTCGGGGGCGCGCCAACAAACGTATTACTTTCAAGGCGTTAGTGGAAGATAATTCTAGGGGTTCGCGTCTCGGATGGTTGGTTGGGAAGTGCAAAACTGTCCCGCCTCGCGCGTTTTTTCACATAAGTATTTGCTTATCTATATGAATTTATGAGATAAATTAAAAGATGACCTGCTTTCGGATGATCCATTGAAAAGCTTGGCGCGACAATCTGACAAACCTAAGGCCACATTGGCGGTTCGAAAGTGATCCCAAACCATGACAAAGATTGACGAAGAGCCAGATGATATCCCGGATACGGATGACAGTCGGGAAGAGAGTGAGCACCCTGAACCTTTGGCCCCAATGACCTTTAACATGCCGCGGGCATGGCATACCCGATTTAAGCTCAGAGCCGTAGAGCGTGGCATGAACATGAAGGAGCTTATGCTAGAGATCGTTGGTGAATGGGAAGAAAAACAGGCAAAGAAATGAGACCCCGAGGAACGCGATTGACAAGCTGCGTTGGTCCGGGGCTACGCTTCATCGGTGCTCTAGAAGATAAGGAGCCAAACTACCTGGATTTCAGCCCCGTCCGCTATGCGCTTTCATAGCTTTGCTCGATAAGCGGCTTGGCCTTCTCCATATCACTGAGCGATCGGACCGTTACTTCAAGGTCGCCCGTGCCAAAATGGCCAATTTTCCGAACATCACGTGTAAACCCCTCGATCAACTCCACAGTGTCCGGGTTCACCTTTAGATAAAGCACGACCTTCTTGTCTTGGTTCTTTACTTCAACACAGGCAAAATTTTTGATCCGCTTGAAGGCAAAATAATTCTTCAAAGTCTTGTGCTGCACATCGTCGCCCAATCCCATCAGATAGTCCTTCACAGCCAGGTAGAGGTCCGTCAGGTCAGCATCAGCCTTGGAGAGGTAATCCGTGACAGTGGTATACTTCGTCTTCGCAGCGGCTGAAACGCTGCCAGTGCTGGTGGCTGCCGCAGTTGCAGGGGACTCTGCCGCATTGATCTGTTCTAGCAGCAGAAGGTCATCGCCGAACTTCACATAGCGGATCAGGTCAATATTGCGATTCATCTGCTTGATGGCGTGCTCATCAAATTTACTGAAATCCCCGGCGATGCAGATCAGGCGAGGGGAGGACCATTCAACAGATTGCGCGGCTTCAGCCCCAAATGTCTTAAGCACCAGCATCTCAAAATCGCCACGATGGGTCACCAGCCAGTCCAGATAGAACAAACCCTGATTGATGACGTTCATGTTGGTTGAGCGCTTGTATTCTATAATGACCGGGAATCCGTTTTCGTCCAGCCCAAGGGTGTCCATGCGCCCGCCATGCTCAGTGCCAGTCGAAAACTCTGACGCCAAGAACCGGACACCGAGGAAGGTCTCAAGATTCTTCTCTATCAATGTTTGAAGTGATTTCTCTAGCGCGAGACCTGTGCCGAGCACTTCGGTCGCAGTGTGGTTTACCAAGCGAAACAATTTCAGGTCACTCATGCTCAAATCCTTGATCGTGTGAAATAGGGTTTTCAAATAATGGGGGACATCAAAGAATCACCGAAGTCGGCTCGTAGCCGAACCTTCGGGCCACCCACATCAAGTCTTAGTCTATAAGAGGGGAGGACCAATCAAGTAGGGAAGGTCACTAGGTCCACAAAACTGTAACACACAAGTGCCACGCGTGTCACACATGCCGCGCTGTAAGTCGTTGATTATATTGAACTTGATGTGTTGGCTGGGATGGTAGGAAACTTAGCTAAGTTATTGATGTATATGTTTAATATAGGGGGTTATAGAATATGGTGTCAACTATATCTACGGCAAAATCGCCGATGTGCATCAGTGCGTGTCTCAACCTCTCTGAAGCTGACAGCTATTTTTAGCTATACTCGTTAAATTTCTGGTCCCACGATATACTACCTAAAATCGCCAGGTTTCATGTGCGGCACGATCGACAGCATGATCGCTGCGCGAGCAACCGGTGTTGGTTCCGAAACTTAATAAAACGCGCATTTGAAAGGTTCGTATGCGGAGAACCGTTGCGCATTGAAGGGTTGTCTGCGCAACACCAGCAGGTGCGCCGAAATTGTCTGCCAAGCAGGCCAGTTCCACTTTGTAATCGCGAAACAATCGATGGGCGGGGATTAGGTTTAGGCAGAGTTGCCCTTGAGAACTCTTGTCACACGTCCCCCAAATTTCTGACGAGGAAGTTTCAGTAATGCCGAGCTTTAGCCCACGCTTTGGCGAGTCTTGCGCTATCCGGGCCGGCGCGATGCGGAGCAATATTCCGCTCCAGACTTTCGTAAAGCATGTCGAGTGCAAGACCTGAGAAAAGGTGGAATGATATGTGATGATAATCCCTTATACTTGGTGCAGAGGTCCGCTCAGCGGCATTCAACAACCGCGCCAGCCAGCGCTGTTCAAAATCCGGTGCATCCGACAACATTGTTTTTCCTGCCAGATTATTGAATAGATTATCAACCACCGCTAACGCTGTGGGCGCGTCGAGCAGGGCTTCAATTGCAATCCCGTGCACGGCAGCACTTTGCGCCGACCAGTCCGACATTTCCCACTCAGGCGCGGGCCGGATCAATGAGCTCCAGGTCTGAGTTTCGCCACCTTCAAGCCAGGATAAGCCGACCTCTATCGGCCAGCTCTCCAGCGACAGGCTCGACGCTTCAAAGTCCAGCATCGCGTAATTCTCGACTTCAGAAACGTGTGTCATTTTTTCGTCCTCTTTCGATTTTTTGATCCTGGGCGGTCTCACGAAAAGACCGCGCAGGGTTTCAAAAAAAAGCCCCCTTTCCCTTGCTGGAGGCTGCACGGGGGGGGATTTCAAGCCTTTCACGCCGCAGTAAATGCATCGCATATCTGCGACAAACCCTCAGCGTATATGAGCGCAGGGTTTACCGCACATTGGGTCAGTATCGCCAGACGCAGCGCAAGGTGTCCTGTGGTCTGCCTGACGAAGCAAGGCTGACCGAGGACATCATAGCACGGTCCGAAGAGTTCGGACGCTATGCTCTGCCTGGCAGGCGGTTGCATAGCAATTTGCCCAGAGGGGATATCGCATGATCGCCGGAATACTGAGGAACACCGGCTGGCATGTAAATCACAAACGCCCCTCTCATCACTGCAAGCACTGATGAGAGGGCAGTGGTCGAAAGGATTTGGCGGCAGGAAGGGCTCTAAGTCCCGAAAATGTAGCCTAATAAGTGTCGGCACTGGATGGACGATGGTTCGTGCGTCTGGCTGCGGCCGGAGCCTCTGAAACAGTTTTGGTCCTATGACTTCGTTCAGGACCGCACCCACGACGGGCGGGTCTTCTGCAAGCTAAATATTCTCGACGAATTTACGAAGGAAACGCGGGTGATCAGCGTCGAACGCTGGCTCAATTCAACAAGTGGGTTTGATGCCTTGACTGATGCTCATCCTACGCGGCCCGCCGGAATACATAAGGTCAGACAATTGCGCACAGTTTATCGCCAAGAAGGTGCATGCTTGGATCGGTGCCGTCGGCGCGAAAACCGCGTCCATAGCCCCAGGTTCACTGTGGGAAAAGGCCTATTGCGAGAGCTTCAAAGCCCATTTCCCTAATGAGCCCCTTAACGGCGAAGTATTCTACACGCTACGACAAGCTCAGATACTGATCGAACGATGGCGCAGTCACTACAATACATTTAAGCCGCATAGTGCTCTGGGATAACGTCAACCAGCGCCGAAAAGCATGATCCCAATAGATCAGAGGCCGACCACGCATTAACATGCAAACTGGACCACCCGATGGTGGCACTCCACTCTTCTTCTCGTTATCTTAACAGGGGTCCGCTGCGCCATTCACCGAGAATAGCACGGGCAGCGAATCTACGCATTCGAACTTCAGGGGATCCGTCTGAAAATGAGATAGTTGCACCAGCCCTTTGCATTTCGCAACGCAAGTAATCTTGCAGGAGGCACAGATCCGCACTGGCCGCGAAATGTTCGGCGGTGGTCTTCATTCATTCGTGACAGCGCCACAGGCCCGCAGATTTCGTTTCGTCGCCGACGCTTGAGGAGCTGTGGATAGGTGCCTTGTCGTGGCATACTTTTGAATGAAGCGTTTAGTTGCTTGGGACGGCCCCGGCGTAACCTCCTACTAATCGCTTGAGCTGCTTTGTGTCTCGGATGGCTCTACCTCACTTGTGTTGCAACTATTCATCTTATCCACCAAACGTTGAACTCGTGCCGGATCACGGGGCCGATCGCGACCACTGGTTCTGATGATCCTATGCACGAGCAGAAGACTGGCTGCAGCTATTACGATCGATGTAACTGATAGTATGATCTCAAACGGTAGCATTCGTTGGCTCCCTGAGCTTGGGTAATGTGCCAACCTTACCACATTCAAAGTTCTATAAGAACATAGCATGTGACGACCAGCCGCTAACGAAAAATACGCAATCAAAAATTTCGTTGGGGTTTAGCCGATCGGCCGCTCGTCATAGTTCGAATTATTAGGGGGGGACCGCATATCGCGTTAGTCCGCTATGCAGACTTTCCTTCCGTTCGGCTCGAGTGCTCGATTTGCGCTGCAAATGCGAAAGTCGTCAGGGACAGAGAGTGGAAAGCGGTCGTTTCTCGCCCTTGCAAAAGACATGAAGTTGCTCTGGGAGAGTTGCAAGCCAGCCTTGGAACTCCGAATGCGCGACGGCAAAGTCCCTTGCAACTCTTGGACTATTGCTGTGAACAAACCTCAGCCGTCCGATCTGAATTGGTTCGACATCGCGTTCGGGTAGCGGAAGACCACGAACTGCGACCAGACGACACAAGCTAACGCACCATGTTATCGGAACGCCAGCGCACTGAACGAAATCAATTATCTATCTCCTTGCCGCCAGTTCGACAGGATCGTGGCGGCGACCAATAAAATTGTTGTGGGGGGCGCTGGCACCCCCCATTTTGATCGCTCGTTCGACATAGCACCGTTCTTCAGGATGCCGGAGTGGCCACAGGCTTGGATCTGACCACCCGTTCGTTCAGCATCGACACCGCGGCACCTGCGACCAGGGCCCAGAAGGGCGCACTGATGCTGAGGAACGACACGTTCGACATCGCTACGATCAGCGCGACAAAGGCACCGATCTGGTGGCCCGCATTGCGGTCGAAGGCGGACTGGAACGCGCTGAGAAGGACGGTAATCATCGCCAGACCCGCCACGGCCCCGATCAGCGGTCCGGGCAGCGCCATGATCAACGGCACCGCGACCCCGGCGAAGACCCCGAAGGCCGCGAACAGCACGCCGTTCAGGACCGTGGCCGCATAGCGCCCATCGGGGTTCTCGCCGGCCTGATCGGACGAACAGATCGCCGTCATGGGCCCTGCGATATTGGCGTTATGGCCGCCGATCAGTCCCGCCAGCATGCCGCCGATGCCCGAGATAACGGTCATCGCGTTGATCGGCGGGCGGTAACCCTCGGCGTAGAGGACCCCGATAGCTTGAGCATTCTCGGCGCCAATGACCAGCACGGCCAACGGCACGGCAATGGCCAGGAAGGCGTCGACGGTGAACACGGGCGTGGTAAACTCCGGTGCGACAAAGCTGATCGCCGCCTCGCCGCCCTGAAAGCCTCCAGTCAGGGTCACGGCCACGAGGCCGACGACCAGTGCCGTCAGCACCGGCGGCACTGCGCGCAGGAACCGCATCGACAGAAAGAAGGCGACGGTCGCGGCCCCGACCACGATGGGCAGCTTTTCGATCGATGTGACCGCTCCGATACCGAAACGGATGAGTGCGCCTGCGATCATCGCCATTACGATGGGCATCGGCAGCCAGCGCATCACCTTGCCAATGAGCCCGGTGATGCCGAGGACGAACACCATCGCGCCCGCCATCAGAAACGCTCCGACCGCCTGTTCGAAGGGAAACGTGCCAAGCGCGCCCGCGACCAGCGCTGCGCCCGGGATCGAATAGGCCCCGGTTACCGGCAGCTTGTAGTAAAGCGCCATGATCAGGCTGATTAGCCCGCCAAGGCCATAGATCGCCAACAGCCAGGCTACTGTCTGTCCCTCGGTCAGCCCGCCATTGTTGGCCGCCCCGATCACGATCAGCGCCGGGCCCGAGCATCCGAAGATCGCCGCGACCAGTCCCGCGCTCGCTGTCTTGATGCCCAGCGCCTCGCGTAGGCCCGATAGGCCAGCGCCGAAGCCCGGACCCTTTTCGATCCAGTTCGATTGTTCTGTCTGTTCCACTTGGGTCTCCTCCCTTAAATGTGGTTGCTTGGCCGTCTCAGCGGCCGGTGAACGCGGGCTTGCGCTTGGCGTGGAAGGCCTCGACGCCCTCGCGGAAATCCTCAGATTGGCGCAGGCGACTGTAGTTCAGCCCCTCCATCTCGATCGCGGTGCTGAGAAGCGCATCGTCGGTGTCGTTCAGCAGCTTCTTCGCGGTGCGCTGCGCCATCGGTGAAAATTCGCGCAGCTCGGTGACCAGGTCGGTCACCGCCTGTTCGAGATCGCCGTCGGGCACGCATTCGGTGGCGATACCCCAATCGAGTGCTTGTTGGCCCGGGATGCGCTTGGATCGCATGACGATGTCCTTAGTGCGGGTGACGCCGACGATTTTCTGCAGCCGGGCAGAACCGCCCGAGCCGGGGATCTGACCCAGCTTCTGTTCGGGCAGCGCGTAACGACAGGTCTCGGACACGATTCGGAAATCGCAGGCCAGCGACAGCTCGAAGCCGACGCCGAACGTGTAGCCACGATTGGCCGCGATCACCGGCTTGGTGCAGCGCGAAGGCGCGGCAATGTTCCAAGCCAGATGCGAGACATGCTCGGGGCTTGCCTCAAGGAATCCTTTGATATTGCCACCCGACGAGAAGTGCTCGCCTTCGCCCGAGATCACGATGATGCGCACGCGATCATCGGCATCGAGAGCCTCGAAGACAAGGCGCAGCTGATCGCGTGCGCCCATCGAGATGACGTTGTAGGGCGGTCGCGCGAGGATGATGTCGGCGCGTTCATTGCTCGCATTGAGCTGCACGTGGAAGCCGTCGAGCTCAGCGAGGCGCGGATCGGTGAAGGTAAGGGTTTCGGTCATGTGAGCGTCTTTCATGTCAGTTTCTTTCCTTGGGTTCATGCGGGTGTGGTCTCGGTCGGCTCGGCCTCGTATTCGCCTGCGACGAGCAGACGGCGGAGGAGCTTTCCGACCGGGGATTTCGGGATTTCGCGAACGAAAACGTAGCGGCGCGGACGGCGGAAATTGGACAGGTCCGAGTTGCGACAATGGGCGTCGAGATCGTCTTCGGTAACATCGCCGGCGCGCTTGACGAAGGCAGTCACGACCTTGCCCCAGCGCGCATCCGGCAGGCCGACCACCGCAACCTCGGCCACAGCGGGGTGCAGCGAGAGGCAGCTTTCTACCTCGACGGGTGAGACATTCTCGCCTCCGGTGATGATCATGTCGTCGGCGCGGCCCGTGACGAATAGATCACCGTCGTCGTCGAAATGGCCGCAGTCGCCGGTGAAATACCAGCCGTCGCGGATCGCCTTGCAGTCCGCCTCGGGGCGGTTCCAATAACCCTCGAAGGCCTCGTCGCCCTGCATGCAGGCAACGATTTCACCTTCCTCTCCCGGCGCGCAGGTCTCGCTGGCATCCGCCGCGCCGAGCGGCACGACGCGCAAACGCTGGTTGATCGCCGCGCGGCCCGCCGATCCGGGTTTGGCCGCAGCGTCCTGGCAGATGGAGAAGGTGTAGATCTCGGACGAGCCGTAATGGTTCACGAAAAGATCGGGCTGAAAAGCCTCCGCCAGTTTCTGCAACAGGCCATCGGTCATCGACGCGCCTGCAAAGCCCAGCTTGCGCACGCTTGCAACACGGTCCGGCGTGAATGCGGTGTGGTGGACAATGTCGTGATAGAGCGTCGGCACCAGATAGAGGTTGGTGACCCGATGCGTCTCGATGGCGTCCAGCGCGCCCGGCACGTCAAAGCGCGGCAGGCAGATGAAGGCACCGCCGATCACGCTGGCCGACAGAAGCGACCGGATGCCCATCGTGTGATAAAGCGGCATGACGCCCAGCGTGCGCTCGCCGTGATGATACATGTTCTGAGCCACATGGGCGATGGCGGCGGCGCGCTCGGCACGGTGGCGACGCGGCACGCCCTTTGGCTTCGAGGTCGTGCCGGATGTATAGAGCATGACCGACAGATCCTCGGGCCCCGCTTGTGGCACGGCGTCGGGCGCGTGTCCCGCCAGCAGCGCCGCGAGGCCCTGATCGCCGCCCAGAGGTATGACTGTCAGGCCGTGCGCCAGCACCGATCCGGCTACCGCATCGGACGCGGCATCATCATGCACCAGCACGCGGGTCGCGCTGTCGCGCAGGGCGTGGTCCAGCTCATCGGCGGTGACACGCCAGTTCACGGGTGTTATGACGATCCCGGCAAGCTGGCAGGCCCAATGCAGCGAAGCATTCTCCCACCGGTTCTGCATTGCCGTTACGAGCGTATCGCCCTTGCGCAGGCCGATCTGGCCAAGCCCGTCCACCAACGCGCTGATCCGGCAATACCAGTCGGCATGAGTGATTGTCTGGTCCCCTTCGGCGATGGCCATCGCGTCGGGGTCGCGTTCCACGGACGCGAGAAAGCTGGTTCCGAGGTCAAGCATCGATTGGTCCTCCCTTGATGCGGTTGCGAGCGGCAAGCGCCGCCTGAACGATGGGCACGTAACCCGTGCAGCGGCACAGATGTCCCGAGAGCGCCTCGCGGATCGCGCCTTCATCCGCGTCCGGTTGGCGCGAAAACAGCGCATCGAGCGTCATCAGGATGCCCGCGGTGCAGAAGCCACATTGCAGCGCAAAATGTTCGCGAAAAGCTTCTTGCAGAGAGCTCAGCGCATCGTCTGTCGCAAGCCCCTCCACTGTGCGGAGCTCGCAGCCCTCGGCCTGATGAGCGAGCATCAAGCAGGCGCGCGCGGGCTCCCCGTCGATTTGGACCGTGCACGCACCGCAGACGCCGTGCTCGCAGCCCACATGGGTGCCGGTCGCGCCGATCTCTTGGCGGAGGACATCCGTCAGCAATGTGCGTGGCGACACACGCGCCGAAACGGGACGTCCGTTCAGGGTGAAGCGCACCGGGTGCGTCTCGTCTTGGGTCAGTCGCGGCATGACAGTGCCTCCTTCAAGGTTGCGCGGCCGAGCTGCCGGACCAGATCGCGGCGGTAGCGGGCGGTCGCATGCAGGTCGTCGCGGGCCTGCAAATGCCAGGCGAACTCGTTCAACCGGTCATCGAGTCCTTGCGCGTCTGCGGGCAGATCGAGCGTGCGGGGCGTGTCGGCGACGCCGCCCACGCTCAGCGTGGCGGTGCCATCGGGTCGGGCGATGGCGGCGCAGGCGACGATGGCGAAATCACCATGGCGGCGGGCCACTTCGCGGAAGGCATATCCGGTGCCTGTCTGGCGGCCCGGGAAAGTGACCGAGGCGATCATCTCGCCGGGGGTTAGGTCGGTGGACATCATGCCCTGGAAGAAATCGCGCGCCGCGACGGCACGCGTCTTGCGGCGGCGGCGCAGGATAACGGAACCGCCGAGCGCGATCAGGCAGAGCGGCAGCTCTGCGCTGGGATCGGCATGGGCGACAGAACCGCAAACCGTGCCGCGATTGCGCAGTTGCGTGTGTCCGACCCATGGCAGCGCGGCGCGCACCAGCGGCAAGCGATCCGCCAGATCCGGCCAGCGTTCAAGCGTGCTCTGGCGCACGGCGGCCCCGATGGTGACGTTATCGCCCTTGGCCTCGATCCGTGACAGCTCCGGGATGCGAGTGATGTCAACGAGTGTGGCAGGGCGCGCGAGGCGCATGTTCAGCATCGGCATCAGCGACTGGCCGCCCGCGATGACCCGGGCCTCGGTGCCACCCTGATGCAGTGCTTCCAGCGCTTCGCCCATCTCCGTGGCGGCGACATAGTCGAATGGGGCGGGCTTCATGACCGGCCTCCTTTCGTTATGCGGTGGAAAAGGCCCATGAGCCGCGCCAAAGGCCCGGTGCCCGCGCCGCCGCAATGGCGGGCCAGCGCGCGGAAGAACTCGCCGATCACGACCTTGGCCGCGCCGTCCAGAAGCCGCCCGCCGACCGAGGCGACCTTGCCGCCGATCTCGGCCTCGTAGCGGTAGGCGATCTCAGTGCCGTCGTCGGTGTCGGTCAGTGTGATGCGGCCATGTCCGCCACCGGTGCCAAGCGCGCCGACAACTTGGCCCGACAGTGTCACGGCGTTGGGCGGGTCGAGGTCCGACAATTCAATATCGGCCTTGTAGCGGCCCCGGACCGGCCCGACGCCCAGCGTCACATCCGCTTTGAAGCGTGTCTCGCCGACCTTCTGCACGCCGTGCGAGCCGGGAATAATTGCATCGAGCGTCGCGGGATCCAGCAGCATCTGCCAGACATCGGTGCGGCTGGCCTGCACCACGGCGCGGCCTTCGCCCGTGAGCTTGCGCCCACCCACCGTGGCCTCGGCCTTCGTCTCGGGCACCGGGCTTTTCGGGCTGGGCTCGTCGCCGAAGATACACGCCGCGAGCTTGGACGCGGTCACTGGGAGGACGATATCTGGTGCATCGCCTTCGGGGGCCAGCGCGTCGGCCACGGCATTGGCGATGCAGACGGGTGTCGACATACAGTTGCCTTCGCCCACGCCCTTGGCACCGAGCGGAGTGAAGGGCGACGGCGTCTCGTGATGCAGGATGACTGGTTCGGGCACCTCGATCACCGTGGGCAAGAGGTAATCGGCCAGCGTGCCAGACTGGAATGATCCGTCCGCACCGTAGGCATATTCCTCAAGGAACGCCGCGCCGACCGCCTGAGCAAAGCCCCCGCGCACCTGTCCTTCCACCATGGCGGGATGCAGGATGCGCCCGCAATCGTGCATAGTCACATATCGGTCGATCTTGGGCTCGGCGGTCTCGTGGTCGATCTCGACCCCGCAGAAATCGAAGATGAATCCGTGACAGAGCGAGGAGTTAATCCCGTCCTCGGATGTCGGGGCCTCCAGTTCGGGCGGGCTCCAATAGACCGTCTCGCGCAGGGTCTGATCCACGCCGTCCGGCAGGGTGCCTGGCGACCAGTGCGCCGTGGCGGCGACCCGCGCGAAGGACAGGCTGTTGTCAGGATTGTCCCTGGCTTGTATGCGGCCCGCCTCGAAGGACACGTCCTCGAGCGCAATGTTCAGCTGCGTGGCCGCGACCTTTGCCAGCTTTTCGCGCAGCCGCGTTGCTGCGATCTCGGTCGCACCAGCGACCGCCGGGGCAAAGCGCGAGGCGTAGTTGCCCGAGGCGATGGACCAGGCATCGCGCATTGTGTCCACATCGGCCAGAACGCGCACCGCCTCCATCGGCAGGCCGAACTTGTCGGCCACGACCTGCGCCAGCACGGTCCGGTGGCCTTGACCCTGCGGGACCGAGGCGACCTTAACCGTAACCGAGCCGAGCGGGTCGATTGCGATGGTTGCGGTTGCCTGCGCGCCATTCTTGGGCCCCGCTTTGGCACGCTCTTCAGGGGTCAGGACGGTGGTGATGTAGCCCATATTCGACACCGAAGGCTCAACAACGCAGGCAAAGCCGATGCCATACCGTCGGCCTTCGGCGCGGGCCTTGTCGCGGCGGGCGTAAAGCTCGGCCAGACCGCCTTCGGCGACCGCGCGGTCCAGCACCGTGGCGTAATCGCCCGAGTCGTAGAGCGCACCGCTTGCCGTGCGGTAGGGAAACGCCCCGGCAGGGATGAGGTTGCGGCGGATGACCTCCAGCCGGTCCAGCCCAAGCTGCCGGGCGATGGCATCCATCAGCCGCTCCAGCGCGAAATAGATTTGTGGGCCGCCAAAGCCGCGGTTAAGGCCCGTTGGCGTCTTGTTCGTAAGCACGACACGATTGCGGATCGCCAGATTCTGGATGTCGTAGGCACCGGTCATGTTGCCGTGCATCCGGTAGAGCGTAGCAGGCTCCGGCGCGCGCAGATGGGCACCGCAATCCTCGATCTGATCCCAATCAAGTGCGGTGATCCGGCCATCCGCCTCAACCGCCGCTTCAATCCGGGTCTGCCGATTGGTCGCAGAAACGCTGGCAGACAGATGCTCCAGCCGGTCCTCGATCCACTTGACCGGCGCGCCCGCGATGCGCGCGGCGATGCCTGCGAGAATCATGTAGGGAAAGACGCCCTGCTTGATCCCGAACGAGCCACCGGAATCGGGCGGTGTGCGCAGCCGCAGCCGGTTGCCCGGCACGTTCAGCGACCGGGCCACCACCGCGTGGATTGAGAAAGGGCCCTGGAAATTCGCGGTGACGTCATAGGCATCCTCGCCCGGCTCGTAGCTGGCGATCACGCCGTAGGTTTCGATGGGGGTGCAGGCGCTGCGCGGATAGGTAACGTCGATGCCAATCCGGCTCGAGGCAGCCTCGAACGCCGCTTCGGGATCGCCGTAGCGGAAGCGCCTTTCGTTAATGAGGTTTCCGCCGAGGCTGGAATGAAGCACCGGCGCATCGTCCGAGAGCGCCGCGACGGGATCGACCACTGCGCCGAGCGGGCCATAGTCAACCGCGACCAGATCTGCGGCATCCTCGGCCAAGTAGCGGTCGGTTGCCACGACCATGACCAGCGGTTCGCCGACATAGCGCACGCGATCCACCGCCATCGGCCAGCATTCGACATCGGCCTTCACGCCTACGGTCATCGACCGGGTGCGTGCGGCGACGTCCTGTCCGGTGATGACGGCGACGACGCCGGGCGCGCGGGCCGCCTCGGCGGTGTCGATCGACCGGATGTCGGCGTGTCCGTGCGGCGACCGCACGAAGGCCAACGCCAGCGTTCCGGGTGCCACCGGCAGATCGTCGATGTAACGCCCGTGCCCCGACAGGAGTGCCGGATCCTCGACGCGTGCGACCGAGCGGCCGACGAGTAGTTCTGTAACGGTATCTTTCATGTCTCCTCCCGGCTTGGCATGGGCAAGCCCTTGGGAAAGAACGTTAGGCGCGCATCCGCAGGCCCTGCGATCCCCCCAGGTCTCGGACCTTACCGAGGAGTCTCAAAAACAGGGGTCAGCCGCTGTCGCGAAGCGCCGAGACATCGCGGAAGGTGCTCGGCGAGGAGCCAGCATGGTCGTGGAAGAAGCGCGAGAAATGCGCCGGCACTGAGAAGCCCAAATCGACAGAGATGTCGGTGAAGCTGCGGGTGTCGTTTGCGACTGCCTGCACCGCGCGCTCCACTCGCTGGGTGTTCAGATAGACACGCGGAGAAATGCCGGTCTCGGCCTCAAACAACCGGAAGAAATGCGCGCGGGACACGCCGCTTTCGCGTGCCAACCACTCCATCGAAGGAATGCGAGCCGGGTCCGCTCGCATCAAGGCCTGAGCCCGCGCGATCCGCCGGTCGGGCGCGCGCATTGCTGTGGCCCGCGCCCGGAGCGACGGCTGCACCTCGCGCCAAAGCGCCAGCCGCTCGATGATCGCAACCATTAGCTGCCCGATAAGACGTTCATGTGCTGCGGCGCCGCCTGGGTCCTGCACCATCGCCTCGGCGGTCTCGCCGACCTGACGGCGGATCTGCGGGGTGATGGCACCGCCCGGATGTGGGAAAAAACCCGGTCCCGCACTCGCTTCCCAATTGTCGCGAAACGCACGCAGCCAAATCGGTTCAATGTAAAGCGCGAGGATGATCGTCGGCGGCTGGCCTGCGCGGTGCACGTAGCTGTGGTGCTCCCAAGCGTTGATGAGCACGGCGCTTTCATCGGTTAGCGCCACGCACCGCCCGCCCACATCAAACTCGGTATCGGCACCCTCGACCTTCAGCAGCACGTGGCATTGCGCATGGGCATGCTTGACGAGGGGACGGTCCATATCAAGGAGAGCGACCCGCCCGAACGTCCCGATAGCGATCCTCAGAGCAGACGACATCAGGGATCGTTACCAGTTTTCGCGAACCTGTCAATCTCGCTCGGCTGCAGGTATCGTGACGGTTAGGCGTTTCAGAACATCGTCTACGGCACTTGATCAGGCTGTAACTGAACGCGATTTGCGGTTGGCGGATACGACGCCTGTTCAATGTGGTCGCAATCTGGTCGGCTTAATAATTCTGTTTCTTTGGTGCGGAAATCGCTCCGCTTAGCGCAAATGCACTTCGCTATGCGCAAAACCCCTTCGGCGACACAGAAGCCATTTCCTTTCAGTCGCATGGAAATTTGAGCTTCTTCCAAATCTCAGTCGTGTGAGCGGAGCAGAGCCTTACATCGACAAGCGTAGTCACAGATGAAACTGTCAAATACCGAATGATTGAATAGAAAGAGAAGGCTGAGCACTGGTCGTTGGCTGCGCTGGCAACGAACGTCAGCTCCGGGCCGTTCTTGCTGGTCCTGCTGATGCCGCACCTGCGAAAAAGTCTGCCCCTCACGCGGACAATTTGGGCTCATTCCGGCCTTTGGCCGCACAATGCATGAAAGTCCGGTTTGGGCCGTGAGCGACGTCGCCAGTGACGGCTGAAACCGCAGATGCCGCGTTGCGGAGAATGGCAGGAACGAGCCCACTTTGCCGCTTTTCGACAGCGCAGCTAAAGTCTGTTACCGTGGTGAGAGGCGACGATGATCAAAAGCGCCTTGGATATTAAACAGGGTTTATTGAAGCGCCAAACGAAGAATTTGTGAGCTCTCCAACGTTTTTTTTCGGGAGGCGTGCGAAAATCTACTTGGTTAATGCATTTCATAACTCATGCGAGAATTTCGTAATTCTATAGATTATTTATCCAGACTTTTCCGCGCCAACGCGCTGATCAGATCCGTGCGTGTGACGATCCCTATTAGTTGACCGCGCTCTAAGACGGGGACGGCGTCAACAGCTCCGTCAGCCATCTGGGGAAGCAGCGCCGACAAGGGGGTGTCTGCGGTTGCACGTGGTCCGCCGACGCTCATGATATCAGTTGCTTGCACAGGTATTTCACGGCGGCGGTCAAGCAGTCGGTGTAATGCCTTCCCGAAGCCGCGCTTGAGGCGCAAACTATCCTCACGAGCCCGGTCGATGAGATGTATTTGAAAGATAACCCCCAGAAATCGGTCTGCACCCCCTACGACCGGCAATGCTGTAAACCGGTAACGCCGGAACAAATCTGCTATCTCTGTTAAAGGCGTTTCCGGCTGAACCGTAATCAGATTGTGCGACATGATATCAGCGGCGACCGTTGGCCCCGACCTTTGGGCTGCCACCTGCATTTCCGCAGCACCAAGCAAGCGCGCCAGATCCTCGACTCCAAGATTGAAAGATTGTTTATAGCGGCCCAAAATGTCGGACAGTTCTGCCTCAGTTAATCCAAGACGCTTCATTGGCTCAAGGTCTTGCGTCCCATAACGGTTAGGATCATCGAACTGGCGGAATGGATAGTGTCGCCCTGTCATGCGTCCGTATACCATGGCAATAAGGACCAAAACGACCGTGCCGATCCCAATCGGCATAAGGGCAAAATAAAACCCTAACTCCTGCACCGCGTCAGGGCTCATTGCTACTGTCATCGCGACGGCACCAGCCGGTGGGTGTAACGCACGACACAGTATAGTCACGGTAATTGCCAAGCCCACAGCTAAAGCAATACGTAGAACGGGGTCCTGCACGACCAGACATACCGCAACACCGACCAAGGAGGCGGTAACGTTGCCGATAATCGCCGACCACGGTTGAGCCAGCGGGCTGTTCGGAACGGCAAAAAGAAGAACCGAACTCGCTCCGAACGGCGCGACCAAATATAAGCCAAGCGTCAAATCAATCCTTGGTGCGAGAACAAAGGCTCCAGCCAAAGCAAGCCCGACGAATGCACCAAGGCCCGCTCGAAGGGCTTCGACAGGCGAACTTTTCGCGACGGCAGGACCAAATGAACCAAGATGAGACAGAGCAAGAACTTTCAGTTTGCGGTAGGCTCGCTCTTTCAGAAATTAAGAAAATTGGCAACGCCTGCAAAGTCTGCACTACGAACCTAAAACCCCTATAACGTCTGATCCTCTATTTGCAGCTGTGGCGAAGGTCAGCTGTGAGCCCTTATCCACTGATGCTGCATGATGCATGAATGTCAACTTTTCAGGACATTACTGTTGTTGCTCCGCTCCATCCTATCTGCTTTTGTCGGCCCATGCTGAACGCTGCCATCCTCGCAACAGTCACGCTCGCTGGGGCGATATTGATTTGGCCCCGTGTTGCCAATTCTATTGTCTGGCGCGCGACAATAACGCCTTTGGCTTCGATTATCGGCAGCGGTTTTCTGGTTCTTGGGCCAATCCTTGATGTTAGTTACGGGGGGTATGCACCGCTGGTCATGGTTGGCCTGTGTATGGTGGCCTATCTATTTGGAAGCGCGATCCGGTTTAATATTGCCGACATTGAAACGAGACCTGCCGCATCACGATTGACCGACGGACTTGAAACCATGGCGTCCATCGTGCTTGCGTTCGCGTTCATTGTGTCTGTTGCCTACTACCTCAACCTGTTTGGTGCATTTGGAGTGAGCCTGACGGAGCTTGACGACCAGTTTCACGCGAAATTACTGACCACGGCGGTCTTCACATTGATCCTCTTCACAGGATTGACCCGAGGCTTTTCAGCGCTTGAACGCATGGAGCAGGTTTCAGTGTGTCTGAAACTGATGATCATCGCGGGTCTTTTGCTCGGCCTTATGGTGCATTTTGGCGAGGCCACAGGCCGAGGTGCATTGCAGTTCGATGCGCCGCGGGTCACCGGATGGGCGAGCCTTACACTGATGGCGGGTTTGATCGTAACTGTTCAAGGTTTCGAAACGTCACGCTACCTTGGATCGACCTACGATGCGCGAATGCGTATCCAGTCGATGCAGTTGGCACAGTGGATATCTACAGTCATTTACTGCATCTACATTGTGCTTCTGACCTATGCGTTCGAAAGTGATCCTCTGTCTTTAGACGAGACGGCGATTATTGATTTGATGCAGATTGTCGCACCGATTTTGCCGCTATTGCTGGTTATCGCTGCGCTTAGCGCCCAATTCAGCGCAGCAATTGCGGACACCAGCGGGTCGGGTGGCCTGATTACCGAGGTTTCCAAAGGTGCGATTAAGGAGCGTGTGGCGTATGCGCTACTGGTTGGCATTGGGGTCTTGCTGACATGGACCGCAAATATCTTCGAGATAATCAGCTATGCCTCGCGGGCTTTCGCGCTTTATTATGCTCTACAGGCCGGCATCGCGGCTATCCGTGCATGGCGAGGCAATCACCTTGCGAAAGCAACCCTCTTTGGCGGTGTGGCACTGTTAGGCGTTGCAATCGCGGCATTTGGAACACCGGTCGAGTAAAAGCGGACGCTCCACAAAGCGACATCAATGTCGCCTACGTCCCGCGTTGCAGTCATCAAGCGTGCGGAAATGCTACGCTTGTGCGGCAATGTCCGCTTTGCGTGCTGCAACCGCAGCATCAAATAAGGGCGTCGAGAGTCCGGTATGGGCCGGATGCCGTCGTGACCCACGAAGGATATTCGTTATGGCGTCAACACTTTTGCGACCGCAACCCATGACCCATCCGCTTAGCTGGTTCGACCTCGGCCTCGCCGCGCAATGGCCATGTCTGTGTGAGGCCCTTGATGATCACAAAAGGGCGGTGTCAGAACCACCCAGCCCGGTCGCTGCTGCGGCCCGAAACGCGACGTCGGCCTTGTGGCGTTCAAGGAGTGCGCGAAGGGGCAGACTGCCGGGCTCGGCGGCCACGGCAGCATGAAAAAGACAGCCATGTGATGTCTCGGTTTTCATCCATTTACCGATGCGCGAAAGGATCGCGTCGAGCCCCTTTTCAGCCTCTTATGATAGATTGTCGCAAACAAAGGCAAAATAGCGCTGGTGCCTGGAGCTGGACAACAACACCGCCGAACGGGCGATGCGATCCGTCGCAAATACTATCTGTTTGTAGGATCATCAAATGCCGGCAAGGCCGCCGCAATCGCCTACACCCTGATCGAAACCGCCAAGCTGAACGGTATCGATCCGCAGGCATGGCTGGCCGATACCCTTGCCCGCATTCCAGACTACAAGATCAACCGTGTCGATGATCTGCTGCAATGGATAACCACACCGTAGGGCAGTCAGGCCGGACGCTTACGTTCCAACGATGCTCATTCCACTTAGGCTGGTTGTAACAAAGCCTTTCCGCTCCCAGAATGCCCGTCCTTATGGACTGATGTTCATAACTCCGAGATACAGATTTTTAGCTCCGCCTGTTTTTGCGAGTTCTTCCAAATGTGATAGAATGATCTGTCCAAAGCCCTGATTTCGCGTCCACGGGGCAAGTATCATAAGCCCGACATAAGCGTCACAAGTTCAGGAAATCAAATAGAAAATCGGCAATGCCCAACAGATGTTCATGCAAAAACACGCCCACAAGGCATGTTTTGCGCGGATCGCAGTTTGGCGGAGTGTCTCCGAAAAACTCTTTCGCTTTTCCAAAGCCGGGCTGATGGCTGCTCTGCAGCTTCCCAGTAATCGTGCGCCGCGGCGTAGAATGATTTAACTCCGGGCAGGCCAGACGCCTTGTCGAGCTTCTTAATTCGTAGCCCGTGCCCATCCGCATGTGGAATATGGAAAGTGGGAAGGTGGTTTGTGATGTCGTAGCGACGGCCAATCAGTTTTTAGTAATCAGTAAATTGGTCGACAAGATACGACAAGGAGAAGAATGCGCAGACAACAATTCGTTTTGGAGTGGAAGTTTCGTAAGTTTCATTTTCCAATGGGAGTGCGCGCTTTATTCTCGAGGGCCAAAAAACAAGTGGGATTGAGCATCATAGCTTTGTGTTGCTAACGGTCAAACTTTCGAGAGCTGATTTCAGGTCTCCGTAATCCTTTCGGTCATTCTCGATCCGTTGAAGCCGCCGTCTGCGAAGTTTTTCACAATGGAACGCCAAAACCACATCGTCTTTGTAGTGTTTATTCAATGTCTTAACGGTTGAATGATGGGCCGACGGCATTGCAAGGCTTGTTCCTTCGATGCCGTGGTGAATATTTGCATCTGTATAGTTCATGACACGAAGCGTAGTGAAGCTGTTGCCTGTGAGCGTCTGAAATATCCGCGGAATGTGGCTCGCCGCTGCGGGGTAGCCGTTAAATAGAACGAAGAGTTGTCGCTTTTCCCGCAGCAGTTTCTCCCTCAGCGTGGGAAGCAGGGCGGCGGATGCATCATTCAGGACAAGCGCATCAATGAACTTGCCAGCTTCGTTATGGATGGGGAACTTGAACACCTCGGGGCGGCGGGCATGGGTCTTTTGTATCTGTGTCTTGATTACCCATTCATCCCGTTCCCAAAATAGGGTCTCACCAAAGACAAGCTGCGCCGAGGCATTGCGGAGCGGTGCGTTTGCGAAGACCGCGAGAATTGTTGCTGCGTTGCGCATTTGATGTCGTTTTTTAGGGCGCTCCTCGGCAGCTACACCAGCGAGTAAAGTATCTGCCATATCAAGGATTCGATCAGTCGAATTGCCAGTTCGAGCCAGTGCAAAGAACTTCAGAGCTTTCTGTCCGTTCTCTTTATCTTCAAACTCGCGATAATAGTTTTTGAGATGCTGGATAACTTCCGGCGCTACGCCACTATACCTCGCGAACACCAGGAGCGCCTCCGCTGAACCGCGAAGGGTCGCCCAGCGCAACCCGTGTGGCCTTCGGGAAAGGCGTTGTTTTAGATCGGCGAGATAGCCGTCTATCCCCGCCAAGCTGAGCTCGGAATCAATCCCCAAATGGCCGGTAAACCATGCATATTGGCATAGTTTCTCCCTCATTCGCTCCACGATACTCCGGGCAGGCACCTGCATTTCAGCTTCCTGGGCAGGCAGACCATCTGCAGCACGGCGCAAGGCGCTCTTGTAAGCCTCAGGAAGCTCAACAGGCGGGATGGACAAATGCCGTTGCTTTGGAGGACGCCGCAGCGGTGGCGCTATAGGGTCCCAATCGAGAGCTTCGTAAATAGGGCGAAGCCCTTGGCTTTTGGTCGGACCGCCTACGCTGGTCGTGCTTTTCGCTATCGGTTTTGGCACAGGCACCAGAAACAGGCGCGTTTCACGTATTACGGGCAGAAAAGCAGGCTGACAGACTGCAAAAACCTCTTGTAGCTGATCGATGCGAAGCGTTCTCTCGAAACTGGTGCAGTCTCCAAGCCAGTTGTGGATGTCGCCAACAGATGGTGATGGAAGGTTGCGCTGGACAATGAAGTCAAAAAAGGTGTCAGCAGTTGCAATCGAAGTCGCGGACAACTCTGCGAACCCGGGAAGCAGGACGAGGCGTTTCCACACGGGGCGCGCCAGAATATCTTGAATATTCATATATCGGCCTTCGTGACTTTAACCGAGAGCGTTGCTCGCTGTGCACGACGTTCGTATCTTTGTTCCTGCAATGACCGGCTCTGCCGCTCTCTATCGATGAAGGCGTAGTGCTGGCGCAGCGTTTTTTCGGTGTCTCCAGTGAGGGTCTCGAGAGCTGCGTAGCAAGTGGGATCGTAAAAGATCTCGATGGTGCAGAGCCCATGCCTAAAGTTATGCGGTAGAAGGAAAAGCCCAATCTTGTCAGAGCATTCTGCAAGCCATCCGTCGAATGTAGAGATGACAAGAGCCCCAGGCTCTGGTTCAATCTTCGGAAACAAGTGATCTGAGTGGTCGGCACCGCCGAAGAGAGGACGAATGCGAGCCAGAAAGAATGATAGAATACGATACGCATCGCTACCAAGCCCACTTTTTTCAAAGATGAAGCGTGGCAAATATTGGTTTCGCCTCGTCATGGCATCGCCGTTTTTCAACAGTTCATTCGGCATAGAAATTTCAATACGAGGACGTTGCTTGTCGGCTTGGTGATCGAAGAAAGTTTGCGGATGCCCCGCGAACTTAAGGTCACCGATAACATTGGATTTGCGAAATGGTGCGCCTTCGAGTTCAATCGCGGCAAAGGCGGCACAAACACCATACATCCTGGCTTGGCGAAGAAGGCTCGCCGCAAGACGCAGCTGGTCCCTTGAAAGTGGCTGCGTTTCGGGAGACCGACTGTAGGTCAGAAGATCAATTCCTTCAATTTTCGCCATCTCAATTGCCGCAACCGCTTTTTCGGCATAGCTGAAATGTTGACTTTCGAAGGTCTGGATGGCGATAGGGCTATTCAGGAGGTTCCTGCAAAATTCTTCTACTTTCGGAGACATGATCTTGCTGGCGGCTTGCCCCTCGATGAGCACTGGCAGCGATTTAACGAGCTTTTCAACCTTCGCGGACTCGTCTTCGAGGCCACGCGACGAAAGAATAAGCTTCAGACAGATGGCATAGGAAAACAGAGTTCGCGGGGCCAACCCTCCAGAGCCACCTGTTTTCTTGCACAGACGGACAAGCGTCTTTTCGATCGAGTCGAGACTAAACAACGACGTCAGACCGTTAACAGTTTCCAGATCGCTGTCGGTCGCGATTTCGCGAATATAAGCGCGTAAGGCAGCGGTATATACACCCTTGCTGCTTTCGGAATACTGCTGGGCAGTTGCGTCCCTCGCTTCCAAGGTCAACATGTCGTGGTGGTAGACCACGGTCGCGTTCTGCACCCATATTTGTGCTTCCTCATGCAGAAAGCTTGGAATATTTGTTTCGATACGCAGAACACCGGCAAGTGATCCAATTTCTTCCGGTGGCAAAAGCGGCAGGCAGGTCGGAAACTGACGGAGATAGTCAAGAACGCCGGCAGCCAGCTTAACTCGACCCCATACATCCGAGCTCACACAATCTTCGCGCAGATCAATGACCCGGTCACGGACCATATCATCCATATCATACCCCCGAGCCCGTGCAAAATCTATCAGGCGGGGTAAGTTGCGGGTTTGTGAAGCCTTAAGCAAATTTGCGTCGACAAGATCGGGCAGAACCTGCAGCAATCGCGTGAAGCCATCTTGCATTTTTCGACGCTCATTGCGCTTTTGTAGCTCGCCAGAAAAGAACTCGATCATACGGCGTCCGTCTGTTTGATATTGCCTATACGTCGCTGGCGAGATGCCCCAGCTCTTAATTTTCGAATTGAGAGCTGCATTTCCTTTTCTATATTTTGGTGCGACCCCCATGTATGCTTCCAAAGATCCTTCAAGCGTATCAAGATGGCGGTGCTTGTATCCGCGTTTGTTAAACATGCGCTCCAGATTGGTAGCATATTGATTCACGGTGGGGTCTTCATGATCTTTACCGGCGCGGATAATATCGAGCATTGTATTGCAAACGGTGGTCATTTTCCTGTCCTTTAAGTTCGTTGTTATCGGGAAGATTGGCCGTTTTCGGGATGGCGGTAATAAAAACCGGGAGATTTACCCACTCCCAAAACTGGCTAAGAGCCGATATTTCTCAACTTTTTGATACCGAGGATCTGAACTCAGATACTGCGGATCGGTTGGAACGATCTCTGCAACAATGGTGCGGTGAATTTATCGAAACGCCTCGCGATGTTATTAGGCTTATGAACTCGCTACGGTTAAACTTTTTACCTGTGAAGGGTCGTGTAGATCCTGGCGACATGGTCTTCTTGGAAATGGTGCGCATCAAGAACAACGCTCTCTTTAACTGGATAGAAGAATACGTATCGAACCTGTCTGCGATTGGAGATTGGGGCTACGTTTTGCCCGGCGCCCATGAGCGCTTAGGAGCTTCCCTTCTGGTGGCCATCGATGCAGAGGGCTCCGAGCGAGACCAATTCATATATGCATTGCGGGAACACCTACCCGGGCTTGATTTAGCCTCGCTGAATCAGGACGGTGAGGAGTTCAAAGTATTTGATCTTTCGGAAAGCGATCAGCTACGTTCATTTTCGGCATCAAAGCGCCTCGCCAGCCCAAATCACTACAGCCTCTACTTCTCATTTTCCAGCCCATCTGGGAGTATCAGCGATTTCGTATTGGACCAATTTTTAAGCGCTTGCGCCGAGAAGCCAGAAATTGCCTTGGCGCGCTTTCGCCAGCTGGTTGGTAGCAAGCGCCCGCAAGGAGGTAGACTTGCAGAAGTTCTCTTAGACCGGATCTTGGGGGTCAGTGGACGTATCGGGGTATCCCAAATTCATGGCCTTTTTTCCGTGCTCGGAGAAGCCATCGACGATCTTGCCCCTGTTGCAAAAACATATTCTGGATACCCACAGTTCCTAAGGGGAAACCGTCAAGAGGTATTTGGGCTAATAGTTAATATGAAGGACCCCGAACAGCGGAAAAACACGCTCCAAACACTGTTCACCGAAGCGAAATCGTTAGCTTGGCTTGCAGGAATTGTCAGAGAAGCAATCTTTGAACATGGCGTTTTTGGGCATAGAGCGGAACCAGAAGATGCTCGGCTCCTCAGCACCGAAGAGTTTGAGCTGGTTAGGGATATCTTTCTTAACCGACTAACTGGGCTACCACCCGAAGAATTGATGGAAGTTCCCCAATTCTTGTCGCTAATGATTACGTGGCAGCAAACAGGTGATACGGAAGGAGCGCGAAACTGGATAGCTGACCAAACAACGACTGACCCTGGCTTACTGAACGTCTTGCAAAAGATGATGAGTTGGAGCGATTCTTCGGCACACGGTGTCCAGTATAAGCTTAGAATAAATACCCTCGATACCTTCTTCGGGGGTCATTCACTGGTTCAAGACAGACTGATGAGGATAGCCGCAGATGATAGAGTCGGCACCGACGATAGATCATTGGCGAGCAAAATGCTTAGAAATTTAGATGATGATATGCGGTGAGAGAGAGTTCGCACTGTGAAAAGTTCACAGAACCCTCGAGCAACGGATAGGGTTGGTGGACACCTCATAAGTTACCAATATAAGATACTTCAAAACATTGACTTGAGGGAATTTGATTGGCCCCGGCAATAGGAATTGAACCTACGACCAATTGATTAACAGCCTAATCGTTGTTTTGAACGTCACAATTATTCAAGTTTGTTAGACACTGCTTCTCTTCTTGTTGCGTGGCCGCGGCCGACTACGTCTGTCTGGTTTTCGACGCTGCCGCCATACTGCTTATACTGACCCATAAACTGCTGCGCGAAATCGTTTGCGCCGCGAAGCCGGGTAACCTCTTCCTTAATTTCACTTAATTGATTTCGAAGGTATGCAGCATCAGCAATGCTACAATCCCTCTGCTCGACAAGCTCCTGTTTGTCTTTCTCGAGCTGGTTTATTTCCGCTTCAAGTTCTGAAATGTGCCGTTGCGCCGATCGCTTATCGAATTGCAGTTCTGCGCATCGCGTCTTCGCTTCGGCCTGACATTTCGCGTTCTGCTCCGCGACCAATATCGCAAAGGCATCGCGCGCTCCCTTCATGAAGTGATCTATTGATGCGGTGACAGTTTCGGGCAACGTGGAAAGCAATGCGCGATCCTGATCTTGTTGAAGCTCTGAAACCGCATCGTCCACCACCCGCTTTAGGCTCTCCAAGCGGATCGTGTCCTTAATGCCGTATGTCTGGCAAAGCTCTTCCTTTACGAGAGAGGCATTGATGCTGGCTCGTGGGGTCCCGTTTTCCAGAAGGAGTTCGACGACCTCGTAAACCAATTCAGGCTGGTAACTTAGAGGGCGTCCGCGATGCTTCATTTTCGGTGCATTGTTTGTCATTTGAAGATTGCCTTACTATTTGTCAAACCGAGTTTGACAAACTCGGGGTGCGCTTTCGTTGTCTGGAGGATGTGGGTGCGCTTTCAATCTCGCAGAAATTATTTCTGACAAAAGCCCCACTGGATCCAAGTAATAACTACAATTGGGACGTAATTAGTCACCAGGTCGTCGCGGGTAAGGCTGACCTTGGTTCGCCGAATCTGAGATTTATTATGCGCGAGATTCAGCGGGCACTTGGCCGCAGGTTTCACTTTGTCAAATATCTTGAAATTCAAGAGAACAAGGTTAACGACTTAGTCCTGGCCGGACAGATTTAGTGCGGCGTCGTTCGATGGTCAGAGCGCGCGCAGGGCGCCCGGTTTCCTGGATTGGCACCGGGGATACATCCCCAGCATGGAGGAGGCATTCTCCGAGCCGTGCACAGGCACTATCGCCGATGTGACCTAATCGTCCACGCAAGTAAACTTTGGATTTCTCAGGGACAAGAATGCGACGGCGCAGATTGAATCGTGTCGGAATGTCGATTTGCGCCTCGATCATCTCTTTCGGCTGCACCAAAGAAAGTTCATGCGGCACCACCCCTGAAGCATTCATTGGCCCACCCCATGCAACGTCGAGATAAGTTTGCCCTGCAAGTGTGCGAGTATCGACAATCAGCCCCGGACGTGGCGCGGAACCGCTGCTTCGCGTAGGAAACAAGCAGATTACAAGGTCGCCTCGACCAAGAGAAGCAGTTCGCAGGGCTGCGTTATCCGCTTCCGAAATGGGCTCATGCTCAAGATTATTGTCCAACCTTGCCTGATCGCCGTGCGCACGGCGTTCTTCGCGACGCACTTGATTATAAAAAGGTTTGTCATCGACCAAAATCAGCAGATGCTCGAGCGCGGCCGTTGCCTCTTCATTCGCTGGCATAGTTAATGAATACTGCCGACTGAGCGACAGGATCCGCGTCGCGACTTCCACTGCATCAAGCGAGGCACATTCACCCCAGGGGGTTTCCGATGGGGCTTTCTGGCCAGGGATTGTTGCTTCGAAAATTATCTCGTCCGTTTCTGAATCGCGGAGTAGGACGGCGGAAACCTCTCGCTGATCGGTCAACGCCAATTCAACATCGAGGGCAGTTAAGAGCAGCGCGCTGCTACCCGTAATAATTGGAAAATCAAAGCGGCGATCACGTCCGACAATGATGCCGTAGTCGAGAGCGTCGAGGATGTCTTTCAGTTCGAGAAGGCCGTGGTCTGTGTAATGGCGGTCAATGGTTGTGCCTTCAAGGTGGCCGAGTATTTTTTGCCGGGTGCCGGTATCGATGCCAAGTTGCATAAGTTTAGAAGAAAGGGTCCGGCGCATTGCATAGATGTCTTCTCGTTCCGAGTGGAGCTTTAGTGTTTTAAGCAAATTACGAAGTCTATCACCGAAAATTTGCGACCTACGGCCGTGGTTTTTGTCCGGCTGAATTTCAGGAAAGAGCCAAGTTTCACCTGCCTTTTTTCGCGCCACGATCCATTCTCTAAAACCGAGTTCGAGCAAGATCTGCGGAATGGGGAGAACACGCCGCGACTGCTCATTCTTGAGCATCGAATCTTCCTCGTCTCCTACAAAAAGACAAAGGATGCCATCGCGGCGAATTACGTCCGCCACGGTCGCTTGGAGAATTTCTTCCGGTCGGACTCCCATCGTGATCATTATTAAGGGAACCCAATAGATTGCATCTCTTGTGATATATCTTCTGCTCGCTGTCGCCTTGCGACTACGCTGCGATTGTGAAGAGGTGCCAAAATAAATTGGTGAGCTCAGTAACTTTGACAAGCGTTCAAGCGACCAGGACATCCGGCGTTTCGGACGGGACACCCGCATCGGCAGACCGCATGGGGTCTTTTGTGCCTTATGCCATGCCCGCATGCGACTATTCAGTTGCGCATGAGAAGGGAGGATGCGGTCCTCATCGTCAAGGTCGCGAGCTACGCGCTTCTTGCCAAGCGCCGCGCGGAGTATACGATTGAACATGTCGCGCTGAGTAAACAAGTATCCATCTGTGATCCGAGGAGTCAGTTCTTGAACCAATCGGCGGCGCTTGTCGGGTATCGACATCGTGTCGAGGTTCGTGATCTCCGAAATAAGTTTGGCGTCATTTGTATTGGCCTGAAGAATTTCATTATGGGGGCACAGTTCTTTTCCTACCTGCCCATGGCGGTTCCGTCCGTGGGACTTGCCCCAAGCTTTTGGCAACATCCAGACCAAGTGTAAAAACTCGAAAGATTGCTCGAGCACGATCGCTGAGGCGGGGATGTCGCCGAAGAAGGCGAGCGCGAGCTTTCCGATAACGCGAATTTTGGTCTCAACATCGCGGGGTGCTTCCGAACAGGCCTTTTCGATAGCTTCCGATAGCTGCATCGGTGGTTTGAGGGCTTCCCGGGTCGGCGTGATGCCATGGCCAAGTAATATCTCTCGCCCTGCATTCAGCGGGTCTTCAAAGTTTTGCTCTACACTCAGGCTTAGATCGTTAAGTTGGCGGATGAGTGCCAACACTTGCCGAGCCACCGCCGGAGCGGCAAGGTCATCAAGATCCATACCATTTTTACGTGCAATTTCACCTGCGAAGGGCATTGCGACAGACCAGTCCCTTGCTTTCTGGGCAGCTCGGATACGATCACTTTCTGCAATAATTTGGCTGACGTGGGGGTCCGAGTTGCCGATAGAAAGATCGCTTTCCTGTCTGGCAATCATTCGAACAAAGGCCTGACGCACAAGCTCTTTCAGCATCTCCTGGATGCGTCCCGAGTTTACTGGCGACTCCTGAAGTTCGATCAGCATGTTTCGTTCTCCTGCTTCCACGGCGGTAAGCAGGTCGGCCGACCGCTTTACCGCTTCAGAGAGGATATTTGTTCGAAGAGAGACAGACAGAAATTCTGGGGCGCCATTTTTTCGCAATGGCGTCGTCCAGCGTCTCCGAAAGTAGAAGACCCCGTTTCTGCGAACGAGATGAAGTCCCCACTTCCTTCGCGAGTCACTTGGCCTGCATCCCGGCCGATGTGAACCAGTTTGTGAACCACCGCGAAGTGGAGATGGGAGGGTGGCCGCTTGATCAACGGCTATCCCATTGGGAACTATGCGCTTTTTCATGTGTGTTGGCTGGGATGGTAGGATTCGAACCTACGGTACACTGTACCAAAAACAGTTGCCTTACCACTTGGCTACATCCCAACACAGGGCGCTAATTAGAGTTCTCTGGCCCGGGGTGCAAGACCCGTTTTTGATAAATTAGCCTATTCTTCGGCGGCATCAACGGAGAGCAGGTCTTTGCTGGGCAATTCGGCGCGTTCCTGCGCGACGATGCGGGTCAGCTCACGCTCGGTTTGGGGGGCAACTGGCTGTGCGGCGGCGGGATTCGCGGGCGCGCTCGGCGTTTGGGGCGAATCGTGCTGCGCGGTGGGGGACGATTCGCTTTGGGTGATCAGCCGATAGGCGGGAGGCTGTGCGGTGAGGCGCGCCGCGTCAAAGGCGGCCAGCGTCAGGCGAATCGCTTCGCTGCGCGCCGCGACCAGATCGGTGGTCTCTTGATTGATCCAACCGGCGAATTGCATGTTGATCCAGTGATCGGCGACCTCCTCCACCCAAGCGGCGGCTTCGGGGCTGGGCAGGACAAAGGGAAGCCCATTCAACACCTCCAGCGCCAAGTCTCGGGCGCGGGCCAGATCGGCGTCGCTGGCCACCGAAAGGGTAAAGGTGAACCGCCGCTCGGCGTTGCGCGAGTAGTTAATGATCCGGCTTTTAAAGACGGTGGCATTGGGAATGCGCAGATGGTTGCCGTCATAGCTGAGCAAGATCGTGGCGCGGCTGGTCAGGCGGATCACCTTGCCGGTGTCACCGTCAATCTCGACCGTGTCATTGGGGCGGAACGGCTGGCGGATCGACAGCATGATGGAGGCGATGAAATTCTCGACCGTGTCGCGCACCGCGAAACCGATGGCGAGGCCGACGATCCCCGCCGCGCCAAGGATGCCCGACAGCAGCGCGGTGGCCCCAAGGATATCCAGCGCCACGACCAAGGCGACAATAATAAAGGCCAACCGGATAATCTGACGGTAGATATCGGCGATGAAGGCATTGGGGGCGAGCCGCTCCCATGGGTTGCGCAGTCGCGCCAGTGCCAGCCCGCCCACCACGATCAGGGCAAAGACCCCAAGCGCCACCAAGGCCAGCGGCAGGAAAGCCACGGCTTGCTCCATACGCGCCCTGAAACGGTCCACTGCGGGGTTAAGCCGTTCGGAGACATCGGTGCTTTCCCGGACCTCGTTGCGGATCGCCACTACGCCTTCGACGCGGCCTGCCAACTCGCTCAACCGTCCGGCGCTGGCGGTGTCGAGCGTGGTACCGCGCAGGGTGACGATGCCCGAGGACACGGAGACGCCGACCTTCTCAAACCCTTCAAGCTCGCGCAGGATGACGCGGATGCGGTTGGCAATGGCGGCGTCTGCCGTGGCGTTCCCTTCGACGGCGATGGTGCCTTCGGGCTGGTCGTTGTCCTGCGCCGAGGCGGGGGCCAGCGGCAGGGCAAGAAGCAGAAATAGACACAAGAGCAGGCGGGGCAGGGCAGGGATCAGGCGCATGGGGGTCTCCGTCGACGGGCAGGGCCACCGCCCCTCGGTGAGGGCGGTGGCTGGTCAATTAGCGCACTACCCCCGACAATCGAGCAGCACCGCCCCGCTGCGCTGTCCGGCCTCGACCAACGCATGCGCGCGGGCGGCCTCGGAAAGCGGGAGAACCGTATCGACGGGGCAGCGCAGGGCCCCGTCTTCCAGCGCGTGATGCAGTCGGGTGATCGCCTGTTCGCGCGGGCCTGCGGGCAGGAGGTAGATCAGGATGATGTCGATGGTCACCGCTTTGAACAGAAGCGGGTAGAAGGGTAGCGTGGGCGACATTTCCGCCGCCGAGCCATAGGCGGCGATGCGGCCGTTGGGGGCGATGACTTCGGTATCGGTGGTGAGGTTCAGGCCGAACTCCGTTTCGACGATGGTCTCGACAGGCTTGCCGCCGTTGGCGTCCAAAACGGCGGCGGCGAGATCGGGATCGGCGTAGCTCAGCACCGCATCGGCGCCGGCCTCGCGGACCAGATCATTGTCGCGCGGGCTGCAGGTGGCAATCACTTTGGCCCCGCCCCATTTCGCCAATTGCACGGCGAGATAGCCTACGGTTCCGGCACCGCCTTGGATCAGCACCGTCTCCCCGGCCACGCCGCCGCCGCCGAAAACGGCGTGGCAGGCTGTCAGCCCCGGAATGCCAAGCTGTGCGCCGGTCTCAAAAGAGACGCCTTTGGGCAGCGGCACGGCCTGATGCGCGGGCAGGGTGATCTGCTGTGCCGCCGTGCCAAAGGCGCGTTGCCACTGGGCGTTCCAAACCCAGACCTTTTGACCCACACGGGCAGAATCGACGCCCGCACCCACGGCGATGATCTCTCCCGCGCCATCGCTATGGGGAATGACCTGCGGGAAGGGTGGTTTGGTCACGCCGGGGCGGGTGCCCGCGCGGGCCTTTACGTCCGATGGGTTCACGCCCGAATGGCTCAGCGCCACGCAGACCTCGCCGGGTTGCGGGGCGGGGCTGTCGATCTCTGACAGACGCAGCACATCTGCGGCGGCTCCGAATTGGTCATAGGTGATGGCTTGCATGGCGCTCTCTCCGGCTTGAATTTTGCCGGCAGAGTGGCGCAAGCGCCGGGATCATGCAATTGGCCTGAAAGGCGGTGTTATTCGCGCAGCTCCTTGGGGCCAACACCCCAAAGCCGCACTTTGGGGGCCCAGCCGGTAAAGCCGCCCGAACGCAACTCGCACCATTCAAGCGTGCATTCGCCCAAGCGCGCCACCACGCCCAGTTCCAACCGCGCCACCACGGCGGCCTTTGGGTCGGGGTTGACGTGAAGCTGCAGCATGTCTTGTTCGACCAAGACAGTGCGGGTGCCCGACAAAAGCGAGTAATGCACCCAGCCGCCCATGCCATCGCGGTCTTCGACCCGGCGCCAGTGGCCATGTTCGGCGGTGATCCTGAGCGGCAGGTCGCGGCGTTTGTACACCCAGTCGATCCGGTGCGACAGCGACGGGCCGCGGCGGACGTTGCCCTCTGAGGCTTTCATCGAAACGAAACGGGGGAGGGGCAGGTTGGTGACCTGTCCGCGCGCCTCTTGTGCGACGCCGGAGGTCGCCTGCGCCAAAAGCAGCGCGCCCACCATCAGGGCACTGCGAAGGAAAGCGGTTATCATGGAATTGCCTGCTATGCGGTTCACTGCTGTGGGTCGGTGCTGTGCAAATCTGCGGGTTATTGTTGCTCTTTTTCCGGCGCGAGTTCTTGTGCCTCGTCGCTGCATGAGACACCATGCCTGTGAAACGAGGCGACGCCAAGACCGGGAGAGCAGGCATGTCAAAGAAGCGGTTGAGTGTTGTAGTGACGCGACGGTTGCCAGAGGCGGTGGAAACACGGCTGTCAGAGCTGTTTGACGTGACCCTACGCGAAGATGACAAGCCCATGACCCGCGAGGAATTGGGCGCGGCGATGCGCCAAGCGGATGTGCTGGTGCCGACGATCACGGATGAAATCGACGCGCCGCTGATCACGCAGGCGGGCGAGCGGCTGAAACTGATCGCGAATTACGGGGCGGGGGTCGATCATATCGACGTGGCCACCGCGCGCCAGCGCGGCGTGCTGGTGTCGAACACCCCCGGGGTTCTGACCGATGATACCGCCGATATGACCATGGCGCTGATCTTGGCCGTGACCCGCCGCATGCCCGAGGGCATGGCGGTGATGCAATCGGGCAATTGGGACGGCTGGGCGCCCACCGCGCTGATGGGCGGACGCGTGGGCGGACGGCGTTTGGGCATTTTGGGCATGGGCCGGATCGGTCAGGCCGTGGCGCGCCGCGCGCGGGCCTTTGGCATGCAGGTGCATTACCACAATCGCAAACGCCTGCGTGAAGAGGTCGAAAGCGCCTTGGAGGCGACCTATTGGGACAGCCTTGATCAGATGGTCAGCCGGATGGACGTGATCAGCATCAACTGCCCCCATACGCCCAGTACCTTTCATCTGATGAACGCCCGCCGTTTGGGGCTGATGAAGCCCGACGCGGTGATCGTGAACACCTCCCGCGGGGAGGTGATCGACGAGAACGCCCTGACGCGGATGCTCCGTGCGGGTGACATCAAAGGCGCGGGGCTGGATGTTTATGAGCATGGGCGGGAGATTAATCCCCGTCTGCGCGAGTTGAAAAACGTCGTGCTGCTGCCGCATATGGGGTCGGCCACACTCGAAGGCCGGATCGAGATGGGCGAGAAGGTCTTGATCAATATCAAAACCTTCGATGACGGCCACCGGCCGCCAGATCAGGTTGTGCCCTCCATGCTGTAAGCCCGCAGGAGCGGCGGACTGGCGGCTATTGAAGGAACGTATTTTCGCAGTTGCGTCCGCAGGCATTCCAGCGGCGCACAGACGCTGTTGGGAGATGAAAATTGACGAAGATCGCAGAACTGCAGCGCAATGAGGCGGGCATTGCCGCAGCGTTAGATGAATTGGCACAAGCCTTTGGGCCCAATCTGCTGACCGGCCAAGCCATTCGCGAACAGCATGGCCACACCACCACATGGATCGAGACGCAGGCCCCCGACGGGGTGGTCATGGCGCGCTCGACCGACGATGTGGCGCAGGCGGTGCGTATTTGTGCCGCGCATCGGGTGCCGGTGATTGCCTTCGGCACGGGCACCTCGCTCGAAGGACATGTGAACGCGCCGGCGGGCGGGATTTGCATTGATGTCATGCAGATGGACCGGGTGCTTGAGGTGAACGCGGGCGATCTGGATTGCCGGGTGCAACCCGGCGTGACCCGCGAGGCGTTGAACACCCATTTGCGCGATCAGGGGCTGTTTTTCCCGATTGATCCCGGTGCCAATGCCTCGCTTGGGGGGATGACCGCGACGCGGGCCAGCGGCACCAATGCGGTGCGCTATGGCACGATGAAAGACAATGTGCTGAGCCTTGAGGTGGTGATGGCCGATGGCCGGGTGATCCGCACCGGCGGCCGGGCGCGGAAATCCTCGGCGGGGTATGATTTGACCCGGCTGATGGTCGGCTCGGAGGGGACGCTGGGGATCATCACTGAGATCACGCTGCGTTTGCAGGGCATTCCCGAGGCGATCTCCTCGGCGCGCTGTTCTTTCCCGACGGTGCAGGCGGCCTGTGAGACGGTGATGGCGGTCATCCAATATGGGCTCCCCGTGGCGCGGATTGAGCTTTTGGACGCCGATGTGGTGAAGGCCGTGAACGCCTATTCCAAGCTGACGTTACCTGAAACCCCGCTTTTGTTGTTGGAATTCCACGGCTCTGACGCAGGGGTTGTCGAACAGGCGGAAACCTTTGGCATGTTGGCCGAAGAATTTGGCGGCACCGGCTATGCGGCGACCACAACCCCTGAAGAGCGCAACAAACTGTGGCAGGCGCGGCATGACGGCTATTGGGCCGTTCTGGCGCTGCGACCGGGGTGCAAGGCCGTGGCGACGGATGTCTGCGTGCCGATCTCCCGGTTGGCCGATGCCGTGGTCGCGGCACAGGCGCGGGCGGAGGAGTTGAAGCTGATCGCGCCCATCGTGGGCCACGCAGGCGACGGGAACTTCCATGCATCGCTGTTGATCGACATGGACGACGCCGATGAGGTGGCGCGGGGCGAGGCGTTTGTGAGCTGGCTGGCGGAATTGGCGATCTCTATGGATGGGACATGCACCGGCGAACATGGGATCGGGCAGGGCAAGCGGGCCTATCTGGGCAAGGAATTGGGCGCTGCGGTGGATGTGATGGCGACGCTCAAGGCGGCGCTGGATCCGGATAATATTTTGAACCCGGGGAAGATCTTGCCGGGGTGAGATGGGGGGGCCTGCCCTGATGTTGTGCGGCGGGAAATGTGGTGCACGGTATTTGTAAAAGGATGAAGTTGGGGTGGCGGTGCTCTGACGCGGGATTGGCGCGTATGGTGAGGGGGTAAGGTCGGTTTTTGGCCATGTTGGGTCGGCTGGTGCCTGCGGTCTCTTGCCCTGCTGCGTACAACGGGGTGAGCCTAGGGCAGAGGGATTGGCAGATGAAAACGCAAGTCAAAGCATTGGTTGTCGGGGGCGGCGCGGTTGGCACGTCGATTGCTTATCATCTGGCGAAGGCGGGTTGGGATGATGTAATGCTGTTGGAGCGGGACGAGTTGACCTCGGGCTCGACCTGGCATGCGGCGGGGCTGCTGCCGTTGTTCAACATGTCTTTTGCGACGACGCATATTCATCAGTACTCGGTCGAGTTTTATAAGACCTTGGAGGCTGAGACCGGGTTGAATGCTGGTTTTGCCGTGGTGGGCAATCTGCGGATGGCTCAGACCGATGCGCGGATGGATGAGTATATGCTCTATGCCTCGACCGCGGAGACCTGCGGCGTGCCGTATGAATGGCTCACCCCGGATGAGATCAAGGCGAAGTGGCCGTTGATTGAGACATCGGATTTGAAGGGTGCGCTTTATCACCAGACCGACGGGTATATTAACCCCGCCGATGTGACGATGGCGATGGCCAAGGGCGCGCGGCAGCATGGGGTTTCGATTGAGCGCAAGTGGCAGGCGGATGCGTTTGACTGGAATGGTACCCATTGGGAAGTGACCTGCACCAAGATGGTGGAGAAGGGCGGCAACCTTGTCGCCAGTGATGAGCAGATCGTTGTTACCGCCGAACATGTGGTCACGGCCAGTGGCAACCACGCGCAGCGCACCGCGCGGATGTTGGGGATCAAGATGCCCGCGATTCCCGTGGAACATCAGTTCATTGTCATGGACCGCGATCCGGCGCTGGTTGATTACCGTGCGGCGGGGCATGGCGAGCATCCGGTGATTCGGGATGCCGATGCGCAGAGCTATGTGCGTGAGGAACGGGGCGGCTGGATTCTCGGCGTCTATGAGAAGAACGCCCCGGCGCGGTTTGAATATGGGGTGCCGGACAGTTTCCGGGCTGATCTGTTCCAGCTCGATCTGGAGCGGATCGAAGATCAGTATATGGCGATGAACCACCGTATCCCCTCGGCTGAGAATTGCGGGTTGAAGGACGATTTCAACGGGCCGATTTGTTATACGCCGGATGGTAATCCGCTGGTCGGCCCTGCGCCGGGCTTGCGCAACATGTGGTTGGCGGAAGGGTTTTCGTTTGGGATCACGGCGGCGGGGGGCACGGGGTATTATTTGGCGCAGATGATGGTTGAGGGCGAGGCCGAGATCGATATGGCGAGCCTTGATCCGAAACGCTACGGCGATTGGATGACCACGGAATATGCCGCGCGGAAGAATGAGGAAGCCTACGACCACGTGTATATTCTGCACCATCCGGATGAGGAACGTCCGGCCTGTCGGCCGCTGCGGACCTCTCCGGCATATGATCGGCAGGCGGCGCGGGGGGCGCAGTTTGGGCAGGTGAATGGCTGGGAGCGGCCGAATTATTTTGCGCCCGAAGGGTTTAGCGACCATGACAGCCGATCCTTTCGGCGCGGGGGCTGGTGGCAGCACGCGGTGGACGAGGCGAAATCCATCCGCGAAGGGGTGGGCTTGATTGACGCCACGGCCTTTACTAAGCATCTGGTGCGCGGGCCGGGGGCGACGGCTTTTTTGGATGGGTTTACCTGTAACAAGCTGCCCTCGGTGGGGCGGATTAACCTGACCTATGCGCTGACGGGGGCAGGGACGACGCGGACGGAATATACCATCGTGCGGCTGGCGCAGGACGAATATTACCTTGTCTCGGCGGGCGCGTGGAGCGCCTATGACAGCGATTACCTGCGCAAGGCGATTGCCGACAAGATGCCCGAGGTGGGTTATGTCGAATGTCATGACGTGACCACGCAGTGGGGAGTTTTTGCGATTGCTGGGCCGAAGTCGCGTGATGTGCTGCGGGATTTGGTGCGGGATGCAGATCCCGAAACGGTGCTGAGCAACAAGCGGTTCCCCTGGCTGACCATGCGCAACATCGAGTTGGGGATGGTGCCGGTGCGGGCGATCCGGGTGGCCTATACCGGGGAGCTCGGTTGGGAATTGCATCATCCGATTGAGATGCAGAACCATTTGTTTGATCAGTTGGAAAAGGCGGGCGCGCCGCATGGCATGAAGCTGGTTGGCGCGCGGGCGCAGAACTGGCTGAGGCAAGAGAAGAGCTATCGCGCCTTTGGCAATGAGTTGGGCCGGGATGCGACGCCGTTGGAGGCGGATTTGCCGCGCTTTGTGGATCTGAATAAAGAGTTTCACGGGAAGCAGGCGATGCTCGATCACGGCATTCGCGTGAAATGCGTGACGGTTCTGATCGACGGGCCGGAGGATGCGGACCCTTGGGGGCGTGAGGTGCTTTACAGTGGCGCGCGGCGCACCGGGCGGCTGACCTCGGGTGGCTATTCGGTTGCATTCGGCAAGAGCATCGGCATGGGCTATGTGCAACTGCAAGACGCGGTGGTAGGCACGAAGCTGAAGGTAAAGATGCTTGATCAATTGTGGGAGGCCGAGGTGGTCGAAGACAGTCCCTATGATCCGAAGAACCAGCGCATCCGGGCGGACGGTTGATCCGGCGGGGGTTGCTTGCTTTTTTCTGTGTACTGGCGCTGACGGCGGCGCTGTTGCGGGACAATCCGGTTGTCAGCGCGGCGCAGGGCTATGCCGCGGATGTGGCGACTACGGCGGCGGCGAGCTATGTCACGCTGCGCACGTTGAACGCCTTTCTATCGACAGCGCAAGAGATCGAGGTGGGGCTCTCGTTCATTGCCTCCGGCTCGGCGCGGCCCTTAAAGGTGTTGGAGCCGATTGACGACACGGTTGAGCGGATCGCGGGGCTGGTTTTTGGCGTGATGGTGGCCACCGGGGTGATAGCCGTGGCCTTGGGGCCGGTAAGCGCCATCGGCATGGGGCTGCTGGCGGTTGCATTGGCTGTCTGGGCAGTCAGTAAACGCGGTCATGCGGGGCTGCCGCGGCGGTTGGCGTGGTATGGCGGATTTTTAGGGTTGGCTTTGCCTCTCGCGCTGGTGGTGTCGGAGCCGCTGGCAGGCCAGCTTACCGAGGCGGTCTATCTGCGCAATATGGAGGTGATTGAGGAGATCACCGCCCGTGTCGGCGGCAGTGAGGCTTTGGGTGAAGAAGAGCCGGGTCTGACAGAATACCGACAGCTTGCCAGCAATCTTTGGAGCCGGGCGGATGAGTTAATCGGCGCTTTGCTGGCGGTGTTGGGCGTGCATGTGTTTCGGATATTCTTGCTGCCGCTGTTGCTGGTGGGCGGGTTGTTTGTCGTGGCGCGGCATTACGCGCGAGATTGATTTCAAACAACTACGTTGCGGGCATTCCGGGTGGTGTGCAGCGGTATTTAAGAAAGGATGAATGAGGGGGGGATGCGTTCCCCCCTTTGGCGTTAGCGCAGGGCGTGGGTGGCGACCCAGTTTTGCCACTCGGCGCTGCTGCCAGAGAAGGCGTTGATGTCTACGTCACCGCCGATGCCGGGAACGATGCCGGTTGCGCTATATTGCCAGAAACGCCAGGTTTGGCCGGGGTAGGCCTCGGCAGGGGCTTTGGCGGTGGTGCGCAGCCAGAAGTCGTAGCCGTTGAATCCGTTTAGCCCGTTTTGTCGATAGAATTCTGGCGTAGTGTAGATGACGGGGTGCTGGCCGTAGTGACGCTCGACCACGGCGAGCCAGCGGCGCATTTGGTCGCGGACTTCGGATGCAGGCGGGCGGATGTGGGCGCAGGTGGGGGAAAACGGGTTCCATTCCATGTCGAGCACCGGGGGCAGCATGCCGGGGGTGCGCGGCACGTTGCGGATGAACCAGCGGGCCTGATCCTCGGGTGAGGTGCAGAAGTAGTAGAAGTGGTAGGCGCCGCGTTTGACGGCGGCTTGTCCTGCGCCTTGCCAATGCGTGTCGAAGTTGATGTCTTTCAGGTCGCCGCCTTCAGTGGCTTTGATGAAGGCGAAGTTCACACCGTTTCTGCGGGCGGTGTTCCAGTCGATGTTGTTCTGAAAACGGGCCACGTCAATCCCGTGGACGGGGAAAGATTGCGGTGTGCGGCCGTTGAAATCCACCGGGTCGCTGTCGCCGAAACGCGCCGGGAAGAGCGTGCCGGGATCGGCGGGGGGCGGGCTGCCGGAGCGGCCACAGGCGGCGAGGGCAAGGAGCGACAGGATCAAGGCGCGGCGGAGGATCATGGGCTGGGCTTTCTGGCGATGAATGCGAGGTTGTTGGCGGGCATGTCCACTTCGTCGATCGGGCTAAGGCCCGCATCGCTAAGCCAGCGGGCTATGTCGATGTTGTCTTTGTAGCCGATCGTGGGGTCGGCGGCGCGCAGTTCGGCGTCAAAGCGGGTGTCGCCGGGGGAGGTGGTTTGGCCAGCGCGTTTGAAGGGGCCGTAGAGGATCAGTGTGCCGCCGGGGGCGAGGGCTGTGGCGGCTTCGGTGATCAGGCTCCGAGTGGCGGGGGTTGGGATGAGGTGCAGCAGGTTGGCCAGCATGATCAGGTCGAAGGGGCCATGTTCGCCCGCCCAGCCGGGCTGGGTCGCGTCGAGTGGCAGGGCCGGGGCGATATTGGGCAGGGTGGCCTCGGCCGCGTGGGCGTTGATGCTGGCGCGGCGGGCTGTGTCGATGTCGCTGGGCAGCCATGTGAGGCCCGGCAGGCGTTTGGCAAAGCCGACCACATGCTGGCCGGTGCCGCTGGCGATTTCCAGCGCGCGGCCTTTTTGTGGAGCGTGGGTTGCCAGCAGATCGCAAAGCGCGTCGAGGTTGCGTGCAGCGGCGGGGGCGAAAAGACGGTCGCCGCCTGCGTCTTCGGTGACGCTGGCACTCGGGGGCAGTCGGCTCATGATTGCTCTTCTAGCCGGTCGGTGGCCGGGGGCGGTGTGGGCGAGAGCGCGGCGATGGCGGCGTAGGTTTGTGGCGTCATTTGGTAGTTGAGCGCGGCCAGTGACGGTTCAAGCTGTGCCAAAGAGCGGGCGGAAATGAT
The DNA here is from genome assembly GCF_003611275.1 of Sulfitobacter sp. D7. Classification (NCBI taxonomy): domain Bacteria; kingdom Pseudomonadati; phylum Pseudomonadota; class Alphaproteobacteria; order Rhodobacterales; family Roseobacteraceae; genus Sulfitobacter; species Sulfitobacter sp. D7. The sequence continues at coordinate 790,026 of NZ_CP020694.1, forward strand.
CGGGGTTGGCCGCGTGGGGTGTGCCGCCGCCCATGCCACGGCGAGGGTCGCTGGATGGGTGCCGAGATCGCGGGCGAGGGCGGCCAGCCCGGCAGCGGCGCCGTGCATCACCTCTTGTCCGTAGCGGGCAGCATAACGGTCATCTTCGCTGAGGCGACCGGTGCCTCCGGTGGCATATTTCCCGGTGAGCAGCCCGCCGCCCAGGGGAGAGTAGGGCGCGACGAGAATGTCGAGGTCATGGGCCATGGGGAGGATCTCGACCTCGGCTTGGCGTTTGACGAGATTGTACATCGGTTGGATCACCGTGATCTCTAGGCCGAAGTCGGCGGCGATATGGGCCGCTTTGACGACCTGCCATGCGGCGAAGTTGGACAGGCCCACTTGGCGGATGTGGCCCAGATCTTTCAACTCGGCCAGCGCGGCGAAGCTTTCGGTCAGCGGTGTGTCCGGGTCGAAACGGTGCAGGTAGAGCACGTCGAGCGTATCAAGCTGCATCCGCTGGCGTGATGTCTCGGCAGAAGCGAGAATATTGGCACGCCCTGCGCCGCCGATATAGGCGGCTTTGGTGGCCACGATCAGGCTGTCGCGGCGGTCTTGCACGAACTGGCCCAGCAGCGTCTCGGACGCCCCGTCGGTATAGACATGCGCCGTGTCGAAATGCGTGATCCCCGCCGCGATACAGGCGTCGAACATCGCGCGGGAGGCCGCTGCATCGGCGCGGCCACCGAATTGCATCGTGCCGAAGGCGAGGCGGCTGGCGGGGGTGCCATCAAGGCTGGTGAGCATGTAGTTCATGCACGATTGGTGGCATGGGCGCTGCCCGCGCGCAATGGGTTTGGCGCGGGGCAGGCGGTGGGGCGCTAGGCGTCTCGGGGTTCGCCTTTCTCTAGCGCGCGTTGATAGGCGGGGCGGTTTTGGATCATCTCGACGAAGCCTTTGAGTGCCGGATAATCCGCGGCGCGGCCTTGGCGCATGGCAACCTCGGCGGGGAAGCTCAGCATGATGTCGGCGGCCGACAGCGTATCTTGCACGAAGTGGCCCGAGGCACGCACGAGGCTGTTCATATAGCTGTAGTGGTTGTTTAATTCCGAACTGATGCGCGGGTGCAGAGGGGCTGCGGCATCGCCCAAGCGTGAGACATAGAGGTTAAGCAGGATCGGCGTCATGGCGGAGCCTTCGGCGAAATGCATCAGCTCCATATGGCGCAGGAAGGCGGGCGTATCGCGTTCAGGGATCATTTCGGGCGCGAAGCGGGTGCAGAGCAGATCGACGATGGCAGCGCTTTCGACAACCAACTGGCCGTCAATCTCAATCATCGGGGATTTGCCCAAAGGATGCACCAGTTTCAACTCGGGCGGGGCGAGGTTGGTTTCGGCATCGCGCTGATAGCGGATGACGTCATAGGGCTGATCCAACTCCTCCAGCAGCCAAAGGATGCGCTGTGAGCGGGAGCGGTTGAGGTGGTGCACGGTGATCATGGCAAGCGCCTTTCACGAAGAGGGAAGGGCGAGCCTAGCAACCCCGGCGCGGGCCGCAATGGAAAAGGGGCGCGCGGTTGCCCGCACGCCCCTGTCATCTGTGAGCCGGTTCGGCTTACTGCGGGATCGTGCCTTCGATGCCTTCGACATAGAAGTTCATGCCCGCGAGCGTGCCGTCATCGGCGGTCTCGCCTTCGGCCAGCCAAGCGGAGCCGTCCTGTTTGTTGATCGGCCCGGTGAAGGGGTGGTATTCGCCCGATGCGATCTTGTCTTTCATTTCCAGCGCTTCGGCTTTCACGTCGGCGGGAACGGCGTCAGAGATCTCGCCAATGCCGACCATGCCCGGCCCAATGCCGTCCCATGTATCAGTGGATTCCCATGTGCCGTCCATGACCGCTTTGACGCGCTCGATGTAGTAGGGTGCCCAGTCGTCAATGATCGAAGAGACGCGCGGCTTGGGACCGTATTGCGCCATGTCGGACGCCTGACCGAAGGTGATCACGTTGCCCGCTTCCTGTGCCGCCGCTTGGGGCGCGGTGGAATCGGTGTGTTGCAGGACCACGTCAGCGCCTTGTTCGATCAGAACCTTGGCGGCGTCGGCTTCTTTGGCCGGGTCAAACCATGTGTAGGCCCAGACGATTTTGAACTGAACGTCGGGGTTCACTTTCTTGGCGTGGATATAGGCGGAGTTGATGCCGCGGATCACTTCGGGGATCGGGAAGGAGCCGATGTAGCCGATGATGTTGCTCTCGGTCATCGAGCCCGCGATGTGGCCCTGAATGGCGCGGCCTTCGTAGAAACGCGCGGAGTACGTCGAGACGTTGTCGGCGCGTTTGTAGCCGGTGGCGTGCTCGAACTTCACGTCGGGGAATTTCTTAGCGACGTTGATCGTGGGGTCCATGTAGCCAAAGGAGGTGGTGAAGATCAGGTCGGCACCGTCGAGCGCCATCTGGGTCATCACACGCTCAGAGTCCGGGCCTTCGGCAACGCTTTCGACGAAGACGGTTTCGACCTTATCGCCGAACTCTTCTTCGACGGCCAAGCGGCCTTCGTTATGCTCGTAGGTCCAGCCGCCGTCGCCCACGGGGCCAACAAAGACAAAGCCGACCTTGGTCTTGTCTTGGGCAACAGCGCCCGAAGCAAGGCCGAGCGCAAGTGCCGCGCTGGTCATAAGGGTGGATAGTTTCATGAGGTTTCCCCTGTTTACGTGCCCCTTGCTGGGGCTTGATGTGCGGCGCAGGGCCGCGTGACGTGATGCCCCTAGTTTGAGGCGTGGAAGGTTCGGCCCAGTGAGGCCGGCGCGGCGCTTTTGTCCGCCGACAGCACCACCAGAACGATGATGGTGATGATATACGGCGACATTGCCAGATACTCTACCGGTATGGCAACGCCCGCGCCCTGCAAGTTCAACTGCAACTGGGTGATGCCGCCGAAAAGATAGGCACCCAGCAGCGCGCGCCATGGTTTCCAGCTGGCAAAGACGACGAGGGCAAGGGCGATCCAGCCGATCCCGGCGGTCATGCCTTCGGTCCATTGCGGCACACGGATCAGGCTGATGTAGGCGCCGCCCAAACCTGCGCAGGCCCCGCCGAACAAGATTGCCATCGTGCGGATGCGTTTGACCTTGTAGCCAAGCGCATGGGCTGCGTCGTGGCTTTCGCCCACCGCGCGCAGGATCAGCCCGGCGCGGGTGAATTTCAGCACCGCCCAGACCCCGGCGACCAGCGCGATGCCCAGGTAAAGGATGATGTCATGGGTAAAGAGGATCGGCCCGATGACGGGAATGTCGGCCAAGCGGCCAAAGTCGATGTCGCCCAGCCGTGGCGGTTTGATCCCGACGTAGCTTTGCCCGATGAGGGCCGAGAGGCCGAGGCCAAAGAGGGTGAGTGATAGGCCAGAGGCGACCTGATTGGCCAGCGCCACCTGCGTCAGGAAGGCGAAGAGCAGGCTGAGGACGGCACCGCCAACAGCAGCGGCGGCAAAGCCTAAAAGCGGCGAGCCGGTCTCAACCGCCGTGGCAAAGCCGCAGATCGCGCCGGTGATCATCATGCCTTCGACGCCGAGGTTTAGCACGCCGGATTTCTCGACCACCAATTCGCCGATGGCGGCAAAAATCAGCGGTGTGGCCGCGACCAGAAAGCCTGCGACAAACAAGAGCGGGTTGATTGCAGAGAGATCCATCAGGCAGCCTCCGCCGCGCCAAGACGCAGCCGGTAATGTGTGAAAACGTCCAGCGCGAGCAGGAAGAACAGGAGCATCCCTTGGAACACTTGGATCGCAGCGGCGGGCAGGCCGAGGTTCGACTGCGCGATGTCACCGCCAATATACGTCAGTGCCATCAGCCCGCCCGCGAGCAGGATGCCGATGGGATGCAAACGGCCAAGGAAGGCCACGATGATCGCGGTGAACCCATAGCCCACGTTAAAGTCGATGGTGATCTGACCCGAGGGGCCCGCGACCTCAAACATCCCCGCAAGCCCGGCGAGCAGGCCCGAGGTGCCAAGGCAAAACAACACCAGCCGCGCCGGGTTCACACCCGAGAAACGTGCGGCGCGGGGGGCCTCGCCTGTCACGCGGATGGCAAAGCCCAACCGGTGTTTGGTCAGCAGCACATAGGCAAAGATCACCGCGATCAGCGCCGCGACCACGCCCCAATGCATGCCGGACCCCGCGAAAAGCTCGGCGTTATGCGCGGGCGCATATTGTTGTAGGTTGCGCGACCCGGGAAAGCCGTAGCCCTCTGGGTTTTTCAGCAACCCCAGTGACATAGAGGCAAGGAATTGCTCAGCGACATAGACCAACATCAGCGAGACGAGAATTTCATTGGTGCCAAAACGCACCTTCAAAAGGGCCGGGATCATCGCCCAAAGCCAACCGCCCAAGGCCCCCGCAAGTACCATCAGCGGGAAGATATACCAGCCCTCGGCGGGGTAGAACGCCAGTCCCATCGCGGCGCCAAAGATGGCACCCATGATGTACTGCCCCTCGGCCCCGATGTTCCAGATGCCCGCTTTGAACCCAAGGCTGAGGCCGATGGCGATCAGCACCAAGGGCGCGCCTTTGATCAGCAGTTGTGGGCGGTAATAAAAGGCATATTCGCCAAACAGCGGCTGCCAAAAGATCGTTTGCAGCGCCTCGACCGGGTCTTTGCCCAGCACGGCGAACAAGAGCCCGCCGAAGATGAAAGTGGCCAGCACCGCCATGATCGGCGTCGACAGGGAAAGGGCCCGGCTGGGCTGCGGGCGCTTTTCAAGGCGGATCACAGATCACCCCCAATGGTCAGAGTGAAAGATACGGAGGCTGCGTCAAACATGCGCCACCTCCATGCCATGCGCGCCGCCCATCATCAGGCCAATCTCGTCGACCGTCAGCCCCTGCGCGGGGCGCGTCGGCGACAGGCGGCCTTCGTTTAGCGCGGCGAAATTGTCGGAAATCTCCATCAACTCATCGAGGTCTTGGCTGATGACGATCACGGCGGTGCCGCCGGAAGCGAGGTCCAGAAGGGCCTGCCGGATCGCGGCGGCGGCAGAGGCATCGACACCCCAAGTCGGCTGGTTCACCACCAGCAGCTCGGGCCGTTGCAGCACCTCGCGGCCAATGACGAACTTTTGCAGGTTCCCCCCCGAGAGCGAGCGCGCCGCATTGCCGGGGCCGGGGGTGCGCACGTCGAATGTCTTGATGATCTTCTCGGCAAAGGTACGCGCCTTGCCCCAGTCGAGCATGCCGCCCCGCTCCAGCCCTTCGCGGGCGGCACCGGTCAGCATCGCGTTTTCAGTTAGCGACATATCCGGAACGGCGGCGTGCCCGAGCCGTTCTTCGGGCGCGGTCAACACGCCGAGAGCCCGGCGCGCGGTGGGGCCAAGAAGGCCAATATCGCGCCCGTCAAAGGTGATCATGCCCGCGCCGACCAGCGTTTCACCCGAGAGAGCGTTGAGCAATTCATCCTGCCCATTGCCCGCAACGCCGCCGATGCCCAGCACCTCACCGCGTCGCACCTCGACCGAAATCTCGCGCAGCGGCATGCCGAAAGCATGGGCCGACCGCGCCGAGAGTTTATTGAGCGTCAGCGTCACTTCGCCCGGCGCCTTGCTGTCGCGCGTGGGCGTTTTCAGCGCCGAGCCGACCATCATTTCAGCCATGTCGCGCGCGGATGTTTCGCGCGGGGTGCAATGGCCGACGACCTTGCCCAACCGCAGGATCGTCGCGCTGTCGCAAAGGCTGCGGATCTCTTCGAGCTTGTGCGAGATATAAAGGATCGCGGTGCCCTCTGCGCTGAGCTTGCGCAGGGTTTTGAACAGGATTTCAACCTCTTGCGGCGTTAGGACTGAGGTCGGCTCGTCCATGATCAGCAGTTTGGGCTCTTGCAGCAGGCAGCGGATGATCTCGACCCGCTGACGTTCGCCTGCCGACAGATCGCCGACGGTGCGATCCGGCGCAAGCGGCAAGCCATAGGTGTCTGAGACATCGCGGATTTGCTGGCTAAGCTCGCGCATACGCGGCGGGTTTTCCATGCCGAGGGCGATGTTCTCGGCCACGCTGAGCGCATCGAAAAGCGAGAAATGTTGAAACACCATGCCGACGCCCGCCTGCCGGGCCGCATGGGGATCGGTGGGGGCAAAGTTCTCGCCCCGCATCTGCATCTGACCCGCGTCAGGTTTGACCAGCCCGTAGATCATTTTGACCAGTGTGGATTTGCCCGCGCCATTCTCGCCCAGCAGGGCGTGAACCTCGCCCGGAGCAATCCGCAAGGACACGTCATCGTTCGCGACGACGCCGGGGTAGGCCTTGGTCAACCCAGAGAGGTCGAGAAGTTTGTCAGTCATGCGGAAACCTTTGTCTGGGTCCGGGCGATGAGAGAGATCAACGCACCATGTGCAATCTGGGCGGGCAGCTTGCCCAGCGACTTATCGCCAATAGGGCAGATGATGCCAGAGGGATCCAGCCCCATGTCGCGCAAGCGGCGGGAAAACCGTGACTTTTTTGTGTCAGAGCCGATCAAGCCGACACTCTCTGCCCCGCGTTTAAGCAGGGCAGCGCTGAGGGCGAGGTCGATGTCATGGGAATAGGTGAAGATCAGGTGATGCGCGTTTTGCGGCGCGTGGACGGCAAGGCGCGGCATGTCGGCGGCGGGGGTGGCGGTGACATGGGGCGGCACGTCTTTGGGGAAACGGTCCGTCGCGCTGTCGATCCATGTGATGGCAAAGGCGTTGGCTGGGCAGGCGGCCACCACCGCGCGGCCCACGTGCCCCGCCCCCCAAAGCCAGAGGGGCGTGGCGCTCTCGAATGTGGCGTCCAGTGGCAGCGGCGTGGGGTTGTCGAGCGGGCGGGGCGCGGCAGTGTAGCGCAGGCTTACCGCGCCGCCGCAGCACTGTCCAAGGCCGGGGCCGAGAGGCAGGGTTTGGCTGTCCTCGAAACGCCCTTCGGCCAGCAGGCGGCGGGCATGGGCAATCGCCTGATGCTCCAACGCGCCGCCGCCGATGGTGCCGTCGATGCTGTCCGGCGTGACTTTCATCGCCGTGCCCGCATCACGCGGGGCCGATCCGCGCGTGGCGGTGACCTCGACGTAGACCGCGCTCATTCCCGCGCCCGTCCCACGGCGGCAAGGACGGCCTCGGCGGTGGCGGGCGCTTGCAGATCGGCGTAGCGATCTCCGCAGGCCGATACCGCATCCGACAGCGCCATGAAGGCCGAGATGCCCAGCATGAAGGGCGGCTCCCCCACGGCTTTGGAGCGGTAGACCGTCTGCGCCGGGTTTGGCTGGTCCCAGAGTTTCACGTTGAACACCGGCGGCCGGTCGGAGCAGGCGGGGATCTTGTAGGTCGATGGCGCGTGGGTCCGCAGGGTGCCGGTTTCGTCCCAGACCAGTTCCTCGGTCGTGAGCCAGCCCGCGCCTTGCACGTATCCGCCCTCAATCTGGCCGATGTCCAGCGCCGGGTTCAGCGAGGCGCCCGCGTCATGCAGGATGTCAGTGCGCAGAATGCGGTTTTCGCCGGTCAGCGTGTCGATCACCACTTCGGTGCAGGCGGCACCATAGGCGAAGTAGTAGAACGGCCGCCCGCGTCCGGCGATGCGGTCCCATTCGATGTCGGGCGTTTTGTAGAATCCCGTGGCCGAAAGGCTGACGCGGTTTTCATAGGCCGAAGCGGCGGCAGCGGCAAAGGTGATCTCTTCGCCCCCGATCTGCACCATGCCGTCGGTGAAACGTACCTGATCCGGCGTGGTCTGGTAGCGTTCGGCCAGATGCGCCGCCATGCGGTCGCGGATCGTGTCGCAGGCGTTCTGCGCGGCCATCCCGTTGAGGTCTGAACCGGAAGATGCCGCCGTGGCCGAGGTGTTGGGCACTTTGGCGGTATCGGTGGCTGTAATCTTGACCGCCTCGGGCGAGACGCCAAAGCGCGACGCGGCGACTTGCGCAACCTTCTGGAACAGCCCTTGCCCCATCTCGGTCCCGCCATGGTTCAGGTGGATCGAGCCATCCTGATAGACATGCACCAGCGCGCCCGCCTGATTGAGGTGGGTGAGCGTGAAGGAGATGCCGAATTTAACCGGGGTGATGGCGATGCCGCGTTTCAGTAGCGGGTTTGCGGCGTTCCATTCGGCGATGGCGGCGCGGCGGGCGTTGTAGTCGGCACTCTCAACCAGTCGGTCGGTCAGTGCATTGATGATACAGTCGGTGACCGGCTGCTGATAGGGCGTGGTCTGCACGTCCGACGGGGTTTCAGGGATCGCAGCCTTGCCAGTCGGCGCAGGGGGCGCGCCGCGAGAGGATAGATCGGCCTCTGCATCCGGTGGGGTGCGGTTGTCGATCGCGGTGCCGGTGGCCTCCACCTCGGTCGGGCGGTGGGCGTTGTCGGTGTAGTAATTCGCCCGGCGCACGGCGAGCGGGTCGAGGCCCAGTTCATGAGCGATATGGTCCATGACCCGCTCAATTCCGACCACCCCTTGCGGCCCGCCAAAACCGCGAAACGCCGTGGCGCTGGCGGTATTGGTGCGCAAGCGGTGCGAGGTGATGCGGATGTCGTGCAGATGGTAAGCGTTGTCGGCGTGCAGCATGGCGCGGTCGGCCACGGGCAGGCTGAGGTCCATCGACCAGCCGCAGCGGGTGTAATGGGTCACGTCCAGCGCGGTGATGCGCCCCGTCTCGTCAAAGCCTGCGTCGTAAGCGATGCGGAAATCATGCCGCTTGCCGGTGATGATCATATCGTCATCGCGGTCATAGCGCATTTTGCAGGGTTTGCCCGTCAGAGACGCGGCGACAGAACAGGCAATCGCCAGCGCGTTGCCTTGGCTTTCCTTGCCACCGAAACCACCGCCCATACGCCGGGTCTCGACCCGCACGGCATGCATCGGGCGACCAATGGCATGGGCCACTTTGTGCTGAATTTCGGTCGGGTGCTGGGTCGAGGAATGCACCAGCATGTCGCCATTGTCCTGCGGCAGGGCCATGGCGGCCTGACCTTCGAGATAGAAATGCTCCTGCCCGCCCATCTCGATCTGGCCCGAGAGGCGGCGGCTGGCCTTGGAGAGCGCGGCCTCGGCATCGCCCTTCTGGTAGATGCGGGGGCCGTCTTCGAACCGGCTGTCGGCGGCGAGCGCCTGCTCGACGGTCAGGATCGGATCACGCGGGGTGATCTGTGGCTTGCCCAGTTGCGCGGCGCGACGGGCAGCGAGGTGGCTGGTGGCCACGACCAGATAGAGCGGCTGGCCCGCGAAATGGATTTCGCCCGTCGCCAAAAGCGGCTCGTCATGGTTCGAGGGTGAGGTGTCGCAGTCATGGACGAGATCATCGGCGGTCAGCACTTTGACCACGCCGGGCGCAGACCGCACGGCGTCGAGGTCAAGCGCCGTCAATTCGCCCGCCGCGACGGGGCTGAGGCCAAAGGCCAGATGCAGCGTGCCGCGCGGGGTGGGGATGTCGTCTACATAGCGCGCGGCACCGGTGACATGGAGCTTCGCAGCGTCATGGGGAAGGGGCTTTGCAACGCTCATGCCGAGACCTCCTGCAGGTGGGTGGCTTGACCGTTGGCGTCATGGAAATAGCGCAGCAGCATGTTTTGCGCCGCCTCCATCCGGTAGCTGGCAGAGGCGCGCATGTCCGAGAGGGGGGTGAAATCGTCGGTCATCGCTGCCATCGCCTTGCGGATGGTGTCTTCGCTCCACGGTTGGCCGACCAGCGCCGCCTCAGCCGCAGCAGCGCGTTTCGGTGTTGCCGCCATGCCGCCAAAGGCGATGCGCGCGGTGAGGATTTCGGTGCCATTGCCGGTGATCGAAATACAGCCGCAGACCGCCGAGATATCTTGATCGAAGCGTTTCGACAGTTTGTAGCAGCGCAGAGTGTCATGTTGGCGGGGGATGAGGATGGCTTCGACAAATTCTCCCGCCGCGCGGTCTTGTTTGCCGTAGTCGAGAAAGAAATCCTCAAGCGCTATTTCGCGTCGCGCATTACCGCGCCGCAACTGCAGGGTCGCCCCAAGCGCAATCAGCGCGGGCGGGCCATCCCCGATGGGCGAGCCATTGGCGATATTGCCGCCCAGCGTCGCCGCGTTGCGCACCTGCGTCGAGCCATAGCGGCGCAGCATGGTACCCAAGCTGGGATGCAGGGGGGCAAGCTTTGCCTCTACCTCGGTCAGCGTGGTCATTGCACCGATGCGCAGGCCGGTTTCGTCCTCGGTGATGCCGCGCAGATCGGCGCAGCGGTTGAGGAAGGCGACGGCGCCCAGTTCGCGGAACCCTTTGGTGACCCAAAGACCCACGTCCGTCGCCCCGGCGATCAGCGTGGCATCGGGATTGTCGAGATACCAAGCGGCGAGTTCATCGCTGCTTTCGGGCTGCACATGCGGCGCGCCATCGACTTTGGCGGGCGCGGGGATGTCCTGCGCCAACTTGTCTTTCAGGCTGCGCAGATGGGCGGGCACCGGCGCGCCTGCGGCGGCCTCCGCGGCGCGGATGATCGGGGCGTAGCCGGTGCAGCGGCAAAGGTTGCCAGCCAGTTGCACGTCATGATCCGTCGCCCCATTAAGATGCGCCGTGGCCATGGAGACCACGAAGCCCGGCGTGCAGAACCCGCACTGGCTGCCGTGATGCTCTATCATCGTCTCCTGCACCGGGTGCAGCGTGCCATCGGCGCTCGCCATGCCCTCGACCGTGGTGACGGCCTTGCCGTTCACCTGCGGCAGAAACAGGATACAGCCATTGAGCGCGCGGCTGCCGTTTTCATCGGTGATCATCACCGAACAGGCTCCGCAGTCGCCCTCGTTACAGCCCTCCTTGGTGCCGGTCAGGCCACGCTCTTCGCGCAGCCAGTCGAGCAGGGTGGTGGTCGGGGACACGTTGGAGAGTGACACGACTTCTCCATTGAGAAGAAAAGTGATGTCCATTGGTTCTCATCCGCCGCAGTACAAAGTGGCCCATAACGGTGCGCGGGGTTCGATGCGGCGTAGAACCGGGCGCGGGCGAGGTAGAGGTTAGGCTAGCGGGGCGGGGGGCGTTTTGGCAAGAAAAAATACCTTGGGCGAAAAATGCGCTGGGTGCGATCCGGTGCTGGTGCCTTTGGGGTGGGTGGCGTAAAAATGCGCCATGTCCAATGATCCCCGATTCATTCACCTGCGTAGCCATTCCGAGTATTCCTTGCTGGAGGGCGCGCTGCGGTTGAAAAAACTGCCCGGCATGTGCCGCGATGCGGGCATGCCCGCGCTGGCGCTGACCGACACCAACAACATGTTCGCAGCACTCGAATTCTCTGTCGCGATGGCGGGCGCGGGTGTGCAGCCGATCATCGGCTGTCAGGTCGATATCGCCTATGTCGAGGTGCAGCCCGGTGAGAAACCGCGCCCGCCCGCACCGGTGGTCCTGCTGGCGCAGAGCGAATTGGGCTATGAAAACCTGATGAAGCTGAACTCTTGCCTCTACCTCGACAAGGGCGGCGCGGTGGCCGAGGTGACGCTGGCGGAGCTTGAGGCGCTGAGCGCCGATCTCATCTGCCTGACGGGTGGCCCGTTGGGGCCGGTGGGGATGCTTTTGCAAGGCGGCCAGCGCCCGGCGGCAGAGGCGCTGATGGCCCGGCTGCAGGGTGCCTTTGGCGACCGGCTTTATGTCGAGTTGCAGCGCCACCCCGAAGACGGCGGCCAGCCCGAGCCCGAGCGTCTGACCGAGCGCGGCTTTATCGAGATGGCCTATGCGATGGATATCCCGCTGGTTGCGACCAACGATGTCTATTTCCCGAAACCGGATATGTACGAGGCCCATGACGCGCTGATCTGCATCGCCGAGGGTGCCTATGTTGACCAAAGCCAGCCCCGCCGCCGCCTGACCGCGCAGCATTACTTCAAGTCGCAGGCCGAGATGGCGACGCTTTTCGCCGATCTACCCGAAGCGCTGAGCAACACTGTCGAGATCGCCAAACGCTGCGCCTTCATGGCCTACCGACGCGACCCGATCTTGCCGAAGTTCGCCGACGATGAGGTGGCCGAACTGCGCCGCATGGCCAACGAGGGGCTACAGGCGCGTCTGGCGGTGATCCCCCATGCGGTCAGCGTGGAGGACTACCAAAAGCGCCTCGATTTCGAGCTGGGCATCATCGAAGGCATGGGGTTCCCCGGCTACTTCCTGATCGTTGCCGACTTCATCCAATGGGCCAAAGACAATGACATTCCGGTGGGGCCGGGGCGGGGCTCGGGGGCGGGGTCACTCGTGGCCTATGCGCTGACCATCACCGACCTCGACCCCCTGCGCTATTCGCTCCTGTTCGAGCGTTTCCTCAACCCCGAGCGGGTCTCGATGCCCGACTTCGACATCGACTTTTGCATGGACCGCCGCGAAGAGGTGATCCGCTATGTGCAAGAGAAATATGGCCGCGACAAGGTGGGGCAGATCATCACCTTCGGTGCGCTTTTGTCCAAGGCGGCGGTGCGCGATATTGGTCGCGTGTTGCAGATGCCCTACGGGCAGGTCGACCGTCTGTCGAAGATGATCCCGGTGGAAGGGGTGAAACCCGTCTCCATCGAAAAGGCGCTGGCGGATGAGCCACGCCTGCGCGAAGAGGCCAAGAACGAAGAGGTCGTGGACCGCTTGCTGACCTATGGCCAGCAGGTCGAAGGGCTGCTCCGGAACGCCTCGACCCACGCGGCGGGTGTGGTCATCGGCGACCGGCCGCTGGACCATCTGGTGCCGCTTTACCAAGACCCGCGCTCGGACATGCCAGCGACGCAGTTCAACATGAAATGGGTCGAACAGGCCGGGCTGGTGAAATTCGACTTTCTGGGCCTGAAGACTCTCACCGTCATCCAAAACGCGCTTGATCAGATCAAAGCGGGCGGGCGGCATCTGCACCTCGCCGCGGATGGTCGCCAAATTTATGAGCCGCCAGAGGGGCACGTGGATGACGTGGCCACGATCCCGCTCGATGATAAGGCGACCTACAAGCTTTACTCCAGCGCCAAGACGGTCGCGGTCTTTCAGGTGGAATCCAGCGGCATGATGGATGCGCTCAAGCGCATGAAGCCGACCTGTATCGAAGACATCGTGGCCCTCGTGGCGCTTTACCGTCCCGGCCCGATGGAGAACATTCCGGTCTATTGCGAGGTCAAGAATGGCCAGCGCGAGTTGGAATCCGTGCACCCGTCGATCGACTACATCCTTGAAGAGACCCAAGGCATTATCGTTTACCAAGAACAGGTGATGCAGATCGCGCAGGTCATGGCGGGCTACTCGCTTGGCGGCGCGGACCTGTTGCGCCGTGCGATGGGTAAGAAAATCGCCGAGGAAATGGCCAAGGAGCGCCCCAAATTCGAAAAGGGCGCGATGGCCAATGGGGTCGATAAAAAAAAGGCGGCAGAGGTCTTCGACCTTCTGGAAAAATTCGCCAACTACGGTTTTAACAAGTCCCACGCCGCGGCCTATGCGGTGGTCAGCTACCAGACCGCTTGGCTAAAGGCGAACCATCCGGTTGAGTTCATGGCCGGGGTGATGAACTGCGATATTCACCTCACCGACAAGCTGGCGGTTTACTTCGAGGAAGTGCGCAAGCGGCTGGAACTGCCTTGGGTGCCGCCCTGCGTGAACCGCTCGGATGCGACCTTCAAAGTGGTAGACGGCGCGCTGGTCTATGCGCTTGGCGCGCTGAAAAATGTCGGGCTTGAGGCGATGCGGCTGGTGACCGAGGGGCGCAAGGTCGACGGTGTCGATAAGCCCTTTGCCACGCTCTTTGATCTCGCCCGCCGGGTGGACCTCAAGCGCGTGGGCAAGCGCCCGCTTGAGATGCTGGTGCGCTCGGGTGCCTTCGATCAGCTCGACAGCAACCGGCGGCGGGTGTTCCAATCGCTCGACGGGCTGGTGAGCTATTCGGCAGCGATCCATGAGCAGAAAGCCAGCAACCAGGTGTCGCTCTTTGGTGAGGCGGGCGACGATCTGCCCGAACCGCGCATGTTGCCCTGCGACGACTGGCAATCGGCAGAGCGGCTGGCCGAGGAATTCAAGGCCGTGGGTTTCTACCTTTCGGGCCATCCGCTTGATGACTACATGCCGCCCTTGAAACGCAAATGGGCGCGCGAGGCGGGCTTGCCCTTCCTCACGCTGGACGAATTGAACGAAAAGGTCAGCACCCGCGGCGCGATGAACGCGCGGCTGGCGGGCGTGGTCGCCGGACGGCAAGAGCGCAAGTCGGCGCGGGGCAACCGCTTTGCCTTTGCGCAGCTTTCGGACACCACAGGCGGCTACGAGGTGACGATCTTCTCTGACGTGCTGGAGGCGTCGCGCGATCATCTGGAGGTCGGCTCCAAGGTCGTCGTTACGGTCGAGGCCACGATGGAAAGCGACCAGTTGAAGCTTTTGGCACGCGGCATCGGCCCGATCGACGCGGCGGTTGCGGATGCGGGCAGCATGGGACTGCGCGTTTTCATCGACGGGCCGGGGGCCATTCAATCGGTGGCCGATGTGCTTGATGGCGCGCGTCAAGCGGTCAAAGCGGCGGGGAAGGGGCCGGTGCAGTTCTGCCTGATAAACCCAAGCCTGCCCGGCGAGGTCGAGGTTGATCTGGGGCGCGAGTTCCCGGTGACACCGCAGATCAAGGGCGCGATCCGTTCGCTTGATGGGGTGATGGAGGTCGAGGAAATCTGATCTCGCCCCTCGCGCAGATCCGCCCTTTTTCCGCCCGTCAGTGGACGGCAAGCAGTGGCTGCGCTAACTGCCTGACAAGCAACGGGGAGCAGAGCATGAAACGACGCATCGGCCTTTTGATCATGGCAGCGCTTCCCTCGGCCTGCGGCATGGCGCCCTCCGCGCCGGCGCCTCAGGTTGCCGAGATCGGCTTTGGCACCGCCCTGCCTTTTGGGGAGGTCGCCCGCGTCTGTGATGTGCGAGAGCAAGATTTGGGCAAGATGGTCGAAGAACCTGCGGCGCGGGGCTATCGGCTGTTCGATTCGCAACCCGGCAGCGCGGGGGCGCGCAGTTTCTACATCACCGGTTTTGCGGATGACTGCGCGCGCCAGTTGACGGCGGCCAATGTCTTGTTCGGCACGCCCTCGGTCTATGAGCAGTTGCACTATGGCCCGGGAGGGGAAAACCTGCCCATCGCCGAGACCGACGCGGCCTATGAGGCGATCAAGGCCAGTGTCTGTGGTGTGGGCAAGGGCAAACCCTGCGGCAAGCCGATTGGCACGCTCGACAAAACGGCGTTTTTCGTCAACGCCTATGAGCGTTTGGGCCAGACCGCACGTTGGTCTGAGGTGTTGGTGCATGACGGGGCGGTGGCCGCCGTGGCAATGAAATCAGCGGATTGAGCGGGTTGCGGGCATAGACCGGGGCTGCCGCTTAGTAATGCGGGGGCCGTTCATCGCCCATGACGACAGCGCCGCCGCCCGAAGCATCCCGTTCCCCCTCGCGCTGCATCAACATATGCACGCGGCGGTTCAGGGTCACGATCTCATCCTCCTGACGGGTGACGATCTCTGACATATCGTCGACCGCGCGGGTCAGATGGGCGATCTGCTCTTCGAGACGGCTGATATGGTCTGCCGTTTGGTCTGGGGTCTGTTCTGTCATGACGCGCATCCTTTTTGCGCGCTCTAGCACGGTCGCGCGGCGCGGGACAGGGGCGCGATGCCGCGTTGCTTGCTCTTGCGGGGGGCTTGGGCTAGACGCGAGGCCAATTGATGCACCGAGGATCCTTGCCATGGCAAAGCCCAAGAAAACCCCCCGTCCCAAGGCGCAAACTCCCAAGGGGTTCCGCGATTATTTCGGGACCGAGGTGACCCATCGGGCCGAGATGCTCAGCAAGATCGCCGCCGTCTATCACCGCTATGGTTTTGACGCGCTGGAAAGCTCGGGCGTGGAGACGGTTGAGGCGCTTGGCAAATTCCTCCCCGATGTGGACCGCCCGAACGAAGGCGTTTTCGCGTGGCAGGAAGATTCCGAAGGCGACAAGCCCGGCGATTGGCTGGCGCTGCGCTATGATCTGACAGCGCCCTTGGCGCGGGTCTATGCCCAGCACCGCAACGATCTGCCGATGCCGTACCGCCGCTATGCGATGGGGCCGGTCTGGCGCAATGAAAAGCCAGGGCCGGGGCGGTTTCGTCAGTTTTATCAGTGCGATGCGGATACCGTAGGCGCGCCATCAGTTGCGGCGGATGCCGAGATTTGCGCGATGCTGGCCGATTGTCTGGAAGAGGTCGGGATCGCGCGCGGCGACTATGTGGTGCGGGTGAACAACCGCAAGGTGCTGAATGGGGTGCTGGAAGTTGCGGGCCTTGCCGGTGACGACAAAGATACCGAGCGTGGCATCGTGCTGCGCGCCATCGACAAGTTGGACCGCCTCGGCCCAGAGGGCGTGCGCGCCTTGCTGGGCGAGGGCCGCAAGGACGACAGCGGCGATTTCACCAAGGGTGCCGGGTTGGAAGACGCGCAGGCCGATGTGGTCATGTGGTTCATGCAGGCCAAGCGTGACAGCGGGGCCGAGACTGTGGCGCGGCTGCGCGAGTTGGTCGCGGGCTCCGATGTCGGTGTGCAGGGTGTGGATGAGCTTGAGTTGATCTCTGACCTGCTGGCCGCGGGTGGCTATGGCCCTGACCGGGTTGAGATTGATCCGTCGGTGGTGCGCGGCCTTGGCTACTACACAGGGCCGGTGTTCGAGGCCGAGCTTACCTTTGAGATCAAAGACGAAAAGGGCCGCGCGCGGAACTTCGGCTCGGTCGCGGGCGGTGGGCGCTATGATGATCTGGTCAAGCGGTTTACAGGGCAGGAAGTGCCTGCCACGGGCGTCTCCATCGGCGTTGACCGGCTGCTGGCCGCGCTGGCCGCGAAGGGGCGATTGGAAACCGAGGCCACTGGCCCCGTCGTCGTCACCGTGATGGACCGCGACCGCATGGCCGATTATCAGGCGATGGTCGCCGAGTTGCGGCAGGCGGGCATCCGGGCAGAGGTATATCTGGGCAACCCCAAGAACTTCGGCAACCAGATGAAATACGCCGACAAGCGTCAGAGCCCGGTTGTGGTCATCGAAGGCGGTGACGAGAAAGACCGCGGCGTGGTGCAGATCAAGGACATGGTGCTGGGCGCGCAACTGGCGCAAGAGGCGAGCCACGATGAGTGGAAAGAGCGCCCGAACCAATATGAAGTGCCCCGCGCCGATCTGATCAAGGCGGTCCGCGATATTCTGGATCGGACAAGCTGATGCCGACACGTTCCGAAACGCTGGCGCGGGCGGCGTCGCTACGCGCGATTTTCGACGCGCAGGGCGCTGTGCTCGTCGAGCCGCCGATCCTGCAACCGGCCGACACGCTGCTGGACCTCTACGGCGAGGACATCCGCGCGCGCGCCTACGTCACCTCGGACGCGCTGCGGGGCGAGCAGATGCTGCGCCCCGATTTCACCGTGCCCGTGGTGCAGATGCATATGGCCCATGGGGCCGAGCCCGCGCGCTATACCTATTCCGGCGAGGTTTTCCGCCGTCAGGAACACGACCCAAACCGCGCCAATGAATACATTCAGGTGGGTTTCGAGGTTTTCGACCGCGCCGACCCGGCGGCGGCAGATGCCGAGGTTTTCGCCCTGATCGCCGAGGCGATGCAGGGGCTGCCGGTGCGCCCGGTGACGGGGGATATCGGTGTGCTGATGGCGGCGGTGCAGGGGCTTGATACCTCGCCCGCGCGTAAACAGGCATTGATGCGTCACATCTGGCGCCCGCGCCGCTTTCGCGCGCTGCTGGACCGCTACGCGGGGCGCACCCCTGTGCCTGCCGGACGCAAAGCGTTGCTGGCCAAGGCAGAGGCCGAGATTTCGGCACCCATGGTCGGACTGCGCTCACAGGCAGAGATCGAAGCCCGCGTGGCAGCGCTGCGCGAGGACGCCAAGACCGCGCCGATTTCCGCGCAGCAAGTCGATCTGTTTGAGGCGCTGTTGGAGGTCAAAGAAACCCTGCCGAACGCGCTGAGCCGCCTGCGCGATCTGGCTGTCGATATGCCCGCCATCGGCGATGCCGTGGCCCGCGTTGCGGCCCGTGCCGATGCGATGCGCGCCCGTGGGATCGACACCGATGCGCTGCTCTTCGAGGCCAGCCATGGGCGGTCTTCGATGGAATATTACGACGGTTTCGTTTTTGCTTTCCGGGCGGCCTCGCGGCCCGATCTGCCCAGCATCGCCAGCGGCGGGCGCTATGACGCGCTGACCCGGCGGTTGGGGCAGGGCGATGAAATTCCGGCGGTGGGCGGTGTGATGCGCCCCGGCCTGATGCTGGAACTGGAGGCCGGGCAATGACGTTGAAACTTGGTGTGCCGTCCAAGGGGCGGCTGATGGAAAAGACCTTTGAATGGTTCGGCGCGCGCGGCGTGAGCTTGCAGCGCACCGGGTCCGACCGCGAATATGCGGGCAAGGTCGAGGGCATCGAAGATGTCTCTCTGGTGCTGCTCTCAGCCGGAGAAATCCCGCGCGAACTGTCGGCGGGGCGGATCCACCTTGGCGTGACCGGCACCGATCTGGTGCAAGAGAAGCTGGCGCTTTGGGATCAACTGGTCGAGCCGCTGGAGGAATTGAACTTTGGCCATGCCGACCTGATCATCGCGGTGCCGCAGGCTTGGGTCGATGTCGATACGCTGGATGATCTGGATGCCGCCGCGGCGGCCTTCCGCGCTGAACATGGCTTCCGCCTGCGCATTGCCACGAAATACCACCGGTTGGTGCGGGAATTCCTGCGCACCCACGGTGTGGCGGATTACGCGCTGGTCGACAGCCAAGGCGCGACCGAGGGCACGGTGCTGAATGAAACCGCCGAGGCGATTGCCGATATCACCTCCAGCGGAGAGACGCTGCGCGCCAATCACCTCAAGATCCTCAGCGACGGTTTGATCCTGCAATCGCAGGCCACACTCTGGCGGTCGCGCATGGCGCCCCTAGAGGATCACAGCCGCAAAGCGCTGAAAACCCTGATCGCGCAACTGACCTGACGTAGCGTCACAGCCACGGGTTTTTCCCTTCCCTTCCATATGATTGCACCTCCCGAGCCTCTCTGGCTCGGGCGCCTGTCGCCCTGCGACCTATCAAGAGACTTGCGGGATAGCGCGCTTCGGATAGGGTGAAAGGGTCAACAGGCCGATACCACAAGCTCCGCCAAAAGGGGCAGGGATCGGGACATAGGGAGGATCCGTCGATGATCGGATGTCACGCGCCCCTTGCGAGGGGCCGCAGCCGTCGCCGCATGGGAGTGGGCGATTGCTGAAGATTGAGGATTTGCATCTGTCCTTTGGCGGCATCAAGGCGCTGCAGGGGGTGAATTTCGAAGCCGGGGCCGGAGAGATCACCGGTGTCATTGGCCCCAACGGCGCGGGCAAGACCTCGCTTTTCAATGCGATATCAGGGTTTTACAAGCCCGACCGGGGGCGTGTGTCCTTTGACGGGCAGGATATCACGACGCTCAGCCCCGACAGGCGCGCAGGGCTGGGGCTGGCGCGGACCTTCCAGAACATCGCGCTGTTTCGCGGCATGACCGTGCTCGACAACATCAAGCTCGGCGGTCACACGCGGCTCAATACCAACGTCTGGCAAGCGCTGCGCTATTTCGGCGCGGCGCAGAAGGCCGAGTTGGAGCTGCGCCGCGAGATCGAAGAGCAGGTGATCGATTTCCTTGAGATCGACCACATCCGCAAATACCCGATTACCATGCTGCCTTATGGTCTGCAAAAGCGGGTCGAACTGGGCCGGGCGCTGGCGATGCGCCCGCGCGTGCTGCTGCTGGATGAGCCGGTGGCGGGCATGAACCGGGAAGAGACCGCCGACATGGCGCGGTTCATCCTCGACGTGCAGGAGCAGTTCGGCACCACGATCCTGCTGGTGGAACACGACATGCACATGGTGATGGACATCTGCAGCCGCATTGTCGTGCTGAACTTTGGCCAACAGATCGCCAGCGGCACGCCCGAGGAGGTCTCGAACAACCCGGCAGTTATCGAAGCCTATCTGGGGGCCGCGGCATGACGCCGATTTCCTTTGAAGAAATCGCGCCGGAATTTTTGAAAAATTCCGAGGGTAAGGAAAGGGAGGCGCTTTGATGGGGCAGTTCGTGCAATTCGCGATCAACGGGCTGATGGCCGGAGCGATCTACGCGCTGATCGCCGTGGGGATCGTCAGCGTTTACAAGGCGACCAAGGTGGTGAACTTCGCCCATGGTTACCTGATCATGTTCGGGGCCTATTTCTATTTCACCTTCGCCGTGATCGTCCCGGGCCAGCCTTGGGCGCCGGCTTGGCTCGCCTCTTGGCAGCCGGGCTGGATGGTCGAAATGCGGGGCGAACTGCCGATGTTTTCGCCCGTGGCGGCGGTGCTTGATTGGGTGGCGAACCTGCCGCGCATCCTGTTGGGGCTGGCGGGGGCGCTGGTCTGCAACGCCATTCTGGGCCGGATCATCGAGCGGGTGTTGATGCGCCCGCTGATGGGGCAATCTATTTTTGCGATGATCATGGTCACGGTTGGCCTGATCTCGATCCTGTCGGGCGCGGCGCAGTTGATCTGGACGGCGGATGCGGCAAGCGTGCCCTATATCGCGCCCAACATGCCGATCCGGTTCGAGTTGTTCGGCACGATGATCTTCCTCTTTGGCACTGATCTGGTGAACATGGTCGTGGCCCTGCTGCTTTTCGGTGGCATCGTCGCCTTCGTGAAGTTCACCAAGGGCGGCATCGCCATCCGCGCCACCGCCGAGGACCAGTCGACCGCCTATTCCATGGGTATTTCGGTGCCCAAGGTCTTCTCCCGCGCTTGGGTGCTGGCCAGCACCACCGGCGCCATCGCGGGGGCGATCCTCGCCACCCGCAACGGCATTTCGCCGAGCCTCGGGCTTTTTGGTTTTTCGGTGCTGGCGATCGTGCTGATGGGCGGGCTCGACAGCTATGTCGGCGTGCTGATCGCGGCGATGGTCGTGGGCGTGCTTGAGGCGATGACCCAGTGGCAGATGGGCGGCGGCTGGGCCGAGATCGTGCCCTACGTCACCGTGCTGGTGGTGCTGATCTGGCGCCCGCACGGCCTGATGGGGCAGAAAGAGGTCGAGCGGATATGATCAACGCAAATCTCAAATCCAGCTATGCCGCCGATGAGCGGGTGCTGAACAACCGCTACAAACAGGCCTTCGTTTACGGGTCGATCCTTGCGCTGGCGCTTTTCACCCTGTTCGGCAATGACTACCTGATCCTGATTGCCAGCCAGATGGGCATCCTGCTGATCGCCGTGGTGGGGATCAACATCCTGACCGGCTATACCGGGCTGGTCTCGCTGGGCCATGGCGCCTTCGTGGCCATCGGTGCCTATGCGGTGACCATCTTCGGTAACCTCGGCGCCGGGGTGATCCCGGCAGGGTTGATGCCCTTCGTCTCGGTGCCCTTGGCCGTGGCGCTGGCGGCGGCGGTGGGCGTGTTGGTCGGCCTGCCGAGCCTGCGGGTCAAGGGGCTCTACCTCGCCGTGGCGACGCTGGCGGCGAATTTCATCGTGATCTTTTTGATCGAAGAAGACCTCTTTGCCCCTTGGACTGGCGGCATGGTGGGGATCAACACCAATGTGCCCAATCTGCTGGGCTGGGAGCTGGATACCAAACGCGAGATGTTCGGTCTGATTGCGGCGGTGGGGTTGGTGTCGCTGCTGGCGGCGCAGAACTTGATCCGCACCCGCGTGGGTCGTGCCTTCATCGCCATTCGCGACCGCGACTATTCCGCCGAGATCCTCGGCATCTCACTCTTGCGCTACAAGTTGATGAGCTTTGCCCTCTCGGCCGCGTACTGTGGTCTGGCGGGGGCGCTTTTCGCCTATTTCTACGCCCGCATCCTGCCCGAGCAGTTCGAACTGGCGCTGTCGCTGAACCTTGTGGCGGCGCTGATCATCGGTGGCATGGGGCGCACGATGGGGCCGGTTTTCGGGGTCATCATCGTGGTGATGGTGCCCGAACTTATCAAAGTGCTCTTTGGCGCGCTTGCGGGTGACAGCGCCGGCGCGGGGCAATTGCGCGCGCCCTTGCAGCAGATCGCCTTCGGCGTGCTGCTGGTGTTGTTCCTGCTCAAGGAACCCTTGGGCATCAACCAGATCGTCGACCGTATCCTGCGCGCCGCAAACCGTTGGCCGTTTGCGCGCGGGTAAGAATTCACAAGGCCACATCAGGGAGAAGACCAGATGACCATGAACCGCCGATCCTTCCTCGCCACCACCGCCGCCGCGACGGCGGCCATGGGCACGCCGATGATCCTGCGCGCCCAGCCCAAGGAGTATGTGCTCGGCGCCTCGCTGCCGCTCACCGGGCCCTTTGCCACCGCCGGTCAGTTGGTCGCGCCTGCCTTTGCCATGGCCGCGAAGCTTTTCAACGACGAGGGTGGGGTGGCCGGGGTGCCCATTCGCTTCGTCACCGAGGATTCGGGCTATGTGCCGCAGAATGCGCTCAACAACTACCAGCGGGCGCTGGCCTCTGAAGGCAAGAACATGATCGGCTATTTCGCCGACAGCACCGGCGCGATGAAGCTGATCGCGCCCGAGTTGAAGGGCGAGAACGCCCGGATTATGGGCTCGACCTCTTTCGCCTCGGAACTGGCCGACCCTGCGACGCATCCCTACCAGTATCTCTCGGGTCCGACCTACCAAAGCCAGTTCGACATCCTGTTGCAGAACATCAAGAACGAGGGCGGGCAGAAGGTCGCCTTCATCTTCTCCAACACTGAGTTTGGCCGCGATCCGATCGAACACGGGCGCAAGACCGCCGAGGAATTGGGCCTTGAAGTCGTGCTGGAGGAAAGCACCAAGGCCGAAGGCGCCGATATCCCCACGCACGTCACCAAACTGGCGCAGTCCGGCGCGGATCACTGCATCCTTCAGGGCTATGTCACTGGCGTCTGGCCGCAGCTTATTGGCGGCGCGCGGCAGTTTGGTCTGCCAGTCAAATTCAAGGGCACCTTCTGGGGCATGGAGAAGCTGATTGCCGACCGCATCACCGCCGAGGCGGGGCCGTTCCTTGCGGGCTATGAGGGCGTCATGCCTTACCGCTATTTCTATGACCGCGAAGAGGCGCCGCGCTATCAGCAGTACGCCGAACTCAGCAAGCAAATGTTCGCGGGCACGCCGTTGGAGAACTACATGTCGACATGGGCGATCCAGACCATGTGCGGGCTGGAGATCGCCATGAAGGCCTTCCGCGACACCGCCGAGGCCGGGCTGGAGCTGACACCCGACAACATCGCCGAGAAGCTGGCGGGGATCTCGGACTGGGATTCGGGCGGCTTCTTTGGTGGGCCGGTGAGCATGGAAAACAACGCCATCGGGACGGGCCGGGTCTATGGCTACAACCCCGAGGACGGGTTGTTCACGCCGAAATCCGATTGGTTCACCGTTTGATAAACGCGGGGCGTCCGGCGGGCGCCCCACACCCTAGAAAAAGGACGCGCCCGTGCTGACCATCGAGAACATCGAAGTGACCTACCACCATACGGTGCAGGCGCTGCGCGGGCTGTCGCTGGAAGTGCCCGACGGCAAGATCGTCACGCTTCTGGGCACCAATGGTGCGGGCAAGACCACCACGTTGAAGGCGGCGAGCAACCTGCTGGCGCTGGAGAACGGTGAGGTCGGCGAGGGTCGGATCAGCTTCAAAGGTCAGTCGATCATGACGATCCAGCCCGACCGTCTGGTGCAGCAGGGGCTGTTCCACGTGCGCGAGGGGCGGCGGATCTTTAGCGAGATGACGGTGGAGGACAACCTGATTGCCGCCTCCTACGCGCTGGACCGGCGGCAGGCGAAGCCGGACTATGACAAGGTCTATGCCTTTTTCCCACGGCTGAAAGAACGGCGCCGCCAGATTGCGGGCTACCTTTCGGGCGGGGAGCAGCAGATGCTGGCCTTTGGCCGGGCGATGATCGCGCGGCCTGAGTTGATCTTGATGGACGAGCCCTCGCTGGGCCTCGCGCCCAAGGTGGTGGCCGAGATTTTCGACACGATCAAGCGGCTGAACCAAGAGGACGGCACCGCGATCCTGCTGGTGGAGCAGAACGCCGGGGTGGCCTTTTCGGTCGCCGACTACGGCTACATCATGGAGAGCGGCCAGATCGTCATGGAAGGCGATGTGGCCAAGCTGCGCGGCGACAAGGACATCCAGTCCTTCTACCTCGGCATGGGCGAGGAGGGCGGCGCGCGGCAGTCCTTCCGCGATGTGAAACATTACAAGCGCCGCAAACGCTGGCTCAGCTAGGGAGGTCCGCCATGGCATTTGACGAGTTCAAGGGCGACTTCGCGCCGCTGGTCCGCATGGTGCACCACCATGCCAAGAACCGCCCCACGGGCGTGGCGATGCGGCAAAAGGAATTCGGCATCTGGAACGAGATCACCTGGGAGGGGCTGCAAGAGATCATGCAGGCCACCGCCGCAGGGCTGGTCGATCTGGGGCTGAACGCTGGCGATCATGTCGGCATCCTCAGCGAGAACCGCAGCGAATGGGTGCAGGCGCAGTTCGGCATCAATGCGGCGGCGGGGGTCGTGGTGGGCATGTATCCCACCAGCCCGGCGGCGGAGCTGGAGCATCTGGTAAATGCCTCGGATACCACGGTGCTGTTCATCGAAGATCAGGAGCAGCTGGACAAGATCAAGGAACTGGGCGACCGGGTGCCGCAGCTGCGGCAGTTGGTGATTTTCAACCCCAAGGGCACGCGGGGCGAAGATCTGCTGGGACTGATCAGTTTCGACGACTTGCTTGAGCGGGGCCGGGCGCGGCTTTCGGGTCTCGCCGACGATCTGCGCGCGCGGCAGGCGGGGATCGAGCCCGACGACACGGCGATGATGGTCTTCACCTCCGGCTCCACCGGGCTGCCTAAGGCGGCTGAGATTTCCTATGGCAATATCCACGCGGGCGTCGGCGTGGCGCGTGACGTTTTCGGGGACTACCCGCCCGGGACGGATGTGCTGAGCTATCTGCCGCTGTGCCACATCGCCGAACAGGCGGTGACGGTGATCAACGGGCTGGCGCAGCAATTCGTGATGAATTTTGGCGAGAGCCTTCGGACCATCACCCTTGATCTGCGCGAAGTAGCGCCGCAGGTCTTCTTTGGCGTGCCGCGAATTTGGGAAAAGATGCAGGCGGGGGTGCTGGTGCAGGCGCAGACCGCGGGCCGGATCAAAGGGCCGATGACGCTGATGGCGCTGAAAGGCGCACAGCGGCGCGGCATGATCCGGCGCGACAAGTGGAGCGCGGGGGACCGCATGGCGCATGCCTTTTGGGATACGCTCGTCTACCGGCACATCCGCAGCTATCTGGGACTGGGGCGCACGAGTTTCGCGATCTCTGCCGCCGCGCCGATCAGCGCCGAGCTTCTGGGTTTTATGCGCGGCATCGGGGTCAATATCCGTGAGGCATGGGGCATGTCCGAAACCTCGGGCGTGGGCACGATCCAGAAATCATGGGGCCAATGCGACGGGCGCATCGGCTTTCCGGTCAGCGGCGTGCGCACCCGCATCGCCGAGGATGGCGAGGTGCTGTTCTCGGGCGGGACCATCTTCAAGGGTTATTACAAGAACCCCAAAGCCACCGCCGAGACCATTCAGGATGGCTGGCTGCACACGGGCGATGTGGGGCGCGAGGAGGCCGATGGCTCGATCACCCTGATCGACCGCAAGAAGGACATCATGATCAACGCGGCGGGCAAGAACCTTGCGCCCGCGCATATCGAGAATGTCATCAAGGCCAGCCCCTTCATCAAGGAGGTCGTGGCCGTTGCCGACAAGCGGCCCTATGTGACGGCGCTGGTGCAGATCGACATGGACACCGTGCGGCTCTGGGCCGAGGGGCAGGGGATTGCCTATACCACCTTCCGCTCGCTCGCTGAGCATCCCAAGGTGCAAGAATTGATCGACGCTGAGGTGGCCAAGCAGAACCGCGATCTGGCTCGGGTCGAGCAGGTCAAGAAGGTCTGGCTGATGCGCAAGGAGCTTGATCACGACGACGGAGAGGTGACGGCGACGATGAAGGTGCGCCGGGCCAAAATCTACGAACTCTACGGCGACCAGATCGAAGCGCTCTACGCTGCGTGAGGCTCAGAGCACGCCGATCTCGGCCAGAGCGCGGTTCAGCTCCACAGGCAGGTCCGCCTCGGCTTCGCGGCCCTCGGGCAGGTCGGGGGGCGCGTCCTCGGGTTTGAGGTAGCGCCAGCCTTGGAACGCGCGGCGCAGGCTGTTTTGGGTGCGGATGATCTCAGGGTCGAGCACGATGGCGCAGCGGCGGATGCCGTCCGCGCGGATGATTTCCTCCAGCCGGACAATGCGCTGGCGGGCTTGGATGACGCCTTTGATGACCCAATAGATCGAGCCGCCGTTGAGAATCTCGGCCTCGCGCTTGGGCCACATCCGCGTGACATGGCGCGGCAGACCATCCTTGGTCCGCACGTCCTTGCGCGCCTGCCATTTAGCGAGGCTCTCGACGCCTTCGGTGCCGACCGAAAGTTTGATTAGATTGATGTAGTTATCCAAAAGTTCCCCCGCACGGTTGCCTGAGAATGCGCCCCTATATAGTAGTTTCTCCTTCGGAGCTAGCAAGGTATTGTGGTAGGCTGAAGAATAAATTCCCGTAGATGTGCATTTTGGGCGTTGAGAAATTGGCCCTCCATGTTGTATCGATGCCAACTCTTAAGTCGCATTCGTGCTGCCCTCACGACTCAAAGGAACCGTTGTATGTCCCGCTTTACCGCCCCGATCGCCGAACAAATCTGGGATATGAAATACCGTTTTAAAGGGGCCGATGGCACCGCGAAAGACGTCACGGTAGAGGACACATGGCGCCGCATCGCCCGCGACCTCGCGCAGGTCGAATCGAAGGCGGATGTTTGGGAAGACAAGTTTTTCAACGCGCTGGAGGATTTCAAATACCTCCCCGCTGGCCGCATCACCGCAGGCGCGGGCACAGCGCGCCGCGTGACGCTGTTCAACTGCTTCGTCATGGGCACCGTGCCTGACAGCATGTCGGGTATCTTTGACATGCTGAAAGAGGCTGCATTGACCATGCAGCAGGGCGGGGGAATCGGTTATGATTTCTCGACCATCCGGCCACGCGGCGCGGATGTGCTGGGCGTCTCGGCAGATGCTTCCGGCCCGCTGTCCTTCATGGATGTCTGGGACGCAATGTGCCGCACTATCATGTCCGCAGGCTCGCGCCGCGGCGCGATGATGGCGACCATGCGCTGCGACCACCCGGATGTGGAGGATTTCATCGCCGCCAAATCCGACCCCGCGCGTTTGCGCATGTTCAACATGTCCGTGCTGGTCACCGACCCCTTCATGGAGGCTGTGAAGGCCGACGGCTCGTGGGACCTCGTTTTCGGCGGCAAGGTCTATAAGACCGTGCAGGCGCGGGACCTGTGGAACAAGATCATGCAGGCGACCTATGACTACGCCGAGCCGGGCGTGATCTTTATCGACCGCATCAATGCCGCCAACAATCTGAACTATTGCGAGACCATCGCCGCCACCAACCCCTGTGGCGAGCAGCCTCTGCCGCCCTATGGCGCCTGTCTGCTAGGTTCGATCAACCTCGCGCGTCTGGTCGCGCAGCCTTTCGAAGACGACGCCCATCTTGACCAAGATGCGATGAGCGAGCTTGTCGCCACCGCCGTCCGCATGATGGACAACGTCGTCGACGTGTCGAACTTCCCGCTGCCCGAACAGGCCGCTGAGGCGCAAAACAAGCGCCGCATTGGTCTGGGCGTCACCGGTCTTGCCGACGCGCTGCTGATGGTCGGCCTGCGCTATGGCTCAGACGAGGCGGCGGCCCAGACGGAAAGCTGGCTGAAGGCCATCGCGCGGGCCTCTTATTTGGCGAGCGTCGAGTTGGCGAAAGAGAAGGGGGCCTTCCCCCTCTTTGACGCGGAAAAATTCCTCGCCTCCGGCACCATGATGCAGATGGACGACGATGTGCGCGATGCGATCCGCGAACACGGCATCCGCAACGCGCTGCTAACCTCCATCGCGCCCACGGGCACGATCAGCCTTTATGCGGGCAACGTAAGCTCTGGGATCGAGCCGGTCTTTGCCTATGCCTACACCCGCAAGGTGCTGCAGAAAGATGGCAGCCGGACCGAGGAAGAGGTCGTCGACTACGCGGTGCAGATGTGGCGCGAGCTGAAGGGCGACACGCCACTGCCCGACTATTTCGTCAACGCCCAGACTCTGCCGCCTGCCGACCACGTCAAGATGCAGGCCGCGGCGCAGAAATGGATCGACAGTTCGATCTCCAAGACCATCAACTGCCCCGAAGATATCTCCTTCGATGCCTTCAAGGACGTCTATATGCAGGCGTGGGATACGGGCTGCAAAGGCTGCACCACCTACCGCCCCAACGACGTGACCGGTTCGGTCCTGAGCGTCTCGTCGGAGAAGACCGACAAGGCCCCCGCCGACAGCCCCGATCAGGTCAGCGAAGGCGGCGAGATCGTCTATATGTCCGACCCGCTGGACCGTCCGGCGGAACTGGAGGGCAACACCTACAAGGTCAAATGGCCCGACAGCGAACACGCGCTCTACATCACGATCAACGATATCGTGCTGAACGGCCACCGCCGCCCCTTTGAGGTCTTCATCAACTCCAAGAACATGGAGCATTTCGCCTGGACCGTGGCGCTGACGCGGATGGTCTCTGCCGTGTTCCGCCGTGGTGGTGACGTGTCCTTTGTGGTTGAGGAACTCAAGGCTGTCTTCGACCCGCGCGGTGGGGCGTGGATGCAGGGCAAATACATCCCCTCCATCCTCGCGGCCATCGGCGGCGTGATCGAGCGCCACATGATCGCCACCGGCTTCATCGCGGGCGAGGGCATGGGCCTGAAGACCGACCCGCAGGCGAAGGTCGTCGGCCTCGATGCGCCGCGTGGCAAGTCATGCCCGTCTTGCGGCCAGTTCGACATGCGAATGGTCGAGGGGTGCATGACTTGTGGGAGCTGTGGGCATAGTAAGTGTGGGTGATTTTTGGGGTGGTAGTTGTGTCAGTTGTCGGACACAGCAATAAGTGGCCATTGCGGCTGTTTTTTGACCTTTCGACCCACATCAAATGACCACTCTAAATCTCCCCAACATCTAAGTAACTGAAAAATAAAAACTTTCTGAATGCTGATCCGAAAAGGGTCGGCATTTTGCGTTATTGGGAGGGGTCAAGCGTGGAGGTTGACGGAGGCCGCTAGATGTTCCCATAACGTTCTCAAGGATCCGGATCCTCTCGATTAACCCAAGGCAGCCAAAAGCTGTCGGATGCTGGTCGCCAAGTTGTTGGTGAACCGGCCATGAGAGGACATCAAATGCCACGCATCAAATTCGCCGACGTCAGATTCCCGGACCCCAATGCCCCATCGGTCTTTGACATTGAACATCGGTTGAAGCAGCACTTGATCAAATTCCGAGAGAAGATGGGCAAATGCAAACCAGACAATCAAATCTCTGACCGAGATCGGCGCAATATTCTGCGGAAGATAGCAGCCTACAGGGATGCGACCTCTCGTAGATCGGGCATGGGCCATCTTGCTGACAAAGACCGCCACAGGTTGGAAGTGTTCCGCCACGGCGCAGAACTAATTTCTGTCGAATCCGAACACCGCGCCGATGAGATTGCTTCCGCCATCCATTCCGAGATGCCCTGGATGGCAGCAGCAACTGAGATGATCTGGCAGGACATGCGCTCCTCGGTTCGCAACGGTGATCTGGCACCGCGTTTGAGGCCGCTGCTCTTGGTGGGGCCACCCGGTATTGGGAAAACCTACTGGGCCCGCGCCTTGGCGCAGCATCTGATGGTGCCGACGTCAGTGATCGAAGCTACGGGCGAACCCGCATCATTCTCCGTCACTGGATCGCAACGTGGTTGGGGATCTGCAGGGCCAGGAAAGCCCTTGGAATCAATTATGGCCAGCGGTGTTGCGAACCCGGTTATCGTGGTTGATGAGATTGAGAAAGCTGGCACGGTCGAGTCCCTCAGGGGGCAACGGTTCAGTTTATCCGAAGGCCTTTTGCCATTTCTGGAGCGCTCGACGGCCAGCCAATGGTCTTGTCCCTACTTCCGGGTATCTTTTGATATGTCTTGGATCACATGGATCATGACTGCAAATAGCGTGGACGGGTTGCCCGCACCGTTTCTTAGCCGTTGCCCGCCCTTAAAAATCCCTCTGCTTTCAATGGAACATCTGCTTGGATTTGCAGATCGCTTGGGCGCAGATAGGAACCTCCCGCCCGAAGCCGTTGATGCCGTTAAGGAAGTCATTAAGGTCATTAAGGCTCCGCAGCCTATAAGCCTACGATCAGTCGCGAGAATGCTGGATTCTGTCGAGCAGGCTATCAACCGGCCACCATTACATTGAGCAAAAGAAACTGGGCGAGAGCCTAAGGAATTCGTCTGCCAAAATAACCAGCATCGCATGATGCTAATTCCAAAAGAGGCACTCCATGCCTTACAACGCTGGCTAAGGGTTGCGTGAGCTACCCCCCCCCCCGAAATTCGGACGCTGACGTAAGCTGCGATTTGTAGTCTGTTGATCTTCAACACGGAGGAGATCGACGATGTCGAAACGGAAACAACATCGCCCGGAGTTTAAGGCGAAGGTCGCATTAGAAGCGCTGAAGGGCGAAGAGACGGTCAGCGAATTGGCAAGCCGGTTTGGTGTGCATCCCACAATGATCCACCAATGGAAGCGTGCTTTGCTTGAAGGCGTGTTAGGCGTATTTGAGCGCGGCGGCCGGAAGGCCCAGAAGTCGATGAAGAACAGGTTAAAGATCTGCACGCCAAGATTGGGGAGTTGGCCGTCGCCGACGATTTTTTGGCCAGAAAGCTCAAACCTTGGACCGGCAAGTGAGGCGCAAGATGATTGAGCCAGACCTGCCAGGCCTTTCAATCGGCAAGCAATGCAAGTTGCTGTCGATCTCGCGATCGTCATTCTACTATGAGCCGAAGGGCGAGAGCGAAAAGAACCTTGATCTGATGCGCCTGATCGACAAGCAGTTTTTGGAGACGCCGTTCTATGGTGCGCGCCAGATGACCTGGCACTTGCGAAATGACGACCACCTCGTCAATGAGAAGCGGGTCAGACGCCTGATGCGGCTGATGGGCCTCATGCCGATTTACCAAAGACCAAACACGAGCAAGGCTGCCAAGGGTCACAAGATTTACCCCTACCTGCTGCGCGGGCTTCGGTTTGATCGCCCAAATCAGGTTTGGTGTACTGATATCACCTACCTGCCCATGCGACGCGGGTTCTTGTATCTGGTCGCGATCATGGACTGGCACACACGTAAGGTGCTGGCTTCGCGCATCTCGAACACACTGGAGGCTGAGTTCTGCGTCGATGCGCTAAACGAGGCCATCCACAAGTTCGGCGCGCCAGAGATCATGAATACCGTCCAGGGCAGCCAATTCACGTCATTTGCGTGGACAGATCGGCTGCGACGGTCAACTGTCCGTATCTCGATGGACGGCAAAGGCCGCTTCTTGGACAACATTTTTGTCGAACGACTGTGGCGGAGCCTGAAATACGAGTGCGTCTACTTACACGCATGGGAAACCGGAACTGAGGCAAAGGCTGGCGTTAGAAAATGGATCGAGTTCTACAATCACAAGCGACCACATTCTGCCCTTGGCGGACAGCCACCTGCCGTGGTCTATTGGAAGGGAATTGAAACAACCAACCCCGATCAGCAGGTGCAAAGAGCAGCTTAAACTACGCCAGATCTTGTCCAACTGTTGGGGAGTAGCTCAGCCAGGCATCCGGTGCTGCGAAAGGTATCAAGTGCCCTTCGGGTCCGCATTAATCCGAGTGTGGATAAGCTTGGACCGTATGTCGTCGTCGACAATGTAACATCAGCGAAAGTTTTGATCATTGTGCAGAAATTGGAAGATTGAAGAGCAGCGAACCCCGACAGAGGGGGCGGAAACCCGACATTCGCTGCGAAAGCAAAATTTCAGCATATGTCTCGTTGCTACAGACTTATTTGCAAAACATGGATTACTCGTTGGGGGCAGCTTCGCCAAGTAAATGGGCCTTAAATTTCCGCAAGTTCTCGATCTGTTCGTCGATTGATTGAGACAATAAAACCCGAGAGCGTTCTTCAGGCGCCATGCTTGTCAGTTTCGCCTCATCTTCAGCGTTCTTCTTTTCCTGCTCGTCGTCATTGAAAACAACATTGATGACGGGAGCCGTTGGCTTCTGCTGTTCCAGAAAATTCAGCCAACCGCCTAACGCCATTATGAATTGTTGTTCCTCTTCAGCGAGATGTTCGAAGGTTTCAGCTGTATATTCGGGGATATCTTTTTGGCCAGAAATCAATATCACCCCATGAGCCATTAACTTGCGCAAACTGTCGAATAACAAGGCTAAGTCGCGTTCACGCATATCCTGACTGTGCCTATAAAATGGGGAGGAGTCCGGGCCGATGCGGTCTAGAACGCCAATTGCACCTTTCAAAGCTGACATTGGATCGGCCGTACCCGGCATCGAACCTCGGTACTCCCAGAGTCTGAATATCAGATCAACTGCTTCCTGGCTGGCTGCAGTTTGCGCGCCATCCGAGCGTTCGGCGTCTTCTATGAGAGACGCAAGATGATGAGCCATCCATTTTCCTAGGGTATCAACCCCATCAGTCAGTTCCAACTCCCGTACGATCTTTTCTCCAAGAGCCAAAACCGTGTTCGGCTCCTTTAAGTTCTCCGGATCGCTCGAGGAGAAGTAATCTGTTGTAGGTTGCCGACCCATTTGCTTCCTCAAAACCGACCTGTTTGCTTTGGCTTTTGTCACGTTTTGTTATTCCTATGTCTGCAATGAGCTCTAACTTTTGGACGCTTAAAAACTCGCTCAAGGCGCTCTTTGACACTAACAGTCGATGTCCCGAACTCACGACACTGTCTCCCAAGAAACGGTTTCTCTCATCGGCATCTTTGTCGCCCCACAGTTCCAACCGAAAGATCGTATCACCTGAAGATGGGTCAATCCATCTGAGGCCATCTTCAAGAACTTCCTGAAGACCGAACTGTTTTACTGCCCTTATACCTGGTATGTTACCAGGTTGCCCAACTCCAAGCTGTAGGGGGTCTTTATCATCAAACCTCCGATCACCATCATTTAGTTGAATCCATCCTTCAAGTTTGAAGTCTTCTTCGTCAATTTCGCGATGATGGCCTTCGGGGCAGATATAGAAGTCGAGGTCATTTGGGCAGGTTTGCAGTGCTCGAACCAATGATATCGCAGTGCCTGGTGAAACTAGCCCAGTACTGATCTTTGCGTTCAGTTCCCAACGATCTGATCGAGTGGTAATGTATTCATCAACGACGATCCAACCCGGTTCTGACTCTGGGAATAACTCACGAAGAAGCTCAGCTTCATCAATTTCCTCCACCCATTCAGCGACATCAGAGAAGCTTTTGGATCGATGGTGAACGTCAAGCGGACGGTTTGTCACGAAATCCGCCAACCAAAACGGAGGTTTCGTGAGCTTGCCGTGCGATATCTGATAGCGCAACTCACTGAATTCATCCGCGTCGCTGTAATCAGACTTCCTCAATGGACGCTGGGCAAGAAATTCGCCCGCCGCGCACCACTTTGCGTTCCATTCAAGATGGGATCGATATCGCTCTAGTGTTGGAAGGGAACCATGGCTTGTGCTGCTAAGATGGTAATCTCGCTCGCTGAACCTATTTTCACGGGGTTCCCGGAATCCGTAGGGTTTCTCATCATTCACGCCCCATTCGTCAACGATCCATTTTTCAGCTGAATTCAGAAAGTTTTCAGTTGTTGCTCCCTCGAATACTCTTAACCAAGGAGCGTACCAGTACCGAAGAGTGTCCATAGCATCGAAATGAAATCTCTCGTTATTTCGGTCTACCTTGAAGAAATCGTACGAACCCATGGGCACGGTATCTGTGCCGGTCGTTGCAATACCAGAATTGACCGATATCAAATTTGCCAGTTGACCATCGTCCAAATGGAACACGTCGGCATCATGCAGCTTCCGGCACGCATCCGCCGCGAAATCTCTTATAAGGATGTGGGGAAACGATGCATCCAAGGCAATTTGATAGAGACGTTTGCCAGCATGCTCTACGGTCGAAGGTGCCTCCAGACATATGCGATCGAACATGATCATAATCCATAGACGAGCGGCCAGCCAGTAGTACGGCTTCTCGGGTGCCCGAAATACGTTGTCTTCCGCTCTTTCGTACAGCTCCAAAATCGTCTTTAGTTCTTCACGGTGCCCAAGTCGGGCGAGGCGACGCCCGGCGTGGGCAGCTTTCCATCTGAGGCGAAGATCGACGTCACTCAGGTAAGCAACGACGAAGTGTGCGACCGCATGAGTCGGTGTGTCGGGAACTCCACTTAGATCGATATTCTCTTTGTCTTCAGGGTCAATTCGATCAACCAAACGATCTAAGTACCATGAGAGCAGTCCCGAGCTTTCACGGTCGTCAAGGAATCTGGCCAACCGTTGCACGAGCCCGAAAATCTGATGAGAACTTAACCAAAGACCATTTTTTTCAAGCCCTCGTAGGATGATCTCTTCGGCTGCTTTCCCCTCTAGTTTGGCAAGGACCAGTACTTCTTCGAGTCTTCCGGCGGCGCCGGCATAGCGGCTCACCAAATAGGGCAACGCATCCCCGATGAACGGCGGTAAATTGTTTTCGCACCATGCCTCAACTGAGAGTTGCGAGTACCAAGCCTTAATGGAGCCAAACAGAGTGTCGACGAGCTGCTGTTCGTCATACTCCATAATAATCTCAACCAGAGCGCTCAAAAATTTTGTGCGGCTCCCAACCTGAACCTGCAGTGACGCATGATACAGCACTCCCGATAAAGATATGTACTCTTCATTGGCCCTAGTCTCCTTTAACAACTCCTCTGCGACGGGGTACAGAATCTTGGCTTGGGTTAGTGTTTCTTGGTCCCAGTTTTTCTTAGCAAGCACAGACTCTGGTCGCGTTTTTTTTCGGCGCTTCACGCCTGCTTCTTCTGGTGGGTCCTCAAGGTTGTTTCTGAGGTGGTTCTTGCGCCGAAGGCGCTCAAGCCAGACACTCCCCTCTTGAGACAAGAGCAGAGCCTCTGTTTCAGTGGACTCTTCTATTGCTCCTGTGGCTAAGTCACGCGCAAACTCTTCGACAAGCTTTCGTTTATTGGAAGTTTTTGAACAGTCTGTTTTGTGGAGAATCGCCGAAATTGTACGTGCGCTAGGACGTCCGACCAGCTTCAAAAGTGCGGCAGCTTGAACTGGATCCAAGTCGCCACGATCTACTCCGAAATGTAAGGCAGGCTCGCATGTTTCGTACGTGCTTACATAACCGCTGTCGTCCCATCTTGCTGAACATGCGAGGGCGGTAGGAAAGTGCAGTGCCGCAATGCTTTCCATAGCTTCACTCCAAGGAAAGTGTTCGACGTTTTCTAGCCGGATTCCAGCATCGACGAAAAACTCTGCGGCCACCGAAGCGTAGTGTTTTCTATCAAATGAGAGGTAATTTTCTTTGTTTAGGACAAGAGTATGAAGGAACCGAATCTGGTCTATCGCTTCGGAGTCCAACTCGTGTGCTACGGCAATTGCCTTCTGAAATATGACATTGGCATCGTCAGAACTTATGGGAGCAATCAACTCGGCGAAATTTGCGAGTGACTCTGATTTTTCTCTAGCACCCATTCTTTGCTTTGCAAGGCTGTTGACAGCATCTGTAGTGCGGTCGAGTAGTTCGCCGTGCAGCGAACTAAATGCTGTCAAAGAGGAAAACAAATTTCTAACGCTGGTTTCACCTTGTGGCCAAAAACCCTTCAGGGTTTCGAAGCTAAACTTGGAAAGAGGTTTGATCGGAATATTCGCCGCAACCAAAACAACCAGGCCATCCGCCATCACTGACCTTAGTTTAAGTGTCCTATAGTTTTGATCAAACCTCCAAGTGTCCCGCGAGAACGATTTCAACAGTTCGGCCAAGCAATCTTCAGATGAAATACCTCCCGCCCGGTGAACTAGATATTCTGCTCGTCTTGAGTAGAAGGGTGCCACACAGCTTCGTCAAATTGCTCGTGGAAAATAACTTCTAGGGTTTTGCCATTTGGCCGAAGGGGATCCAACGCCTCGCTCGGTTTGCCAGAAGTTTTTCCAAAGGCATAGTTCTGTACCCTAGGTGTGCCATTGGTAAGTCTGTGAAAATCGTCAACCCACTCTTCTGGTGCCTCCCAGAAATGAGCAACGAATTCGCCAGTTTCTGGACGACTAAAAGGAGGTAACTCGAAATGTTTGAAAGAGCCTGGTAGCTTTAAATCGTCTCGCCGGCCGGTCCGGGAACTGACGACAAGTGCAACGTTTTTCGGTAGGTCTTCAAACGAGATCAGTTCAGCGACAAAACTCTCCTCTTTCGGCACACGAGCATTCGCTGCACTAATTGAGTTATCGGCAGCGTCCAATACTATCACTAGCTTCGTTTCGGGTCTAACTTTGTAAAGTGTTTCGGAGGCTAAGAGCAGTCTTCGGTGAAATGCACGCGCAAAGTCCAAGCCCGATCTTGGTTCTAGGAAGGCGGGAATATTGAGTCGATTGGCAAGTTCATTCGCCAGCTGCACGAATGCATCGCGCGGTCTATGGCGCATCGCGCTTGCATCCATATATGAACCTGCGCCGTAACAATCGAATACGATAACTTCGGAACCCTCAGGCAGAAGGCCCTGAAAATGCTGAATAATTGTACTTTTTCCAACACCTCCTGATCCGTGCAGTAAAATTCGCTGATCACCGTCGATGATGCCGTTACAAAGCTCTTTAGAAATCTCGCGCGATACAAGATCAGTGACCGGCTTGACCTTTGCGGGGCATGGAAACAATGCTTGTATTTCGGTAACGCCGAACTGCAACAGAACCGACTCTTTGGTTATGATCTCTCCGGCCGTTTCAGGCATCATCATTTTGTTTCGGATAAAATTGCGCAGCCTTAGGGCCACTTCAGCGAACTCTGAATCTGTCCAAACCGAAACCTCGATCAGCATTTTCTCTTCCAAAAGGAAACGAGAGCTTGTCTGGCTAACAAATTTAAAGCACTTGGAAAAATCTTGAAACTCCTTAGGAGATAGCCCGCTAGCACGAACTAGCCGGTGCAGATTATCACCACCGCTCTTCCACTTAGCCTTGAAAGACTCTGGGACACCGTCATTTTTTGCCTTGTTGATAACGTCTACTACGCGGTCGGAAACAGGCTGATTGGTCACAAGTTCTACAGAAATATCGCTGAGTGGCTTTCCTTCTCTAAGCCTAACTGTCTCACGGAAGGCTTTACCCAATCCTCGCATTAGCGACGATGATGGGTTAATGGATGAAGGCCCATAACATGCCCTCGAAGGTGACCATAATTTATTCGGTTCACTCGCTGAATACTTCAGCTGTTGAAGCACCACGCGTTCTGCCGTCTGGATGCTAGCCCCGCCGTATAGCAAAGTGCAATCAACGCCGTCCCACTTGTGACCGGAACCGTCAGCAGATGGAACGCCCTCCACCGTTACCGCTTCTAGCTTGCTCGCCCTGTCTAACAGCTTCAGGGCTGATTGAACGGCCCAAAGTTCATGATATACATCACCTGTGTTTGAGCCCCTTGCTCCACGGAAATCCAATTCACCACTCATGTGACAAGACTTCCTCGATACCGAGCTAATTTGTTTTCATCCGAACGCTAGCACTACACGTTCAGGAAAAAACAGAGCAATCTCGATGTTTTTCAATTCCGACAGCCATCGACATGCCGCCCCCTCCGCTGCACTGCAGAACCTCGATCAGAATAAGAATTGACATGGACGGCCGCTTAGGGCCGAACGCGCCCCTTCGGATTGATTGATATGCGTCAATTCCTCGACATCAGTTTGACAGGTGGCCATGGCTTCACGGAAGCGCGGTCATCGACACATCTGGACGTCAAGCAATCTCGCTCCTAATAATCTCGCGTGGGTCGAAGTCAAAAACGCCGATAGGGCCCAACGCGTTCATGATTTTCCCTGCGGTCATTCCACCCTCCAGAAAATCGCACATAGCTTCAATGCCGTCAGCTTGGACTTGCCTTATGATCCTGGACTCATTCGGCGAGCCTTCGTCATTTTTGAAATGTAGGGATGATACGTAAAGTTCTTCACCCTCATCCATTTCCATAATGATTTTAATGAAAATCATTGGAGCTATCGGGTCGTTGGGCCACGCATCGATCTCCTCGTAAAGATGGTCGATGTAGATTTCATGTTCCGATTTATCCAGTCGCTGCCAGAATCCTACAATTTCATCATTTTCGTCGATGGGCTGGAGTTTCACGGCTGACATCTGCGACCAATCTGCAAAGCCTTGTTGGCGAGCAGTATGATTCTGGGCGTCACGAAGCTTTATTCCTTCTGATTTCTTGAAAGTTTTTGCTTCCTGCTTCAGTCTCGAAATCGAAATTCCGTTGCGGACAAAGGAGTACTTGTCTGTCTCTCTGCGTTTTCGTGGCATGAAGTTCTCCCGGGCGAGCGTTTTATGCATCTGATTGTGACGATGGACGAAAGGGCCAAGAACGACCCTCTCGCTGGCGCGAATGCGCAGATTCTAATGGGATACGACCCGGTAGGAGTTGCCTAAAATCAGGCATTGCTCCTACTCATCCCCAAAATATTTATCGCCTTCCCCAATGCCGAAATTCTCCAAGGCTGCGCGGTCCATTTCTGTTCCCTCGGGCCGAACCAAGACATGTGGGATAAAAGGGCCATTATAGGTCATCATATGTTGCCCTTCATGGGAGCGAAGCTCTCCGTTCGCTTCCTGGGCCAGCATGATGTAGTCAACGAGGTACTGCGCGCCGTCGAACAAATTGCTGCGCTCCGCCGGGGGCATGGCCTCAATTGTCTTGAGGTTGATCACCTGGTTCATCAGGTCGACGAATTCTTGCTCGGTGAAGTTTTCGGGAAGTTGTTTGGCGAAGTCTGCTAGTTCCATAGTCGTGCCTCGTGTCTTTTGATTGATGGCTTCAGCCTGTGAAGACGTACGACGTGAAGCTCTAGGGGATTTTCGTGGCCGTAGGGTAGGCCGATGAAATGACTATTGGCAAGTGCTCCGATCAAAGAAAATTCTTTAAGGGATTGATAGATTTGCGAAAAAACGGCTTCCCTGTTTTTTCAAGCGTTGCCTCGGGACCAGAAATGTCGGTTGCTCGCCGAGCAAACAGTGTTGGAAAATGAGGTCGAGACAGGGCAGTTCAAAGTGGATTTCTCGGTTTGCCTTGGTCGGCGTACGTTTTGGTTCTATTGGAACGCAAGTAACCAATTATAAGGCGAGTCTTTGTTTGAAGACCTTCGTCCGGTGCCACCCCAAGAAGACCAGGTGATTGTCGGTCAGATCGACTGGCTGGTCGAGATGAAGGCGCGCACGCGCCTGCTCGCTGAGGTTCTGCGAAAGAACTGGGATGCCGTCATCGCCGAAGATAACCAGACCGCCGTCTTCTCTTCATCGTCTGCCTCCTTCTTGGAGAACAGGCTAAATCAAAACACCGGACATTTCAGGGGAGCAGGTCAACCTCCACATGCTGTCAATCCTCGACCGGCAAACCTTTCCTTCGCGCTATCAGTGTCGGTATGGCGATGCTGGCAATTAGCAAGAGTGTGAGTACGAGGAAGGCGGCAGAAATCGGTCGATCAATGAAGGTGGTAATATCGCCGCGCGAAAACAACAATGCTCGGCGAAAGTGCTGTTCGATCATGGGTCCGAGAATAAAACCCATCAGCATAGGTGCGGGGGGATAGCCATAGGCGTTCATCAGGTAGCCGACGATACCAAAAACAATCACGGTCATAACGTCAAAAGGACTATTGCTGACAGAATATACGCCAATGCAGATAAAGAAGAGGATTGCCGGAAAGAGCAGGCGTTGAGGAACGGTCAATACCCTGACCCAAAAGCCGATAAGCGGAATGTTCAGAACCAGCAACATCAGGTTGCCAATCCAAAAGCTTACGACGAGGCCCCAGAATAAATCCGCATTGGTGGTGAAAAACTCGGGCCGGGGCGTGATCCCGTGGATCATCATCGCCCCAAGCAGGACAGCCATGCCGGCGTCGCCGGGGATGCCGAGCGCCAATGTGGGGATAAACGCGGCTTGGGTGGAGGCGTTGTTTGCGGCTTCGGGTGCAGAGATGCCCTCGATTGCGCCACGTCCGAATTTCTCTGGGGTTCGGGAAACGCGCTTTTCAAACGCATAGGCCAAGAAAGCAGCGAGCGTGGGGCCGGCTCCGGGCAGGATGCCAACAAAGGATCCGACGACCGAGCCGCGTAGCGTAGGCTTCCAGCATTCTTTTATGTCCTGGCGCGTCGGGATCAACTCGCGCATGCGGACCTTCTGCGGGGCGAGGTCGCGCGGTTTACCGGCATTTTTAAGGAGTTCAGCAACCCCGAACAGCCCCATGGCCATCGCCACAAGGTTCAAGCCGTCCTGCAGTTCCAAGACGCCAAAGGAGTACCGTACCACGCCCGAGGTCGAATCCATGCCAACGGTCGCCAACAGCAGCCCCGCCACGACCGAAATGAGACCCTTGATCGGAGATCCGAGTGACATCGTTGCAGCGGCAACGAGGCCCAGCAGCATAATGGAAAAGTACTCAGCGGAAGAAAACTTTAGGGCCATTTGCCCCAAAGCGGGGGCAAAGCTCATTACCAGTACGATCGCAAAGCAGCCACCGACAAAAGAGGTGATCGTTGTGATGAAAAGAGCGACGCCCGCGCGCCCCTGCTTGGCCATCGGGTAACCGTCGAGTGCCGTCACCGCCGTTGTCGAGGTTCCAGGCAGGTTAAGCAGGATTGACGCCGTCGAGCCGCCATATTGCGCGCCATAGAAGATTCCAGCGAGCATGATCAGAGCGCTCATCGGCTCCAGATGATATGTAATCGGCAACGTCATGGCCACCGCGGCCAAGGGGCCGATCCCCGGCAGAACCCCGATAAACATGCCGACGGAGACCCCGATCAGGCAGAAGAGCAAGGCCTCGCTGGTTACGGCCACATTGACGCCGAGCGCGATGCCGGAAATCAGATCCATGATTCAGCTCCCGAAAGCGGCGATCGGAATGCCGATGCCCCTGATGAAAATAAGATAGCCTACGAGTGACATGCCTGCGGCCAATAAGACCGCTTCCATCAGCTTCATTTCGGGCTCCGATTGGGCCGAAATCAGGATCAGGGCGACTGTCGCGGGTACGAAGCCTGCCCAGTCGACGAGCAAGACCCAAACGATGATCCCTACGATGATATAAGCGAAGGGGCGCAGACGCAGATCAAGCGATACCTCCGGTAAACGGCGGCCTTGCCAGGCCGCAAATAGCCCGAAGACAACCAAGAGAATGCCCAGCATGATCGGCACGAAACCGGGACCCATTCGCGTAATCGTTCCGAAGGCATAGCCGCGTGCGACGAAAATGGCGGCGAGGCCGAGCACAACCCAGACCAGACCGGCAATCACCTCATGTCTGTTCGACTTTGATGTCTTCATTGGTCTCCCTCCCAAATCGCATCGCTTTTAGCGATTGGCGCCCGCGATTGATGCGCCCCCACATTGATAGATTGTTTGCCCTGTAATCGCACCGGCATCTTCAGAAGCCAGGAAGGCTATCGTCGCTGCCACCTCATCGGGCTGGATAACCCTACCGATGGGCAGCGGCTGCACCGCCGCGTTTTCCCGCGCTGGATCTGTTAGCTGTGGCGTCTGCGTTGCTGCAGGGGCTACTGCGTTGACGGTGATGCCGCGCGGCGCCTGCTCGATTGCCAAAGAACGGATCAACCCGTCTAAGGCTGCTTTACTTGCAGAATAAAGTCCTCGTCCGGCGCGTCCCCGCGCTGCGCGGGACGATAAGAATACGAGCCGCCCGCGTTGGTCTGGCATATTCGGCAGCAGCGTCTGGGCTAACCTCGCTGCGGCACCGACATGCAATGTCCATAAGGTCGCGCCCGCGTCTACGAGGGTTTCATCGTCGGCATCGTCGCGCATGACGCCTGCGGAATGCACAAATGCGCAGGTCCGTTGTCCAGAAAGCTGCCCCTCAGCGAAGTTGATGCCAGCAAGATGTGCAAGGTCTGCTACGATCATCTCATCTGCAAAAGTTTCCGGTGACGCATCTATATCCACTCCGATAACCTGCCATCCGTCACTGCGGAACCGACGCGCGGTCGCGAGACCGATACCGGAAGAGATGCCGCTGATGACGACAACTGGGCGCGAGCGCTTCATTCGGAGAATGCCTTTCTTATCGTCGAGGGGCGCTATGGCTGCGAAAGTGGCGGCGCAGCGGTTTGCTTGTTTCCTTAGGAATGCCCATTCCAGACTCAACTGTCAACACTATTGGGGGTGGTTCCGATATAGAGACCACGCCGATTAATGGTTTTTCCGGTATATCGAGCCCCCACAACCTCAATATAAGCCTTTTGTTAATAGTGATTTACCACGTTTTCTCTGACATCTCGCCCTTGGGGATTGACGGATGCAATTCGAGATTCCATAGTGTTGACACTTTGGAGGGGTGCTCGGTGACGTTTAGAGAACTGACGACAGATTTCGATTTGGAGGTCGATGTCCTAATCGTGGGGGCAGGAGGCTGCGGTTTGGTCGCTGCTATCGCCGCCGATGCTGCGGGTGCCTCGGTAGCCATTGCTGAAAAACAATCTTGTCTCTCGGGCAATACGGCGCTTTCAAGTGGATCAATTCCCGCCGCCGGGTCGCGCTTGCAGCGCGCCGCAGGGATTGAAGATTCTCCCGAACGCTTTGCTAAAGACATCCTGCAAGTAAGTGGCCCGCACGACGCCGAACATCTTACCAATTGCCTGGCGCAGCTTTCCGCAGAACTTGTCGAATGGCTGATTGATGACGCGCATGTCTCCCTGACCCTCGTGACCAGCTACCGCCATGTCGGGCATTCCGTTGCGCGGCTACACTCGCCGCCTTCGCGCACGGGGCAGGAGCTGTTGAGAGATCTTGAGGCGGAAGCGGGACGGCGTGGCATTCCGATCGCCTTGGGCCAGCCGGTGCGTGAATTGATTGTGCGGGGCGGTGTCGTCTGCGGTGCGATAGTAGATGGTGATAGAGGCTCAGTGAGCCGCATCGGCGCCCGCGCAGTTATCCTTGCGACAAACGGTTTTGGCGCGGCGCCGGATTTGATCGCTAAGTACTGCCCAACAGCACAGGCTGCCGCCTATGGTGGCGCGCCTGGTTCAACCGGAGAGGCATTAATATGGGGGGCGGCTTTGGGCGCAGCAACCGGCAATCTCGAAGCCTTTCAGGGTCATGCTGGATTAGCTCTTCGCAGTGGGGCCTTGATGACATGGACTGTCGCCGAGCGAGGCGGAATTGTCATCAATGGCGGTGGACAGCGCATCGGCGATGAAACGTGCGGCTATTCTGCCTTAGCCTCAACGGAACTGGCGCACGAAGGCCCGTTTTATATGGTTTACAGCGCGCAGATTGAAGCAGATGTTGCGGCTGGCCAGCCCGAGTTCGCTCAGGTCGCAGAGATAGGCGATGTCTTCTGCGCTGACGATGCCGCGTCTCTGGCCAAACAAATTGGCGTACCTGAAGCCGCGCTGCGGGACGCGCTGGCGCAATCTGCTGATGACGGGGCAAATGATCCTCACGGGCGCAGAGCTTGGGGTTTCGGGCCCTTAAAGGCGCCCTATCGGGCGACTGAAGTTCACCCAGCATTGTTTCATACCCAAGGTGGATTGGCCGTCGACACCCGAGCGCGCGTTCTGCGAAAGGACGGGGAGCCGATCAGGGGGCTTTATGCAGGCGGTGGAGCCGCTACGGGCATTTCAGGTCGACGGGGCAGCGACGGATATGTGTCGGGCAACGGTCTTTTATCGGCTTTGGGTCTGGGCTTGATAGCCGGGCGCGAAGCGGCACGCCATGCTGCAGAGCAGAGCGTCGCACTACGGACGAAAGTTAATCACGACATTCAACAAGGAGAAATG
Organism: Sulfitobacter sp. D7; assembly: GCF_003611275.1. Classification (NCBI taxonomy): domain Bacteria; kingdom Pseudomonadati; phylum Pseudomonadota; class Alphaproteobacteria; order Rhodobacterales; family Roseobacteraceae; genus Sulfitobacter; species Sulfitobacter sp. D7. The sequence goes on from NZ_CP020694.1 coordinate 833,939, forward strand.
ACATGAAGTTTACAGTAACGGCAATCATGGCAACGGCGGCGCTGGCGCTTGGCGTTTCAGCCGCAGGGGCGGAAGAATTTCCAACCCGGTCGGTGACCATTATCGTTCCCTATTCACCTGGATCGACCGACACGATGGCCCGCACGCTGGCCAAAGAGATGTCCGACGAACTGGGCCAGCCAGTTGTCGTGGAAACGCGTCCCGGCGCAGGTGGCACCGTCGGTGGTGCCGCCGTGGCAAGCGCCGATCCCGATGGATATACGCTGCTATTTGCTGTGTCTTCGGTTCAAACGGTGGCGCCTCATCAACGCGATCTACCCTACGGGTTCGATGATCTGACCCCAGTCGCGCGGGTGGCCGTCGGCCCGAACATGATCGCGGCGCGAACTGGCGCGCCCTTTTCCACCATCGAAGAGCTGGTCGCTTTCGCCAAAGAGAACCCGGGCGAAGTGAGCTACGGTTCTGCCGGAACGGGCGGTGCTACCCATATCGCTGCAGAGGCCATCGCGCGCGCAGCGGGCATCGAGCTTTTTCACATTCCGTTTAATGGCGTGACGCCAGCGGTCGCTTCTGCCGTGGCGGGTGACGTCGATCTTGTGCTTGGCTTTGCCTCGGCGATCTTGCCCCAAGATGAGGGTAGAAAACTGGTCGCCCTTGCCCAGCTGAGCGAAAAGCGGACATCGGTTGCGCCCGACGTGCCGACGCTGATCGAAGGCGGGGTCGATTTGGCACTGCCGCCAAACACTGGCCTTTGGGCGCCCGCGGGTACACCGGATGAGGTGATTGCCACATTGTCTGCCGCTGTTGAGAAAGCCGCATCGAGCGAGAGCTTCCAGAACTTTACGAGCAGCGGTTTGACTGCGGTGGACTATGCGGATTCCGAGGCGTTTGTTGAAATCCTGAAGAAAGAAGACGCTTTCTTTGCGGATCTTCTGCCCACCCTAAAGCTTGAATAGCGAACTGCATCCGATGATTGCTGTTTAAAATTCAAAAGCAGTAACCGAAATTGAGGGGGCGTGTCACTGGCACGCCCCCCCTTTTTTTCATTGAGCGGACAGAGGTTAGCACCGGCCGCGCCAGTTTTCTTAGACCCAGGTTGCGGCCGGGGTCATGCTCTTGTTGGCTTGGTGTGCCGAGAGGATGAATGCACGGTCAGCTTTGATTGGACTGCCAGCCAAAAAAACCGGGGCGCGTAGGCCCCGGTTTCGATGCTAACTGTAAAGCTAAATCGCCTATCAGGCGCGAACCTGTTCGGCTTCACTTCCTGTCACATCAACACCCTCGATGGAGTTGAAGCGCTCTTCGAGGTCTTGATACTCCGAAAGTCCCATCAGGCCCCAAATATCTTCGATTGAAGCAAGTAAATCGGGGCGGTCGACAACTTCGCCAGTGGGTATAGCGTCACGCAATACGGCGAGTGCGGTTTCCATAGCTTTAAGCGCGGCTGCTGGCAACATTCGGGGCAGGGTGACGCGGCGGACGCCCAGTTCTTTCAGGCGGGCGATAGGGATCAAAGGTGTTGTGGGGCGCGATCGGATACCGAAACCCATGTTTACTGATACGGGAATGCCAACAGAATCCACCAGTTCCTTAATCTGCTCCTCGCCTTTGATGGCATCCGCGAAAATCAGATCGGCGCCCGCCTTCTCATAGAGCTTAGCGCGGCGAATTGCCCTTTCGAGACCCTCGACGGCAATGGCATCCGTCCGCGCCAGCACAACGAAATCATCGTCCCTGCGGGCGTCGCAAGCGGCTTCGATCTTGCGGGCCATTTCGCGCATATCGATCACGTCTTTGCCGGCCATATGGCCACATCGTTTGGGGCTGACCTGATCTTCAATGTTGATCCCGGCAACGCCTGCAGCTTCGAATTGCCGTGTGGTGTGCCAGACAGTCGCGGGATTGCCATAGCCAGTGTCGGCATCGGCCATCACGGGGATCGACGCGCAGCCCGCAATCATTCGGCAAGCATCAAGGTTGTCGGTCAGCCCCATTAGGCCAACGTCTTCATAGCCCATCCGGGCATTCGCAAGGCCGGCGCCGGTCGTACAGGCGGTCTTGAAGCCCATCTTTTCAACAAGACGGATGCTGTAGCCATCATATACGCCGGGCGAAACTAGGATATCCTCGCCTGCCAAGAGGTCTCGTAGACGTTTGGTGCTTTTCACGCTCTGCTTTCCTTTCTGTTCCGCCGTGGCCGCGGTTCTTCGCTGACTGGCGCTGGTTCTGCATCCAAGACCCGTTGGAGGGCTTCGGTTGCTCGTGAGATGTGCGCCCGCATCAGGGACTCTGCCAATTCGGCATCCCGCGCGCGCATAGCACGTAAGATCTGCCAGTGTTCTGCTGACGCATTTTCACGACGCTCGGCGGTTGACCCAGATCTGGCGCGGTAGAGACGCAGCAAGTAGTAAAGCTCATCACAGAGCAGCGATTGGATGCGACGGTTGCCAGATCCTTCGGCGATGCGCACGTGAACGTCAAAAATGCGCCCGTCTGATCCAGCGTCTTCGAAGTCTTGAAGCAACTGGTGTAGCCCGTCGTCCGACATATTCTGGGTCGCCAGTTTGACACTCATACCTTCTACACATTCGCGCAGTTGGAATATCTCGATCATGTCCTGCACATTCAGGTCCACCGCGCGGGCCTTGAAATATGCAGCCTTGGTGATCAGGCCGCGCCCCTGAAGGGCTTTCACCGCTTCGCGCACCGGGCCCCGGCTTACGTTGAAATGCTCGGCCAATGTCGCCTCGTTGACCACCCCACCGAGAGGAATTTCTCCCGTCAGTAGCATTTTGAAGATACCGTCGAATACAGTATCTACGAGGGTTCGTTGCTGGTCCATAACCGCACTCTATTTCTGTCAACACTTTTGACGACTTTAGAGGGTTAATCGAAGCAAGTAAAGTTCCTATGGGGTAAATTCCGGCAAACTTCGCAATAGTGTTGACACTTTTGCGCTGCGGGCGTATTTGAATCTCTATGGAGAATACCGAGCGTCAAAGCAAAGACATAGCCACCTTTACAACAGCCGCCAAAGGCGGGGCTGGATTGGTGATCGATTTGACGAGAATGCTCTCTGCGCGCGCAAACCCGCTGCCACGAAGCTTGCGGGTGGTGCTTGAAAACCTTGCCGTTCAAGCGCGAAGGGGCGCAGAGGTAGAGCAACAGATCGCGACGGTGACAAATTGGCATGCGGGATCCGATGAGATCACGGTTCCGCTTGCGGTCTCGCGGGTTATGCTGCCTGACTCAAGCGGCCTGCCTGCGCTTATGGACCTTGCCGCCGCCCGCGATGTATTTGTGGCACGCGGCGAAGACCCCGGCCTGATTGAGCCTGCGGTGCCAGTCACCTTGGTGGTTGACCATTCCTTGATCGTCGATGTCGCGGGTCATCCCAATGCGCGTCAGCACAATATACAAGAAGAGTACCGACGTAACTCTGAACGCTACGCGTTCTTTAAATGGGCCGAGCAGGCTTTCGACAAGTTGAAGGTGGTGCCGCCAGGATCTGGCATTATCCATCAGGTGCATCTGGAACGCATTGCCTCAGTCGTCACGCCGACGGATGTAGAGGATGGCTCCGTGCTGACAACAGAGTTCGTTCTCGGTTGTGACAGCCATACGTCTATGGCGGGCGGTTTGGGCATGTTGGCCTGGGGCGTCGGCGGCATTGATGGGGAAGCCGCCGCCCTGGGGTTGCCCTACGAAGTGCGCATTCCACGGGTTGTTGGTGTCGAGCTGACGGGCGCGTTGCGTCCCGAGACGACCACGACTGATCTCGTGCTGACCATTACCGAGCGTTTGCGAAACGTAGGTGTCGTAGGGGCCTTTGTCGAATTCTGCGGGGCAGGGGCCGAAAGTCTTACAGTTCCGGACCGGGCCACGATCGCGAATATGGCGCCCGAATATGGAGCAACCTGTGCCTTCTTTCCAATTGATGCTCAGACGACCGATTATTTGAAGGCTACGGGCCGGGATGGAAATCACGTTGCCATGGTCGAGGCCTATGCCCGTGCAACCGGACTTTGGTTCACACCGGGCGACCCGATGCCAGAGTACAGTGAGGTGGTTCAAGTCGATCTATCACGCATCGTCCCGAGCGTGGCAGGACCAAAGCGCCCCCAAGATCGGGTGCCGCTGGACCGCATTTCAACCTCTTTTCAAGAGGCCCTCACGGCACCGATCGGGCCGCATGGTTTCGGGATCGATCCGGCTTCCAAAGACGCCAGTGCTGATATCGAGATCGACGGAAAAGCATCTCGGTTGCACCATGGCAGCCTGACAATTGCGGCGATCACGTCTTGCACTAATACGTCAAACCCCTCTGTCATGCTGGCCGCCGGCCTTTTGGCCCGGAACGCTGTCGCGCGCGGTCTGCGTCCGCCGGTCCATGTTAAAACCTCAATGGCCCCGGGGTCGCGGTTGGTCGAGGACTACCTCGCTGAAGCCGGGCTGATGGCGCCGTTGGAGACACTTGGCTTCCATGTCGTAGGCATTGGTTGCACGACTTGTTCTGGCAAATCTGGCCCTCTGGCTCCCGGCGTGTCTGAAGCTGTTGCCGATAATGATCTGATCTGTGCGGCGATCCTATCTGGCAACCGCAATTTTGAAGGCCGTATACACAAGTCCGTTCGGGCGGCTTACCTTGCATCGCCACCGCTTGTGGTTGCTTTCGCGCTGACCGGGCGTATTGACGTCGATTTCGCGCATGAACCGATTGGCACCGATGCAAATGGCTGGCCGGTTATGTTGGCCGAGATCTGGCCCGACAGGGCGGAAATTGCAGCGCTCGAGCTTGAGAGCCAGCGCCCGGAGAGCTTTCGTAAGAGCTACGCCACACTCTTTGACGGCTCCGAGTTGTGGGACCAGTTGGAAATCCCCCTTGGGCCGGTATTCGAGTGGAGCGAGCACTCAACATATATCAAGCGCCCCCCATTCGTGGACCTTGCGACGGCTGACATTCCCGACAGGCTTGAGAACGCGCGCGCTTTGGTGGTGGCTAATGACAGCTTAACCACCGATTTCATCACACCTTCCGGAGAAATTCTGCCTGAAAGTCAGGCAGGAAAGTATCTAATCGATACGGGCGTTGAACCGAAGAACTTCAACGCTGTCACCCAACGGCGTGGCAATCACGAGTTCATGGCCCGCGTTACTTTCGCCAATCAACGCATGAAGAACGCATTGGCCGGCGGCGTGGAGGGTGGTTTTACCAAACTATCCGCCGAAGGCGAAAACATAACGATCTACGATGCCGCCAAAACGCTCCGGCACGAGGGGGTGCCCGCAATTATTCTTGCCGGTAAAGACTACGGCATGGGATCCAGCCGGGACTGGGCCGCCAAGGGGCCGAAGCTTTTGGGAGTGGTGGCTGTGCTTGCCGAAAGTTTCGAGCGCATCCACCGAGCGAATCTTATCGGCATGGGGATCACCCCACTCGTTTTTCCCTCCGGCACGACGCTACAGACACTTAAGCTTTCTGGTTTTGAGACTTTCTGCTTTGACGGTCTGGACGCCGGCATTGAGGAAAGCGCAAACGTGCGTGTGACGGCCCAAGCCCCGGACGGAACAGTCACTCGTTTCGACGCTTTGGTTGATGTGACTAGCCTGCACGAGCGCGGATTGCTGCGGGCTGGGGGGGTCTTTTCCGCGATCATGCGGAAGGCGGACCGTGGAACCATCAAAATGGATTCCGAACAATGACCGAGTTCGAACGCGCTATTGATGTGGTATTGGCCTATCTAGACGCGGTGGAACGACGTGATCTTGAGGCGGCGGAAAGCTTTGTCGGCGACGGCGATCTTGATCTGATTTTCCCCGGCGGGCGGCGGTTCAGCTCAGTGAAAGGCGCACTTTTGCGGTCTTCAGGCCGATATGCCCGAATATCAAAAAAGATTACCGGCACTGATGCATGGAAAAGCGAGCAGAACCTGCGGGTGCTCGTTACCGGCACGCTGGCAGGGGAGTGGCGCGACGGCAGCGCTTTCTCAGACGTGCGCTTTATCGACTGGTTTGAGCTGCACGACGGCAAGATTCTGCGGCAGCATGTATGGAATGACACTGGTGAGAAGCTGGTATCGGATATGAAGGAAACGCAGCAATGACCTACGATCTCTTGCTTCAAAACGGCGGAATCGTTTTGCCGGGCGAAGGGCGGGTTGCTGGCTCGATCGCCGTGAAGGAGGGGCGCATTGCCGCGATCCTCGCGGCTTCTGAAACGGCACAAGCCAAACGGGTCATCGACTGCGCCGGAAAATGGATTCTCCCGGGGGCCATCGATCCGCACACCCATGTGGGCTTCGGGGCAAAGGAAGAAGATTGGACGACAGAAAGCCGTACGGCGGCACTGGAGGGCGTCACGGGTCTAATGACCTTTTGGCGTTCCGACGATCTGGACGCCAGCACCCCCGCTTGGCGCGAGGAAGGCAAAACGCGCTCAGTCGTTGATTTCGGCTTTCATTTTGGTGTCACCTCGCGTGCGCATGTTGAACAGTTTCCTGTGCTGGCTGCGAAGTACGGTGTGACTTCGATGAAGGTTTATCTGATGTACAAAGGCGCCACGGGTGCTGCCAAGGGCATCACCGAGGTAGATGACGCCCTGCTGTTTCGCGCCCTGAAGTCGGCTGCATCGGTGAAAGGTGCGGTGGTCGGCGTGCATTGCGAGAACACCGAAGTGATCCCAGTGTTCCGCGAACCGCTGAAAGACGCCGGGCGGACGGATCTTGCTGCTTGGGACGAACAGAGCCCGGGATTTCTGGAGACTGAAAACGTCTTCCGCGTGGCTTATTTCGGAGAGAAAGCGGGCTGCCCGGTAAACATCGTGCATATGTCTTCGGCAGAGAGTTTGGACCTTGTGCGCCGTCTGCGCGGCCCGGACCGTCCGGCGATCAATGTTGAGACGTGCATCCATTATCTAAGCCTGACCCGCAACAGTGATATCGGTGAACTTGGGAAGGTCAATCCGCCTTTGCGCAGCCAAAGCGACGTTGATGCCTTGTGGGAGGGCGTGCGCGAGGGCGACATCCAAACAATCGGCAGCGATCACGTGGCCCGCAAACGCGCTACCAAAGGGCCGGACATTTGGCAGGCTTCTGCTGGGTTTCCCGGCATCGCGCAGATCTGGTCTGTCTTGGTCGAGGAAGGCTACTACAAGCGCGGTATCCCAATCGAAACGTTGGCCGCAACCGTCAGCCGCAATGTGGCCAGTCTGTATCATTTGCCCGGCAAAGGCAAAATTGCGCCGGGCTATGATGCGGATTTTGCCGTATTTGACCCCGAAGCAGCGACCACGGTCTCACATGAAAGCTTCCCGTCCCATTCCGACTATTCGCCTTATGAAGGCCAACGGTTTCGCGGGGCAGTGACCCATACGATCCTGCGGGGCACAGTTCTTTCGGAAAAAGGTGTCCTCACCCCCGATTTTGAAACGGCCCCTTACGGGCAATACCTGTTTCGCACCCCTTAGCACCAACAAAGAGAGTCCGACATGAGCGAACGCATCTGGGATAAATTTTTGACCGAAAAAGACAAACGCGTCTTTCAATTGGCCGGATACGGCAAACGCGGCGGCTTCGGCAGCCGGCCGGCGCTCTTTATCATCGACGTACAGTATAACTTCACCGGTGATGCGCCTGGAGAGGCACAGGAGGAGGGGCTGAAGAAATACCGTACACATTGCGGAGAAGCAGGCTGGAAAGCGGTGCCCTACATCGAAAGGCTGCTCAAGCTGGCGCGGGATAAAAATCTGCCGGTGTTCTATACGGTCTCCGAACGGCGTCCGGACATGATCGACAGTGGGGTGCAGGTCGGCAAGAGTCACCGGGGCACCGAGAACACCTCGACCGAAGGCTCACACGCCACCCAAACAGTCGCCCCGCTGGCACCACAGCCGCAGGATATCTTGATTGGCAAACGCAAGCCGTCTGCTTTCTTCGGCACGATTTTCATGAGCCATCTTAACTATCTCAATATCGACACGCTCATTATGACTGGTTGCACCAGCTCCGGCTGCCTGCGCGCGACAACAGTCGATGCTTACTCGTTCAACTTCAAAGTGGTGATCCCGGAAGAAACCGCATTTGACCGTTTTGAAGCCAGTCATGCCCTGAGCCTTTTCGACCTTAACTGCAAATATGCTGACGTGATCCCAACGAAAGAGGTCGAGGACTATATTGAAGGTCTACCAGCGCGTCCTTAGCCATGTAGAGGTGCGGGGTTTCCGCCTCGCACCTTTCAAGGCGATCGTTGATCTCTTGCCGCAACTCAAACTATTTTCAATAGGCAATATTTCGAGAAATATGGCGGGTGTTATCGTGGCCGAAAACTCGGGGAGTTGCGGCGAAAATTTCACTGGGATATTCGGAAAAGAAAACGTTGCGAGAGGCTGAACATGATCAAAATTGATACCCCTGAAGGGCCGATATTCGCCGAAGCGGAGATCCGCGGAATTCCGATCAATCCTTCGCAGCCGCCAGAGATGGGCTTCATCGACCCGACCAGACGCTGGCAGATCCAAGCTGAACGGGTTTGGTTAATGCAGCCTTGGATCATTGAGATCGGAGAGGGCTGCGAAGTGTTTGCCATAGTGCAGCATCAGGATTCTCCGAGGTCCTGGGGCAAGTTTGCAACGCGAGAGGCCGCGGCCGAGTTTGCCCTAAACCCGCCTCCGCTTCCGGTCTCTATAGACCCATCAGATGAGGATCTTAATTTCTGAAGTATCGCAAGCGCCCTGGGGAAGGTGAAATCGGTTCGAACCGCCAAAAGGGCCTTTATCATCAAAGCGCCTCGAACACAGCAGCCGCCAACCTGTACGTGGCCTGCTTTACGCCGGGTTGCGTGAGTGATGAGTGAGCTACCCCCCGAACATCGGACACTGACGTAAGCTGCGATTTGTAGTTTGCTGATCTTCAACACGAAGGAGATCAGGAATGTCGAAACGGAAGCAACATCACCCAGAATTCAAAGCCAAGGTGGCGTTGGAAGCGCTGAAAGGCGAAGAGACTGTCAGCGAGCTGGCCAGTCGGTTTGGAGTTCACCCGACGATGATCCATCAATGGAAACGTGCATTGCTTGAGGGCGCATCTGGTGTGTTCGAGCGAGGTAGCCGGAAGGCACCGGAAGTCGATGAAGAGCAGGTCAAAGGCCTGCATGCCAAGATTGGGGAGTTGGCCGTCGCCAACGATTTTTTGGCCAGAAAGCTCAAACCCTGGACCGGCAAGTGAGGTGCAAGATGATTGAGCCGAACATTCCGGGTCTGTCCGTCGGCAAGCAATGTTCCCTGCTGTCGATCTCGCGGTCGTCATTTTACTATGAACCCAAGGGTGAGAGCGAGATGAACCTCGATCTGATGCGCGTCATCGATAAGCAGTTCTTGGAAACCCCGTTTTACGGTGTGCGCCAAATGACGTGGCACCTGCGCAATGAACAGCATCTGGTGAACGAAAAGCGCATCCGACGCCTTATGCGGTTGATGGGTCTCATGCCGATCTACCAGAAACCCAACACGAGCAAGGCGGCGAAGGGTCACAAGATTTACCCCTACCTGCTGCGGGGGCTACGCGTGGATCGGCCAAATCAAGTTTGGTGCGCCGACATCACATATCTACCGATGCGGCGCGGCTTCCTTTATCTGGTGGCCATCATGGATTGGCACACGCGCAAGGTTCTGGCGTGGCGCATCTCGAACACGTTGGAGGCTGGCTTCTGCGTTGATGCGCTGAATGAGGCGATCCACAAGTTCGGCCCGCCAGACATAATGAACACGGACCAGGGCAGCCAGTTCACGTCTTTCGCTTGGACGAACAGGTTGCGGAGCGCAAACGTGCGCATCTCAATGGACGGCAAGGGCCGCTTCCTCCCCTCTCGGGACATCGCTGCGCGATACCCTGCCGGGCAAGGGATCAATATCTTTGTCGAACGGCTGTGGCGGTCACTGAAGTATGAATGCGTCTACCTGCATGCCTGGGAAACCGGGTCAGAGGCCCGAGATGGCGTCAGAAAATGGATCGAGTTCTACAACCACAAGCGCCCGCATTCTGCCCTTGGCGGCAAACCACCTGCTGTGGTCTATTGGCAGAGAATTGAAACAACCAACCACGATCAGCAAGTGCAAAGAGTAGCTTAAACTACGCCAGATCCTGTCCAACAAATGGGGAGTAGCTCAGTCCCGATGCCTACCTCCAGTGACTGTCTATGGTCTGAACGTCTGGCGGCTCCGGCGCTGATTTCGCCAAGCTGCTCAGCTCGCAAGTATGGCATCGCATAGCCAAGCGCGGTCAGGTCGTTCAACAAGCGGACATGAGGGCAAGCGAATTGTCGGGCCAAGTCCTCGGCTATGATTGACCAGCCGCGGTTGGTCAATCTGGCGCTGCCCTCATGCACCGGACCCGCAACCGCGATGACAATTTCGGAAGGGGAGGCGGTGACCTGTCCTTGCAGATAGTCCTCAATCACCGCAGCGATGCTTGCCCAGTCCGTATTCGCCTATCTTTTGACGGAGCCAGCCTTCAACGCCCGTCTGGCAGAGCGCCAGACGGGCGTTGGTGCCGCCGATATCCGCAACAAGACGCAGGGACATCAGTTCAGACGCAGGCCGGTGTCGGGCGCAAAATAGGAGACTTTGCCCAGATCGAATGCCAACCGCTGTGTCACGCCGGGTGAAGCGGTGGTTTCGGCGTGCAACCGCGCGGTGACATGTTTGCCGCCCAACTCCATGACGGCATAGGTGTCAGCACCAGCAGGTTCCACAATGTCGATCACGCAGTCGGCTTCTTGCGAGTTCGAGCCGGATTGCGCCTTTGCATCCGCAATGTTCTCGGGGCGCACGCCGATGATCACATCCTCCGGCAGGCTGAGGTTCTTGCGGTCCGTCAGCACCATCGGCCCGCCCGACTTGCGGGCAATTTCGATCCGGGTTCCGGCACTGTCTGATTTGGCCTTTGCCGGGATCAGGTTCATCGCCGGGCTGCCCATGAAGTCCGCCACAAAGAGGTTCGCCGGGTGGTTATAGATCTCTGCCGGCGTGCCAATCTGCTGAATGATTCCGCCTTTCATCACGACGATCTTGGTGGCAAGGGTCATCGCCTCAATCTGGTCGTGGGTTACATAGACCATAGAGGCGCCCAAACGCTGGTGCAGGGACTTGATCTCGGTCCGCATTTCGACGCGCAGCTTTGCATCAAGGTTGGACAACGGCTCATCAAAAAGGAACAGCTTCGGATCGCGCACCAAGGCGCGGCCCATGGCCACCCGCTGGCGCTGGCCGCCCGACAGATGGCCGGGTTTGCGGTTGAGCAATTGCTCGATCTGCAACTGTTGCGCTACATAGGCGAGCTTCTTGTCCTGCGTCGCCTGATCCACACCGCGGACCTTCATGCCGAAGGTGATGTTCTTGGCCACGGTCATCGTCGGGTAGAGGGCGTAAGATTGGAACACCATGGCGATGTCCCGGTCCTTGGGGCTGACATTGGTCATGTCGCGCCCCCCGATATGGACTTCGCCGCCGCTGATCGGCTCAAGCCCGGCGATACAGTTGAGCAAAGTCGATTTGCCGCAGCCGGATGGGCCGACCAGTACAAGGAAGTCACCCTGTTCGATCGACACGTTAATGTCTTTGAGGATCTCAATCGAGCCATAGCTCTTGTAGAGGTTGTTGATTTCGAGAATCGGAGCCATTGGTTTATCCTTTCACGGATCCAGCGGTCAGACCGCGGACAAAGTATTTCCCGGCAATCACATAGACCAAGAGGGTCGGCAGACCTGCGATGATCGCGGCGGCCATGTCCACGTTGTATGCCTTGATGCCAGTGGTCGAATTGACGATGTTGTTGAGCGCCACGGTGACGGGCTGGGTGCCTGCCTGACTGAACGAAACGCCGAAGAGGAAGTCATTCCAGATTTGGGTGAACTGCCAGATCACAGTCACCACGATGATCGGCAGCGACAGCGGCAGGAAGATCGACCAGAATATGCGGAAGAACCCCGCGCCATCCACTTTGGCCGCCTTGGTCAGTTCGGACGGGATCGAGACATAGTAATTGCGGAAAAACAGCGTGGTGAAGCCGAGCCCATAGATCACATGAACGAAGATCAGCCCCGGAATGGTGCCCGCCATGCCCATCAGCCCCAGCACCCGCGCCATCGGCAAAAGCACCACCTGAAAGGGGATGAAGCAGCCGAACAACATCAGCGAAAAGAACAGGTTCGCGCCACGAAAACTCCATTGTGCCACGACATAGCCGTTCATCGCACCAAGCAGCGTCGAGATTGCCACCGCCGGAAGGGCGATCAGCACAGAGTTCCAGAAGAATGGCCGCACCCCTTCGCATTGGATGCCGGTGCAGGCTTCTGACCATGCCGTGCGCCATGCGGCGAAAGTCACCTCGCGGGGCAGGGCGATCAGATCACCGGTGCGGATCTCCTCAAGGCTTTTCAGCGAGGTCGTCAGCATCACGAAAAGCGGCAGCAGGTAGAACAGTGCGAAGAGCACCAGTACGATGTAAAGCACCCACCGTAGGACGATCTTGCCTGTCTGGCGATCCGCCGGGGCCTGCGCCTGAGACATTGAGAGTTCAACCATCTTTGGACCTCAATTCCGAATAAAGATAAGGGACCACGATCGAGAAGACGACGAGCATCATAATCATGGCGGAACTGGCCGCTTGACCGATATCGCCGCGCGAAAACGCCATGGCATACATGTAGGTGGCAGGCAGATCGGTCGCATATCCCGGGCCGCCGCCGGTAAGCGCGATGACCAGATCAAAGCTTTTGACGGCAAGGTGTGACAGCACGATGAAGGCCGACAAGAAGATCGGCGCCATCGCCGGAATGATAATCGCGGTATAAACCCGCCATGTCGGGATACCGTCGACCTGAGCGGCCTTGATGATCTCGCCATCGACGGAGCGCAGACCGGCGAGAAACAGCGCCATCACGAAACCGGAGCTTTGCCAGATTGCCGCGAGGACGATCGTGTAAATCGCCATGTCGGGGTCAACAAGCCAGTCGAAGGTGAAATCTTCAAACCCCCAGCCGCGCACCATGGCCTCAAGACCAAGCCCCGGATTGAGGATCCATTTCCACGCCGTGCCGGTGACGATCATCGACAGCGCCATGGGGTAGAGGTAAATCGTGCGTATTGCGCCTTCGGTGCGGATGTTCTGGTCGAGTAAGATGGCCAGCGCGAGGCCCAGCACCATAGCGATTACGATAAACAGAATACCGAAGACGAAGAGGTTGCCAAAGGCCGTCTCCCAGCGGGGCGACGCAAACAGCCGCTCGTATTGAATGAAGCCTTCGATTTCATATTTTGGCAGCAGGCGCGAGCGCGTCAGCGAGACCCATGCGGTCCAGGCGATGAAGCCGTAGACGAAGATCAGAACTGCGATGAAAGAGGGCGCCAGAACCAATTTGGGCGTGTTTTCTTCAAGCCACTTGATCATTTGATTGTCCCGGATTTGGCCTGCCCCCACGAAAACGCGGGGGCAGGAGCAGGCGTTACATGCTGTTCGCGATACCGTCTGCGAGCATCTGGACCGCATCGGCAGAGGACATGTCCGAGTTGAAATGCGCCGTCACCACATCGGTGATCGCACCGGCCTGTGCGCCGCGCAGGGCCATGCCATGTGCATAGCTTGGCAGCAGCGCATCACCGTCGGAACTGGCTTGCATGTCATCGGCGGAAAGACGGGCGCAGTCGTCGAATTCATCCAGCGCTACATCGGTGCGGGCGGGGATCGACCCTTTGTTGAGGTTGAACACCTTTTGGAAGTTCTGACCGACGACCAGTTCAGCAAGCAGTTGCTGCCCGGCTTTCTTGTCTTCGCCATCGACGTCGAACATCGCGAAGCTGTCTACGTTGTAGAGGAAGCCTTCGCCCGGCGCAGAGGCACAGAGGAAGTCTTCGCCCGGCACTTTGCCTGCGGCCATAAACTCACCCTTGGCCCAGTCGCCCATGATCTGGAAGGCGGCTTCGCCGTTCATCACCATCGAGGTGGCGAGGTTCCAGTCACGGCCCGAGAAGTTGCTGTCGACAAAGCCACGCATGATGCGCATCTGGTCGAACACCGCAATCATAGCATCGGAAGTGAGTGTCTCTTTGTCGAGCTCTACAAAGGCCTTGCGATAGCCTTCTGGCCCGAGGATGCCCAGAGCCACAGCCTCAAAAACCGTGGCGTCTTGCCAAGCCTGTCCACCATGCGCCAGCGGGATGATCCCGGCCTCTTGCAGTTTCTCGGCGGCGGCGTTGAACCCTTCCCAAGTCGTCGGCATCTCAATGCCATTGGCGCTTAGTACTTCTGCATTGGCCCAGATCCAATCGACCCGGTGCACGTTAACGGGTGCGGCACACCATGTGCCTTCACACTTCATATGGCCGGCGATGGAGGCGGGCAGCACTGCGTCCCAGTTGTTGGCTTCAGCAACATCAGAGATATCGGCCAGAACGCCTTCTTCGTACCATTCCTGAATTGCGGGGCCTTTGAGCTGCACCGCCGTCGGCGCATTGCCCGACAGCACGCGGGCGCGCAGTGCGGTCATCGCCGCGTCACCACCGCCACCGGCCACCGGCATATCGGTCCAACTGCCGCCTTTGTCAGCGAATTCTTTTTGCAGAACGGCAACAGATTTGGCTTCGCCGCCAGATGTCCAATAGTGCAGCACTTCGGCGGTCGGTTCGGCAACAGCCGAAGTTGCTACAATCATCGACAGAGCAGAGACTGCCCCAGTTACATAGGCTTTCATTAGATGTCCTCCCGTGGAAATTACGGCCCTCCCAGACCGGATAACGGGAGACTGAGCCTGAAGGGCAAAGCATGCAATGCGGACATAGCGGGTATCTGCGCCCGACATGCATTTATTCCCGCCGCCCGTTACAGCTTGTTACTTAGCCGTGGATTTTGTTGCATCATACTACATAAACGAGGGGCGAGGCAGCGGTATCCCGCGCCAGCCTAAGGAGGAGAGCGGTTGACGATTCCCCGAATTCTGGTGGTCGATGACGACCCCGAAATGCGTCAGATGATGACGCAATTCCTCCGTAAACACGGGACAATCGCGCTGCCCGCTGCCACGGAAGCCGAGGTTGCGGCTCATCTCGAAGGCGGGCGGGTCGATCTGATTTTGTTAGACGTCATGCTGGGGGACGAAAACGGGCTCGATATCTGTGGGCGGCTGCGACAGGAGCAGGACGTGCCGATCATCATGGTGTCGGCCCTTTCGGCAGATCACCAGCGCATGGAGGGCTACGCGGTGGGGGCCGATGATTACATCGCCAAGCCTTTTAACCCCGAACTCCTGCTCGCCCGCGTAAAGGCCGTGCTGCACCGAACGCGGCGGTCGTCTTCGCTGGTGCATCGCCGCAACACCAAGACGTTCACCTTTTCCGGCTGGACCTATGACGCAAAGCACAACGAGGCGCGCTCTCCTACCGGGGTGCAGGTGTCCCTTTCCCGGCGCGAGACTGCCTTGCTGCGGGTGCTTCTTGCAAATCCCCACATACCCCTGACCCGCGAGGAGATCGCCGTCGCGCTTGACGTCACCGGCGAGGCAGAACCGCAGGGCGAAGGACTTGGTCGCGCCATCGACGTGCTGGTCGGGCGGCTGCGCTCAAAGATTGAGGCAGACCCCAAGCACCCCAAATTCCTCAAAACCGAACGCGGGGTCGGCTACGTTTTTGCGGTCGACGTGATGGAACAGGACACGTGATCAAGCGCCGCAGCCTTCGGACGATCGGCAGCCTCCTCGTTATCGCGGCCTTCATAGCGGGCGGGCTTGCCGTCTGGCTTTGGAGCAATTCAAATGCAAGCTGGCGGGCGCATCAGGAGCGGGCCTATGTCGCGGGCATCAACCTTTACTACGCCGTGCAAAACGGCACCGTCCCGGCCGAAGAGGTGCAAATTCGTGCCCTGTCACCGGAAGATCAGGTCCACGCCGCTAACGGGGCCTTTCGCCAGATTTCGCAGGCCCCTCACGCCGCGCGGGTGACCATCGTCTTGATCTCTGCCGACAGCGCCAACAGTCAGACCGGTGCGCCCCTCACCATGGCGATCCTGTCGCCCGACCTTACCTACAAACTGGCCGAGATTCCTAACCGGGCCTATCAAACGGCAGCGGAAAAGGCTGGCGAGGTGTTTCGACTGGTAGCCTCCTATTGCACCGATCCGGTCGTGCTTGCCCAGATGGGCAGCGCCCCGTGGTTTGAGATTGACGGCGCTTCGGTGCTCAACTGCGACGCAGCGCCCGCCGACCATCGCATGTGGGCAGTTCTTTTGGCCGCGCTTTCCATGGGGGTGATCCTCACGGTGATCCTGAACCTCTCGGCTGAGTTTTCTCAATTCGCCGAACAATTGCGCAGCCGCCGACGCATCGGTGGCCCGGCGAGCTATGAGTTGCCCGGACCACAAGAATTGCAGGAGATCGTCGCCGCCGTGAACAGTTTCCTCGAAGATGAGCGCCAGCAATTGTCCAGCCGCGCTGCCGTCCTTTCAGGGGTCAGTCACGACCTTGGAACACCCGCCACGCGGCTTCGGCTGCGGACTGCGCTGATCCCGGATTCCGAATTGCGCCAGAAGCTTGAGGCCGATATCGACAGCATGACAGGCATTATCGAAAGCGTGCTGACCTATACGCGGGCCGAGATGAATGTCGAAGCGCCCCGCAAGCTCTCGCTCGGCTCGCTGATCGATTCAATCGTCGCGGACTATCAGGATATGGGCAAGGATGTGACCTTCCGCGAAGGCTCTGACATTATTGTGCAAGGCGCGCGCTCGGTCTTCACGTCGCGGCAGGGCCAAAGCGTATTCGCACCTGACCGGGATGTTACCGTGATGGGGCGGCCGATCTCGCTTGAACGCGCGGTAACAAACCTCATCGAAAACGCCCTCAAATACGGTCGACGCGCCACCGTCGCGTTGGAAGCCGATGCCCAGACGGCAACGATCGTTATCGAAGACGAGGGCTCGGAAAGCTCTGCTGCGGATATGGAAGCTCTGATGGCGCCATTCCAGCGCGGTACCAACACAGCAACGATCGACGGTTATGGCCTTGGCCTTACAATCGTCGCGGCGATTGCGAAAATGCACGGTGGATCGCTGTCGTTCAAGGACACGCCCGTCGGCCTATCCGCCTGCCTTTTGATCGATAGAGGGTGATTAAAGAGGTTAATTGGTGCCGCGTTTGGAACATTCACAGTGACGAAATGCGCGCCGTTGCAATCGCTGCACTTTATCGCGATTGGCAGCATCGCCATAGGCGCAGGTATCTCAACGCCGTTGCGCATTTCATTGCGTTTTATGATGGCGTATTGGTCGATGTCACAAGAGTTCCCAGCACTGATTTCAATCGCGTCCATTGGGGTGGGCACCGCGAATTGACGTTTCGCCCGATCTGTCGACCTTCACTCTTCGGAAATGTTGCGCCATGCATGGCCGGTTTGGTGAAGCTACACTGCAGCGCTCGGCCGTGAAGCGAACGGCAGGTAAGGGCCGGTATTACCTGTCAAAGCGAGTAGAAAGTGGCTTGCCAACGTGACACTCGGCAGTCGAATACCCCGCAAGGGACTGGCATTGGCGGCGTGCTTGGCAAACCGGCCCTGAGGAAAATGGTTGCGACGATAGGCGGTGGGCCGATATTCCGGCTAACTGGCGCGGCCCCAAGCGTTGAGGAGCATTGGCAAAAGCTCTCCCAACCATAGGCTGGGCCTATTTGCTTGGAATCCGTGATCGGTATTTCTTCTGCGGCAATCAATGCTCAACAGGAGAGACCCAAATGAAAGCCCCCACCACCCTAATCAAAGGCGGCCTGCTGGCGGTTAGCCTTGCGGCCTTTGCACCGGTTGCCGCCTTGGCTGCCGATGTGTCCATCCGACTTGGCCACGTTCTGCCGGAAAGCCACAGCTGGCACACCGCTGCAAGCGGGTTCGCGGACGAAGTGAACAGCCGCACCGAGGGCCGCGTCGCGATTGAGGTCTTCCCTTCGGGCCAACTTGGCAGCGAAAAAGAAGTGATCGAGGGCCTACAATTCGGCTCGGTTCAGGCCGGACTGATCGGCTCAGGCTCGTTTCAAGGGATCGAGCCGCGCATGGGCATCATCGAGATGCCCTACGCATGGGGCGCCCGCGAACAGGCGTTTGCCGCGCTTGACGGCGATCTGGGTGCCGCGCTGGCCGAGATGATGGATGCCAAAGGCATCAAGGTTCTGGGTTGGTGGGAAAACGGCTTCCGCAACATCACCAATAATGTCCGCCCAATTGAAAATCCGGAAGACCTCGCCGGTCTAAAAATCCGCGTCACACCAGACAAGGTGCGGCTTGCTACGTTCGAAGGACTGGGCGCTGAGCCCGCACCGCTGTCCTTCGGTGAGCTATATTCAGCGCTGCAACAAGGTCTGTTCGACGCGCAGGAAAACCCGCTGGCGATCATCTACTCGGCCTCTTTCTTTGAGGTGCAGAAGTACGTCTCGCTGTCTGAGCACATCTGGGGGGCCGCGACGCTGACCATGTCGAGCGCGACGTGGGACAAAATCTCGCCCGAGGACCAGACCATCGTGATGGAGGCCGCCACTACTTGGGGTCTGAAACAGCGCGATATGGTTGCCGCCGCGAATGACGAGTTGATTGCGCAGCTTGAAGCGAAGGGCATGGCGTTCAACGAGGTCGACAAGGCTGCCTTTATCGAAGCGGTCGCGCCGATCTGGGAAAGCCAGAAGGACGTCTATGGCGAGGATCTTCTGACCATCCTTGACCAGTACCGCAAATGACCCTGCGGCCTGAAATCACAGAAGTTGCATCGGTGGAGCCGGTGCAACTTTTCGACTTTACACAGAAAGTGCTGTTTTCACCGGCGGCGCGCGGCGAGGGCTTTATCAAGCTTTCCGTGACCACCGGCCGAAAGGGTGCGAAGTCCACCGCGCACAGCCATCCCCGGGACGAGGTTACGCTCACACTTAAAGGAGAAGCGATCCTACGGGCAGGGGGCGAGGAATTCCACATGACCGAAGGCACCGCCGTGCGCTTGCCGCCGGGGCTCGATCACACGGTCGAGGTGATCTCAGACGAATGGGTCGTTGTCGCGGCCTATTGCGACGAATGCATGCTCTGTCGCGGACCGGAAGGATTTCTGAAACCATGACACTCGGGACCGGGTCGCTGCGCGCGGCCACTTTGATCGACCGTGCCGCGCGCTGGTTTGGCGCCGCTCTGGTGGCGGGGTTTGCCGCGATGGTCGTCTACGTCGTCATCTCGCGCTACCTGTTTTCCTCCACACCGCGTTGGGCTGAGGAACTGCCCCGGCTGGCGTTGGTCTGGCTCACCTTCGTGGGCGCGATCTCGGGCTTTGTGCGCGGCTCGCATTTTCGCGCCGGGCTGCTCGACCTGATCGTCATGCCGCCGATGCTGCGCCGTGGGCTGGCCGTTCTTGCCTGGCTGGCGAGCTTTGTTTTTCTGGTGGTGTTTATCTGGACGGGCTGGAAACTGACCGGGATCACTTGGTCACACCAGACGACCGCACTCTCGCTACCCGTAGGTCTGTTCTACCTCTCCCTGCCGGTCTGCTGCGGTCTCGCCCTTCTGGGCCTCATCCTGAAAGGGGGCCGGACATGAGCCTTGCGCTTGCTCTTCTTCTCGTGGTCTTCGTTGTATTGGTGCTGCTGGACGCGCCGATTGCCGTCGCGTTGGGCTTGTCGTCGATGTTCTACCTACTGATTGCCGATGCTGCGCCGATGATCGTTGTGGCCCAGCGGGCCGTGGCAGGGATCAACAGCTTTACGCTGCTGGCAATCCCACTGTTTCTTTTGGCCGGGCTGTTAATGGTCCATGGCGGGCTCGCACCCCGGATCATTGCACTGTGTTCGGCGCTCATCGGGCGGCGCACCGGCGGGCTGGCGATGGTCATGATCATTGCTTGCATGATGTTCGGCTCGCTTTCCGGGTCTGGCGTGGCCGATGTGGTGGCGATCGGGACGATGATGCTGCCTGCAATGCGCGACCAAGGCTATGCGCCGGGGTTCAGCGCGGCAGCTCTGGGCTGCGCGGGGTCGCTCGGCACCGTGATACCGCCTTCAATCGTGCTGATCGTCTATGGCACCGCCACCAACAGCTCAATCGGCCAACTTTTCGTGGCCGCGATCATACCCGGAATCCTTCTGGGCCTCGGGCTGATGTTGGTAGCGTGGTGGATTTCGCGCCGCAACGGATGGCAGGGCGGAGAGCCGTTTTCTTGGGGTGAACTTGGCCGTGCTGCCAAGGGCTCGATCCTCGCCATGCTGGCACCGATCATCATTGTCGGTGGGATCCGACTGGGGATATTTACCCCCACCGAAGCTGCGGGCATCGGCGTGGCCTATGCGCTTTTTATCGGCATTTTTGTCTATCGCGCGCTGAGCCTCAAGATGCTGGCCCAACTCTTGCGTGAGACTACGGAAATGACCGGTGTGATCTTGCTGGTGATTGCCGCGGCGTCGGTCTTTGGCTGGATCCTCGCTGCCGAACAGGTGCCGCAGATGGCCGTTGCAGGGATCACGCAGGCGACCGAAAGCGGCACTGTTGCCTTGCTGATGATGATGGCGGTCTTGTTGATCCTCGGCACGTTCATGGAAAGCATCGCGATCATTCTGATCCTCGCGCCGGTCTTCCTGCCAATCCTTGGCCACTACGGTATCGACCCCGTCTACTTTGGCATTTTGCTGACCATCAACCTTGCCATCGGCGCGAACACCCCACCGCTTGGCATTGACCTGATGGCCGCCTGTCGTGTGGGGCAAATTCCGCTTAGCGACTCGTTTAAATACCTCGTGCCGCTGCTTGGCGTGATGGTCGGCGTGTTGCTGCTTCTTGTCCTGTTTCCTGCTCTAATTACCGATCTTCCGGGCCTCCTGTTCTGATCCCGGCTCTCAAGAAAGAAAGTTTCTCATGTCAATAACTCCCGATACCCGCGTTGACCTCGATCGGTTCTGGTCGACCATTGAAGCCTCGGCAGAGATCGGCAAAGGCCGCCCGGGCGGGTTGTCGCGCCTGACGCTGAGCGATGACGACCAAGCCATGCGAGACCTGTTTCGTAGCTGGTGCGAAGAGGCCGGGCTGAGCGTCGAGGTGGACGCCGTCGGCAATATCTTTGGTCGCCGCGACGGCACCGATAACGACCTGCCGCCGATCCTGATCGGCAGCCATCTCGACACCCAGATTAACGGCGGGCGCTTTGATGGCATCGCAGGCGTGCTGGCCGGGCTGGAAGTGATCCGCAGCCTCAACGATGCGGGCCATGTCACCAAACGCCCTATCTTCGTTGTCGATTGGACCAATGAGGAAGGCGCGCGGTTCTCGCCGCCGATGGTCGCGTCGGGTTGTTTCATCGGAAAATACGATATCGATTGGGTGCATGACCTAGTCGGCGACGATGGCGCGCGCTTTGGGGATGAGCTGGAGCGGATCGGCTACAAGGGCGACCGCGCCTGTAAGGCGGGGGAGATCGACGCCTATTTCGAGCTGCATATCGAGCAGGGGCCGATCCTTGACGCAGAAAATAGGCAGGTCGGCATCGTCACCGGCGGTTACCCTGTGCGCGGCATGCGGGCGTCGTTCAAGGGCCAGACCTCGCACACCGGGCCGACGCCGATGGATCTGCGCAAGAACGCACTGGCGGCAGGGGCGCGCTGGCTGACGGCGGTGGACGACATTGGCTGGGATTTCGCGGTGCATGACGGCAAGGCCACCGCCGCACGGTTGACCGCCTGGCCCAATAAACCGGGCATCCTGTCGGACGAGGCCGAGGCGGTTTGCGATGTCCGGCATCCCGATCCGATCACGACCCGTGCGATGGCGGAAAAGATGCGCCGTGCGCTTTATGAATCCGCTGCGCGCTGTGGTTGCGAGGCGCAGATCGAAGATGAATGGGAATGGGGTGGCGACATCTTCGATCACGAGATGATCGACGGCATCCGCGATGAGGCGATCCGAATGGGTTTCAACTGGCGGGATATCCAGAGCCAAGCAGGCCATGACGCCTATTTCCTTGCCACCCATTGCCCGACCGCGATGATCTTCACGCCCTGCGAAAACGGCATCACCCACAATAACGAAGAAAATTGCACGCCCGAGAGTTTCGTCGCCGGGCTGAATATCTTGCTGCATGCCGTCGTCAATCGGGCCGATCGATGAGCGCATTGATCGGACATGAGGCGCTTGAAGCCGCGCTGGGCTGGCCCGATCTGATCGGGCAATTGCGCGACTGGTACTGCGGCAACGCGGTGCAGGCCCCGGACCGGCAGGTGCTGAGCATCGCTCAGCCCGATGGCAGCGAAGCCTCGCTTCTGATCATGCCCGCATGGGTTCCGGGTGAAAGCATCGGCGTCAAGGTGGTGACCTTTTTTCCCGGCAACGCCGCCAAAGGGTGCCCGACGATCAATGCAGGGTATCTGTTGTTTGATGGCGAAACCGGACAGATGCAGGCGGCGCTGGATGGCGACGCATTGACCGCGCGGCGCACGGCGGCGGCCTCGGCACTGGCGGCGGATTTCCTCGCACGTAAGGACGCCCGTCATTTGCTGATCGTCGGCACCGGGCAGCTTTCGCTCGCCGTGGCGGCGGCGCATTGTGCGGTGCGGTCTTACACAACGGTGTCGATATGGGGGCGCAGCCGCGAAAAGGCGGTGGCTGTCGCCGAAGCGCTCCGCGCACAGGGTCTGCCTGCGCAAGCCGCGCGTGACCTCGAAGTGGCGTGCCGAGCCGCGGATGTGATCAGCACAGTCACCGCCTCGACAGCGCCGATCATCCATGGCCACTGGCTCAAACCCGGCAGTCACCTTGACCTGATTGGTGCCTTTAAGGGTGATATGCGCGAAAGCGACGATCAGGCGATCACGCAGGCGGAGCTGTTCGTTGATCTGCGCGCCGGGGCCTCTCTGGCGGGTGACCTTGCTCAGCCGCTGGACGCAGGGCAGATCACGCCGGGCCACATCCGTGCCGATCTGGCCGAATTGTGCCAAAGGGCGCATCCGGGCCGGAGGGATGACACAGCACGCACCGTTTTCAAATCCGCAGGCATGGCGCTTCAGGACTTGGCTGCGGCCAACCTAGCGCGCGATCACGCCATATCGGGGTAAAGCGCCAGTAGTTCCTCCGCGATATCGACGAATTTCTGCTCCGAGGGCGACAGCTTCTCTCTCGGGGCATGCACGAGATAGACATCGGCGCCGATGGCCTCGTCGGTGATCTTGAGCGGCCAGAGATCGCCGCGCCGGATGTCGTCCTGCGCGGTCATCAGCGGCAGGATGCCAACGCCAAGGCCGGCCACGATCATCCTGCGAACCTCTTCGATGTTGGTGCTCAGCCCGTTGATGCGGCTGCCCAGCCGGGTGCCTTCGCGCAGAACCGACATCGGCTCGAGCCCCATGCCTTCGGTGGCGCAGGCGAAGCTGATGAAGGGCTCGTGCCTGAGATCCCGCAGTGCCACGGTCTCCTGCCCGAAGAGCGGATGCTCGGCACCGCAGAAGACAAGGAACTCTTCTCGAAATAAGCGGATCGACGGCAGATTGACCAACGGTTTGGCCAAGAGGCAAAATCCGATCGTGCCGCGCCCCTGTTGGATCGAGCGGACGATGGACTGGCTGTTCTGGACCTCGCTTTGAAAGGCCACGGAAGGATAGCGCTGATGATAAAGCCGCAGCAACTCGTCCAACATCGGTGACACCAGATTGCTGATGATCTGATACCGGACCTGCCCCCGTTCCTCTTCTTCAGCATTTCGCACCAGAAGGCTGATCCGCTCGGCACTGTGAAAGATATCGCGGCATTCCTGAAAAATCTTGTCGCCGCGTGTCGTCAGTTCGAAATGGCGGCTGTCGCGGAAGACCAACTGGCAATCGAGTTGTGCTTCGAGCTTTTGCAGCGCATTGCTGACCGAAGGCTGGCTTAGGCCCAGCTGCCTGGCCGCCTTGGTGATGCTCTGCTCTTTCGCAATCATGTAGAACATGCGCAGCAGGTTCCAGTTCAGGTCGGATTGCGATTGGGTGATCATGGGGGCGACTCGATTTTGTTCGGGTTGGCTGAGAATGCCCTATTTTTGGTCACTGGCCACATAGTCAATGCGAATGCCTGTGATTGACAGCGCCTATGTAGCGCAACTGTGCGCTTCGCCCGCCGTCGGATAGGCTTGCCGCTCATTTAATCGGAAAGCGAAAAGCATGAGCATCACACGACTGCACCCAGGCCCGCGCATGAGCCAGGCCGTCATTCACAACAACACCGTCTACCTCGCCGGCCAAGTCGGCACCGCCGGTGCGGATGTCGCCACCCAAACCCAGGACTGCCTGAACGCCATCGACTGCCTGCTGGATCAGGCAGGCAGCAGTAAATCCAAGATGTTGCAGGTTATTATCTGGCTGGACGATATGGCAAATTTCCAAGAGATGAACGCGGTTTACGACGCATGGATTGATCCTGCCAATCCGGCCGCGCGCGCTTGTGGCGAGGCCAAGCTGGCCACGCCTGACTACAAGGTTGAATTCATCGTCACCGCGGCGGTCTGAGCACCGCATCCCGGCCCGGGGGTTATGCCTGTCATAACTCTCGGCTATTTGACCCATTAGCTCTCTCGCCGCCATCCTTTTCCTAGAAAACAGGCGACAGGACAGAGCATGACACCCCAACTCGACCTCTCGGACATCGAAACGGCGACGCTGGGCCATTTCCTTGAAACCGGCTTCATGGCGCCGTCGCTGCAGGGGCTGTTGCCCGGCCGTCGGGTATTTGGCCCGGCGCTGACCGTGCGCATACAAGGCGACGATGGCGCGATGCTCACCGATGCACTCTCTGCCGCGAAACCCGGTCAGGTCATTGTCATCGACCGTTGCGGCGATCTGCGCCATGCCTGCTGGGGCGCGGTTACCACCGCCGCCGCCAAGGCGCGCGGCGTGGTGGGCGCGGTGATTGATGGCTTTGTCACCGACCGGTCCGCCATAGAGCACGAAGACTTCCCCGTCTGGTGCCGCGGTCGCTCGCCAATCACCACCAAGCCGCGCCGGCTTGGCGGCGACTTCAACGTGACCGTGGGCTGTGGCGGTGTCTCCGTCCGGCCTGGCGACATGATCCTCGCCGACGAAAACGGCGTTGTCGTGTTGGACAAGAAACAGGCCGCAAACCACGCGGCGCGCGCCCGCAAGATGCAGGAAGACGAGGTCGGGATTCTCGAACGCCTGCGCGCGGGCGAGACACTGGCCGACATCACGCGGGGCGCAAAGCAGCCTTCCTAGAACCGGAAAACCGGCACCACCTTTCTTCACTTCACTCAACCGACAGAGAGACCCATGATTCAAACTGTATCTAGAAAACGTTTCACCGGGATGGCGGCGCTTGCCGCCAGCACAGCGCTGATGCTGGGCACGCCCGCATTGGCCGACAAGGCATCCAATACGCTCAACGTGGCCTTCGCCGCCGAACCCGAGCCGCTTGACACCTATAAGATCGCCGGTCGTCAGGGCCTGATCCTCGCGCGGCACATCTATGACGGGTTGCTTTACAAGAACCTCGACACGGGAGAGATCGTGCCCGCCTTGGCGGAATCTTGGGAATTCACCGGCCCGCTGACGATGGAGTTCACTCTGCGTCAGGGTGTGAAGTTCCACAATGGCGCCGATTTCACCGCCGCCGACGTGGTCGAAACGCTCAACACCGTGATCACCCCGGAATACGGCACCCGCTATTCGATTTCGGTCGACTGGATCGACAACGTCGAGATGCTGGGCGATTACAAGGTGCGCATCAATATGTCCAAGCCCTTTGCCGGCGCGGTCGAGATGCTGGCCGATGCGCTTCCGATCTATCCGCATGAGTTCTTTGCTGAAAACGGGTCTGCCGGGATAGCCGCCACGCCGATCGGCACCGGGCCGTACAAGCTGGTGAGCCAAGAGCCGGGCATTCGATACGAGATGGAGCGGTTCGAAGATCACTACGCTGGCAGCCCCAAGGGTGGCGCGACCATCGACAAGATCACCGTCCGTACCATCCCCGAAATGAACACCCAGTATGCCGAGCTGATGTCGGGCTCGCTTGACTGGATCTGGCGCATTCCCCCGGATCAGGCGTCGCGTCTGGAAGGCCGGGTTCAAATCATCAGCGCGCCGATCATGCGCATCGGATATGTGGGTTTTGCTCCAGAAGCGATGGCAGGCGACACGCCGATTGCCGACAAGAAGGTACGTCAGGCGCTAATCCATGCCACCAACCGAGGCGCGATTGTCGAAGCTTTCGCGGGCGGCGCCTCCGAGGTGCTGAATACCCCCTGCAACCCGGCCCAATTCGGGTGCGCGCAGGACGTTGCGGCCTATGAATACGACCCGGAGAAAGCCAAGGTTCTGTTGGCCGAAGCAGGCTATGAAGACGGCTTCGAGATGGAAATGGTGTTTGCCGCCATGCCCCGCCCGACGGCTGAGGCGGTGGCTGCGGACCTCGCGAATGTCGGCGTGACGCTGGAGTTGAACGAACAGCAATATTCCTCGGGTATCGGCAAGTGGCGCGCCAAGGAGCTTCCGGCGTTCTTTTCGAACTGGGGCAGCTACGGCATTGGCGACACGGCGTTTATCCTGTCGAACTTCTTTGGCGGCGGCGCGGACGATCTTGTGCAGGACGCCGAACTGGCTGAATGGCTGACCGAGGCCGATACCGCATCCGACCGCGAGGTGCGCGCCGAGAACTACGCCAAGGCCGTCAAGAAGGTCGCGGACGAGGCCTATTGGATGCCGATGTACAACTTCAACGTCAACTACGGGCTGTCCAACGATCTGAACTTCACCCCGCACCCCGACGAGTTCGCCCGTTGGTGGGCGGCCAGCTGGCAATAGGCTGACCCCGCCAGCGGAACAGGGCCGGGCGGACCGCTCCCCACTGTCCGGCCCCTATTAATGGAAAGACCCATGCTCTCTTTCATCTCCAAACGCTTGGCCGTGGCGCTGCTGGTCTGTTTGACCGTTTCGGCGCTGAGCTTCGGGCTGATGTTCCTGTCGGGCGACCCGGCGATTGCCATCGCGGGCTCCGGCGGCAGGGCTGAGGACGCCGAGGCGGTCCGTATCGCCTATGGCTTCGATAGGCCGCTGATTGTGCAATATCTCGATTGGATCGGCAGCGCGCTGACCGGAAATTTGGGGCAGAGCATTTATTTCAACGTGCCGGTGACCGAAATCATCGGCAACCGTGTCGGCGTCACCCTGACGTTGGGGTTCGTCTCCTTCATCGTTGCCTTGGTGATCGCCGTGCCCTTGGGCGTCGCGGCGGCGCTGAGGCCGAATGGCTGGATTGACCGCCTCGCGCTGGTGATCGCCGTCTCGGGACAGGCGATCCCGAGCTTCTGGCTGGGGCTCATGGCCATCGTCGTCTTCGGCGTCTGGTACGGCATGGTGCCGATTTCAGGTGCGGACACGTGGCAGGGCTACATCCTGCCGGTAATCGTGCTGAGCTATTACGCCATTCCAGAACTTATGCGGATCACCCGCTCGGGCATGATCGATGTGCTGGCCACAGAGTACGTCCGAGCGGCCAAAGCCAAAGGGCTGCCAATGCACTTGGTGATTTCACGCCACGCGCTGCGCAACGCGGTGCTGCCGCTGGTATCGCTGGCGGCCGTGCAACTGGGCCAGCTTCTGTCCGGGTCCATCGTGATCGAGAGCGTTTTTGCGCTGAACGGGCTGGGGCGGCTGGCTTGGGAATCGCTGCTGCGCAGTGACCTGCCGGTGATGCAGGCGATTATCCTGATCCTGTCGCTGCTCTACGTCGTTCTGACCACACTGGCCGACATTCTAAACGCTGTACTTGATCCGCGCCTGCGGGGGGCTTCCTGATGTCCGAAGTCACCATGGAAACCGCACGGCCCAGCCTTTGGCGCAAGATGCGCGGCAACACCGGGGCGCTGATTGGCGGCACGCTGCTGGCGGGGATCATTCTGATCGCGCTGTTGGCGCCGTTGCTCGCCCCGCATGACCCGATCGCGCAGGACCTGACACGCCGCCTTCTGCCGCCGTTCTGGCATGACCGTTCCGTGCCCGAACACCTTCTGGGCACCGATCACCTTGGCCGCGATTACCTGTCGCGCCTGATCTATGGCGCGCGGGTGTCTCTGGGTGTGGGGCTGGGGGTTATCCTCGTCTCGGGCGCCATCGGCATCACGCTGGGCCTTCTTGCAGGTTATTTTGGCGGCTGGATCGACATGGTTATCAGCTTTGCCATCACAACCCGGCTGTCGCTGCCCATCGTGCTGGTCGCACTGGCGGCGGTGGCACTTGGCGGCGCGTCGCTGATCACGCTGATAACGGTTCTGGGTCTGCTGCTCTGGGATCGGTTCGCCGTCGTCACCCGCGCTGCCGCACAAAGCCTTCGGCATCAGGAATTCATCATGGGCCTGCGGGCCATCGGGGCGAGCCGAACCCGCATCCTATTCCTCGAGATTCTGCCCAATATGCGCGCCACGATCCTTGTCGTCGTCTCGCTGGAGGTCGCAAACGTGATCCTTCTGGAAGCCGCGCTCTCCTTCCTCGGGCTGGGGGTGCGCCCACCGACGCCAAGCTGGGGGCTGATGATTTCCGAGGGTCGCGACAATATTCTGTTTGATCCGTGGCTGATCGCCCTTCCCGGATCGGCGCTCTGTCTGCTGGTGCTGGCTGTGAACCTCTTTGGCGACGGACTGCGCGATATAACGGGACCTGCACGGAAATGACCGAGATGATGCTTGATATTCGCAACCTGCGCGTTTCGATCCCCACCGACCGGGGCATCTTGAACGCGGTTCGCGGGGTGGATCTGCAAATTGCCAAGGGCGAGACGCTCTGCCTTGTGGGCGAGTCGGGCTGCGGCAAATCGCTGACCGCGACCTCGATCATGGGACTGCTGCCGCGCTACGCCAAGGTCACATCCGACCGCTTTCAGATGGCGGGTCAGGACCTGACCACGAGGACCGATGGCAAGCTGGCAAAGCTGCGTGGCCGTGACGTTGCGATGATCTTTCAGGATCCGACCAGCGCGCTGAACCCGACGCTGACCATCGGGCGACAGCTGACCGAAGGCGTCGTGCGCCACGAAAAGCTGAGCCGTAAGGACGCTGACACCCGCGCCATCGAGATGCTCGACCGCGTGGGCATCGCCAATCCGGCGGCGCGGCTGACGCAATATCCGCACGGGTTCTCCGGCGGCCAACGCCAGCGCATCATGATCGCTTCGGCGCTCATGGGGCGGCCCGGACTGCTGATCGCGGACGAGCCGACGACCGCGCTGGATGTAACCATTCAAGCCCAGATCTTGGCGCTTCTGGGCGAGCTGCAAAGCGATCTTGGCCTATCGCTTTTGCTAATCACGCATGATCTGGGCGTGGTCGCGGCCATCGCTGACGATGTCGCGGTGATGTACGCCGGACGCATCGCCGAACGCGCGCCCGCCGCTGACCTCTTTGCCGCGCCGCGCCACCCCTATACCCAAGGCCTACTTGCTGCGATCCCGGTGCCGGGCGTCACCCCGCGCGGGAGCGAATTGCCCGCCATTCCGGGGCGCGTGCCGGGGCTGATCGGCACAATGCAGGGCTGCGCCTTTCGCGACCGCTGCGCCCTTGCGGGACCGGGCTGCATCAATGACCCGGTGCCGCGCGTCGACACCGGTCCCGGCCATTTCGTTGAATGTGTCAAGGCAGCGGAGGTGGCAGCATGACGCCCCCCATGATCCGAATGACCAACATCCGCAAAGCCTACCGTCTGCGCCGCGGCATGTTCGCTCCGACCGAGGAGCTGGTGGCGGTCAACGACCTGTCGCTTGAGGTGTCCGAGGGCGAAACGCTTGGGCTCGTCGGCGAATCCGGTTGCGGCAAAAGCACGGCGGTCAGCATTATGCTGGGCCTGTTGCAGCCAGACCAAGGCGAGGTCGAGATCGCGGGCCAGAAGATCGGCGCCATGCCGGTGGCCGACCGCGTGCGGCTGATCCAACCGGTGTTTCAGAACCCCAATGCCTCGCTCAACCCGGTCAAGCGCATTCAGACCCTCGTCGGCCAGCCGCTGCGCCTGCACGGCGGCACAAATGTCGACGCCGAGGTCAAGCGAATGCTCGATCTGGTGGGGCTGCCCGCGCGATTGGCCGATGCCTATCCCGGCGAGCTTTCGGGCGGGCAAAGGCAGCGTGTCGCCATCGCCCGCGCGCTCATCCTCGGCCCACGTGTGCTGATCTGTGACGAGCCGACCTCGGCACTTGATGTCTCGGTACAGGCGCAGATCATCAATCTGCTGCTTTCGCTCAAGAAAGAGCTTGGCCTCACGATGGTTTTCGTCAGCCACAATCTGGCCGTGGTTGAGCATTTGGCAGACCACGTGGCTGTCATGTACCTTGGGCAAAAGATTGAAGAAGCCGGAACCGATACACTTTTCGAAAATCCCTGCCATCCCTATACACGTGCCCTTCTTGCCGCGACCTTGTTGCCGGACCCACAGGTAGGGCTGCCGGAACAAAAGCTGGGCGCGGCGGCGGCGGACCCGTTTGCCGCACGCCGCGGGTGCCTTTTCGCGCCGCGCTGTCCGGATGTGCGGGAAGGCTGCGTCAAAGGCCTGCAAGAGCTCCGGGAGTTGCGCGACACCCATGTCAGGTGCGAGCGGGCGGCATGACGTCGTGTTCCTTCTGCGGCTGAACCACGCCGGTGAGCATTTCGGCAAAGCGCTGTTTTGCTTTGCGTGCAGGAACGAGACCCGCAGCCCCGAGCCCTTCGCCAAACATAAGGGCAGGCTGCGGTAAATCGCGATCAATCGGCAGAACCTGCGCGAGGCGCTAGGCGGTAATCCCCCCACTGAAGCGGACCACCCCTGCAGGCCGGTCTTGGCAAGCTTTTTGAGCAACGCCACTCACGTAGACTTCTTCGACAGCGCGGTCGTCCCCCATGATTTGCAGCACGAACAACTCCTCCGCGAGGCTCTCGGCGCGCTCCATGCGCAGGGCCATCGCGCTTGTGGCAGATGAGTTCAAGATCACAACGTCTGCCTCTGTTCCCGATGCCAACGTACCGATTTTGTCCTCCAGACCCAGAACATTGGCGTTGCCTCGTGTCGCCCAATCGAAAGCTTGGAGCGGATGCATAGATTGCCCCTGTAGCTGCAGAACTTTATAGCCCTCCTTCAGGGTTTGGAGCATCGAATAGCTTGTGCCCGCGCCCACGTCCGTCGCAATCCCGCTCTGAACACCACGCGCAGTTAGGTTGGGATGATCAAACAGACCGCTGCCGAGAAAAAGGTTCGAAGTGGGGCAGAACACGGGATGCGCGCCGGTTTCCGCCAGCGCGTCAACCTCTCTAGGTTCGAGATGAATGGCGTGCCCTAACAGTGTGTTGTCCCGCAACAGGCCGTAGGACTGGTACACATCCAAATAATCACGCGCCTGCGGATAGAGCTCTCTGGTGAAGGCGATTTCATCTTTGTTTTCGGACAAATGCGTCTGGATGTGGCAGTCAGGATGCTCCGCACCGAGCGCCATCGCCGTTTCCATCTGCTCTGGCGATGACGTGATGCCGAACCGGGGCGTTATGACATAGCCGTTCCGGCCTTTGCCGTGCCATTCGGAGATCAACGCCTTTGTTTCATCATACCCTTTCTGCGGCGTGTCGAGAAGATCGGCTGGCGCATTGCGATCCATCAAGACCTTACCGCCCAGCATCCGCATATTGCGCCGCGTCGCTTCTGAGAAAAAAGCGTCCGCCGAGGTCTTGTGAACCGAACAATATGCGGCGGCGCTGGTCGTGCCATGCGCAACCAACTGGTCAAAGAACGCCTGTGCCATGCGGTGACTGTGGTCTTCGCAGGCAAAGCGCGTTTCTTCCGGGAAAGTGTAATTGTTGAGCCAGTCCAGCAGTTGCGAACCCCATGAGGCGATCACTTGCACCTGCGGAAAATGAATATGGGTGTCGATGAAACCTGCCATCATCAAATAGGGGCGGTGATCCGTGATCGGCACATCGGGGGCTTTGGCCAATATACTGTCGAAGGGACCACTGTCTTGAATGATGCCATCGCTGATCAACAAACCGGCATCTTCAAGGTAGGTGTAGGCTTGGGTATCAGAGCCATCTTGCGGCGCGCGGTGAAAGGTCAACAGGCGACCGCGAAGCAGTTTTTGGGTCATAGGTTTCTCAAATCTAGGGAAGAGTTTAGAGGGGCGGCGACCTGCCGCCCATCGTTTGGTTACGCCTGATGGGCGGGCATATCTTCATCCATGAAGTCTGGCTCATCGGGCACAACAATGCGGTGCTCTAGGTCCTCTTTCGGTGCGACCAACGGATATAGGTACATGAAGGCGCCGACGATCAAGTAGCCTATGGTGATCGGGTCCAGCTGCGGCAGTTGCAGCTTGTAGGAATGAATGATCCCGACCGACGACATCAAAGACGCTGCGATTGCAAAACCGCCTGCCATTTTGAAGCGGCCGTCAATGATGTCAGCGACGATCGCACCCCAGATAAGTCCGGTGATAATCGCCCCCTGACTAAGCGCCAGATGGCCTTCGTAATGTGCGCCTTCCATCAAAAGCGCAGCGGTGAGCGCTTCGTCACCCAAAGATGGCAGACCCTCAACGCCGGAACTGCGCAGGGCATTCATCAACGAACCCCACTTGGTCACCAAGAAGGCCGAGATATGCGGCAGGATGGCGAAGGACACGGCGGCCATATGCATCGGCTTTACCGCCCATGCCGTATTGGTGATCAGGCTGACGGATACGAAGACCAAGACCGGTGCGGCCGCGGCAACCGGGATCAGACCTGCAAGGAACGACAAGAGCCCGACAAATGCGGCAGCGGCGATGACGACAGCAACACCAATGATATAGCCCGCATGTGCGTCAAGCCGTTTGTAGGCGGGATGGCCGATGTAGACAGTCGTCGGAAAGGGCGATCCAAAGAGTGCGCCCAGCATCGTGCCCGCCCCATCGGTAACCTGACACAGACCGACCGGATAGTGGTCGCCTGCCGCTTCCGCAGATTCCACGTTGTTCATGGTTTCGATGAAGTTGTAGATCTGCACCGGGATCAGCACGAGGAACAGTTCAGGGTTCGCGAACAGGTACTGAATGCCGGCAAGTAGATCGCCGATGTAGGGAACCGGCGGGTAGAACCCGATTCCGCTTACGTCAACTTTGGACTCCCCCAAGACAATGGCGATCACTGTACCCGCAGCGATTGCCACCAGACCGGCAGGCAAGTTGCCCGGAAGGCGAAACCGTCCGATCAGCCCCCATAGGATGAACAACAACGACGTGAAGGCGATGATCGGGCTTTCGAAAATCTGCGCCAAGGGCACCGAGCCGATAAACACAAGCGCGATGCCGCATAGGGTGCCTAGCATGCCCGCGCGCGGCGTGATCTCTTTCAACCACGGCCCGACGATAGCCCCAAGTGCAGCGACGACACCGCCCATGAAGCCAGCCCCGATGCCGACCTGCCATGCCAGCAACGGGTCGTTCGTGGCCCAGTAGATTGGCCCGATGACTCCGAACAGATAGACGAACATCACGGGTGTCGAGATGCCATAGGGCAGGGCGGTCACGTCTTTGCCCTGTTTGTTGGCTGCCCATTTGGCCATATAGGTATAGACCGCAACACCGGCCAAAATGGCGATGGCCGCGCCGGGTACGATGCGGCCAAAAACGATTTCGGGTGGCATCTGAAAAACGAACTGGCAAACGCCAGTCAGGATCAGCAAGTTCACAAGGTTGTCGGTAAATAACGCCCAAAAAGCGTTAAAATCGCTGCGTGCAAACAGCTTGTAGTTATAAATCCTCCCGTCCATGACGGTCTCCTCCACTGATAGGGCGGAACGCCTCTGGCCAATCAGGCCAGTCTCCCCGTTCGGCCCAGATATGCGCGCCCGTGGGGCGCTTCTATTGCCCCGATCGGGGCGGTTGCGGCAGTTTCAGTGGTCAATTCAGCGATCACCTCGGCAACCACGAAGGCTGCAATGACGCTGGGCCGCTTGTCGCGGCTACCGCATGCCCCAATGGGGCAATTCAAATGTTCGATCGTTTGGCCGTCGCAGTGCATGCGCGCCCAGTTTTTAAATTTTGCGCGCTTGGTCGCCGAGCCGATCATACCGACGTACAAGGCATCACCCCGTTCCAACGCGGCGGAGGTCAGCAGAAAGTCTAACGCATGATCATGGGTCAGAACGATAAAGGCACTGCCTGCTGGCGCGCTCCAGATATCGGCCTCTGGCAGCACGCTGATACGGGTCTCTACCGCTGCCGTATTGAGAGCGATCTCCTCGGTTCGGGTGTCAATCAGGATGCATCTGACGGGCAAATGTTGAAACAGGTCGGCCAAGGTCCGCCCGACATGACCGGCCCCCATGACATAGACATGAGGCAGGGCGGCTTTTGTCTCGCGAGCCCGGTCCGCTGCGGCGCGCTTGTCTGATGACCGCATCCGCGTCAGGCGGATTTCGACCCTTCCCCCGCAGCATTGGCCGATCTCAGGGCCAAGCGGCACGTCCAACTCTCGCACCAAATCTCCGCTCTGCAGCATGTCCCGCGCTGCTTGGATGGCCAGAAATTCCAGCTGGCCACCGCCTATCGTTCCCCAAAGCCCTTGGGCAGAGGTAAACATCTCAGTTCCCTCGTTCCGGGGGGAGGAACCACGCACGCGGGTCAGTGCGACGCGAATGACCGATGCATGTGCCGCAAGAAATTCATCCAAAGAAACGGCGTTATTCGACATGGTTCACCCCTCGGCCTGCAACCGTGCCACAGCCAGCAACACCCGTTCCGGCGTGGCCGGCGCATCAAGACGCGGACACGCGCGGTAGTTGGCCACCGAAGCGACAGCCATCGACAGCGCTTCGAACACCGAAATGCCAAGCATGAAGGGCGGCTCTCCTACCGCCTTGGAGCGCTTCACGGTCAGTTCGCGGTTCTCCGACCAGTCGGCGAGGTTCACGTTGAATATGCGGGGGCGGTCGGAAGCGAGGGGAATTTTATATGTAGAGGGCGCATGGGTCCGCAGTCGTCCGGCATTGTCCCACCATAACTCTTCGGTTGTGAGCCAGCCCATGCCTTGGATGAACGCGCCTTCGACCTGGCCTTTGTCGAGCGCCGGATTGAGGGAACGGCCCACATCATGCAGGATGTCGGTACGCTCGACACGGTATTCGCCCGTCAATGTGTCGATTGTCACTTCAGAGCATGCTGCCCCGTAAGCATAGTAATAGAACGGACGCCCTTGGCCTTTGGCGCGGTCCCAGTGAATTTTCGGCGTCTTGTAGAAACCGGCCGCCGAAAGCTGCACGCGGGCAAGATAGGCCTGCTTGATGAACTCCGCAAATGTCAGGATGTCTTTGCCAATAAACACATGATTGGCGTGGAAACTTACCTCTTCTGCGGTAACATCCCAAGTTCTTGTCGCAAATTCGACCAACCGCGCTTTGATCTGTTCCACCGCGTTGAGCGCGGCCATGCCGTTCAGGTCGGTTCCGCTGGAGGCAGCGGTTGCTGACGTGTTCGGCACTTTCTCAGTGGTGGTTTTGGTAATCTTGATCTGCTCAAAATCGACCTGAAACGCCTCGGCGACAATCTGTGCCACCTTGGTGTTCAACCCCTGACCCATCTCTGTGCCGCCGTGGTTCAGGTGGATCGAGCCGTCGTTATAGACATGCACCAATGCGCCAGCCTGATTGTACCACGTGGCCGTGAACGAGATCCCGAACTTGACCGGGGTCAGGGCAATCCCCTTTTTGAGCACCGGCGAGGTCTCATTGAAGGCCATGATGTCTTTGCGGCGCTGGCGGTAGTCAGAGGTGGTTTCCAACTCCTCGACAAGCCGTTCGAGAATGCAGTCTTCGACTTTCTGATGATAGGGCGTGATGTCTCGCCCTTTGCCGCCGTAGAAGTTCGCCTTGCGCACGTCCAGTGGATCTTGGCCTGTGGCATAGGCGATCTCTTCGATAATTCGTTCAGCCGCCACCACACCCTGCGGGCCGCCAAAGCCACGAAAAGCCGTGTTGGAGACTGTGTTGGTCTTCATCGGATGGCTTTCAAGCCGCACATTCGGGTAAAAATAAGCGTTATCGGCGTGAAAGAGGGCACGGTCGGTCACGGGGCCCGAGAGGTCGGATGAAAAACCGCACCGTGCAGCAAAGCTGCCATTCACCGCTTCGATGCGTCCCGCCGCGTCGAAAGACACATCGTAATCGATTACAAAATCGTGGCGTTTCCCCGTAGCCGTCATGTCTTGGTCCCGGTCGGGGCGGATCTTCACGGCGCGGTTCCACTTTTTCGCCGCCATTGCGGCTACAGCGCAGAACAGGTTCATTTGGCTTTCCTTGCCGCCGAACCCGCCGCCCATGCGGCGCACGTTCACCACAACCGCATTCGAGGGCACGCCGAGAACTTGAGCCACCATATGCTGCGCCTCGGAGGGGTGCTGGGTGGAGGAATGAACGATGATATCATCGTCTTCCCCGGGAATGGCCAAGGCGATATGCCCTTCGAGGTACATGTGGTCCTGTCCGCCCACAGCAATCCTGCCCTTGATCCGATTGCTGGCGGTTTCCAGCGCCCCATCGACATCGCCGCGTTCGAGTTTCAACGGAGCGGTGACGTGTGGGTATCCCGCCTGTTGCGCCTGAATGGGATCAAGCGCATGGGGTAAAACATCACAGTTGATCTTGGCTTTTTCTGCGGCGTGGCGCGCAATGTCCCGTGTCTCTGCGATCACCGCAAACAGGGGTTGGCCATGAAATTGAATCAAATCAGTGGGGAAAACTGGCTCATCCTTCAGTCCCGTGGGGCTTAGGTCGTTGACGCCTGGCACATCCTCGGCGGTTAGGATGCCGATCACGCCCGGAGTTGCCAGAACATCGGTATAGTCGATGTCCAAAAGCGTCGCATGGGCAACATCCGAGACACCTAGATAGGCATGCAACGTGCCTTCGGGCAGCGTAATGTCGTCGGTGTAGTCTGCCGCGCCAGTGACGTGTTTTGACGCGCTGTCATGAATGCGGTCGCTGTGGGCGGTGCCGGTAATGGAAACGTTGTCTTTCATTTTTGCGTCTCCTTGCTTTAAGCGTTGATGAGTTGAACGGGAGCGGCGCTTTGCGCATCCTGTTCCAGATAAAAACGGCGCAGAAGATTCTGAGCAGAGAGCTTTCGATACGCCGCGGAGGCGCGCCAGTCCGTAAGCGGTTCGAAATCCTCGGCCAGCGCTGCTGCGGCGGCCTCGAAGTTTTCTCGCGTCCAGCGCTGACCATTCAGCGCAGCTTCTGCCGCCGTTGCACGTTTAGGTGTCGCGGCCATGCCGCCAAAGGCAATGCGGGCATTGCTGATGACGTTTCCGGTTACCGTCATATGGATGCCAACGGCCACCGACGAGATATCCTCGTCGCGCCGTTTGGAGATTTTATAGGCGGCGTTCAAATCATCGGGGCCGGGCAGGGGAACCTGAATGCTCTCGACAAATTCCGCCGGTGCGCGGTCCTGCTTGCCATAGTCTATAAAGAACTTTTCAAGAGGCACGTTTCGACGGGCAGCACCGTGGCGGAGCGTGATCTCTGCGCCAAGCGCGATCAGGACGGGCGGGGTATCACCGATAGGAGAACCGTTGGCGATATTGCCCCCGACCGTGCCCATGTTTCGCACCTGCCATCCCGCGATACGGTTCCAATAGGGGAGAAGATGAGGCAGGTGCTCTGACAGAATGGCCTGACAATCGGTGTAGCTGGCCCCAGCCCCGATTTTTAGCTGCCCTCCCTGACGCTCAACTGTTTTCAGCGCGTTCAGATGGCCGGTGAAAATCGCGGGCCCGATTTTACGCAGAAATTTTGTCACCCAAAGCCCGACGTCTGTGGACCCCGCCACGATGGTTGCGTTCGGGTAGCTCAAAAGGCAATCGGCCAGATCATCCACGTTAGCCGGGATGATGCTCAGGTTGTCTTTGGGTCCGGAGACGATGCGCCTGCCATGCTGAAGCGCTTGCAGTCGCGTCGTTATCTGCGCGGGTTCGGCATTCAGAAGATCCGATGATGGCGTGCCATAGCGCGACACGGCCACCGCTGCCTTGATGATGGGCTCATAGCCGGTGCAGCGGCACAGGTTCCCCTGTAGGGCCGTCTCAACCTCTTGCGATGTTGGTTCGGGCGCCTGCATCCAGAGCGCATAAAGCGACATGACAAATCCGGGCGTGCAGAAACCACATTGGCTCCCGTGATGTTCAATCATTGCTTCCTGAACAGGGTGCAGCCGACCTTTCGGGCCGGAGAGATGCTCGACCGTGACCACATGACAACCGTTGATCGAGGCCAGAAACCGAATGCAGGCATTGATGGGCTCATAGACCAGCCCGGCATTGCCAAGCCGGCCCACCAGTACGGTACAGGCGCCGCAATCGCCTTCGGCGCAGCCTTCTTTTGACCCGGTCAGACGGCGTTCGAGCCGAAGAAAGTCCAAAAGCGTTTGGCTGGCTGAAACGTCGTCCAGCGCCACGTCTGTGCCGTTGAGAATGAAACGGATGTCGCGTTGATAGTCCAAGGGGTGCCTCCCAATCGCCAGTCTGGCTGTGATCGTCGCCGCTACGATAGACACAGTTGTTTAGGTAAAAAAATCACCGGAAACGCTAAATACTTTCAACAAAACGTTGAAAATTCATCGGACCTTGGGCATGTTCATGTGGAAGGGGGGGCGCCGTATGTCTTATATCGAAAGCTTGCGCGTCTTCGTTCGCGTGATGGACTTGGGAAGTATCACCGCGGGCGGGCGGGACCTGAGGCTGACGCCAGCAGTCGCCAGCAAGCGTTTGAAAGAGCTAGAGAAACATCTCGGCGTGCGCCTGTTTAACAGGACGACCCGCTCGATAACCCCGACAGAGGTCGGTACCGTTTTTTACGATGAGGCCCATGCTATTTTGCAGGCGCTGGATAACGCCGAGGCCCGGGTCGCCAGCTTTTCCGACGCCCCGCGAGGGGCCCTGCGGATCACGGCACCGCTTGGGGTCGGGCGTCGAATAGTTGCACCTTTGGTCCCGGAATTCTCTGAAACCTATCCTGATACTGAGATAAGGATGCGGCTGTCCGACCGACGGGTAGACATCATGGCAGACGGGCTCGATATCGCCTTCTTCATCGGGGAGCCGAGTGATTCCACGATGAAGCTGCGAAAGTTCGCGGATTGCGATCGGGTCTTATGTGCCTCTCCGGATTATCTTTCGCGTTGTGGAACGCCGATGACGCCTGACGATCTTCACGATCAGGCGCACAACTGCCTCTTGCTGCGGTATCCAAGATCGCCAGAGTATTATTGGACACTTCAGACCGATATGGGCCCCCGAAAACTGGAGGTTCGCGGTCGGTTCGATGCCGATGACGGTGATGTACTGACCGATTGGGCGCTGGCCGGGCGTGGGATCATCAACAAGCCGCGCTTTGATGTGCGTGAACACCTCAAGTCGGGACGACTTGTTGAGGTATTACCGCACACTCCGCCAAAGCCGACCATTTTTGGCTGCCTGTATCCCCACAAAAAGCTTCAGGATCCAAAGGTTCGTCTGTTCGTTGATCACATCGCACGAAACAGCAAACGCTTCTTCGTCTGAGTTCGACGCCCGTTCAGCGTTGCACTCTGGTGTGACGGATGGCCGGGTGCCTGCCGCCGCGCCAAAGGTTTTTTGCCAATTGCAGTAGTGAACGCGCGCTGTCGGTGCCGATAAATCTTTGAAATAAATGCGGGATGCGGAGCGTTACTGGCTACGCACTTCGCGCACCCAAGCGACAATGTTGCGTCGCGCTTCCTCGTCCATTTGTACAGCATTTGGCGGGGGCATGGCGTGGCTCACGCCCGCTTGGAGATAGATCTGGTCCGCATGACGCGCAACGTCGCCGGGGGTCTCAAGGTAGACCCCCTTTGGCGCCCACTGCATATTGCCCCAGACTGGTTCTCGGGCATGGCACATAGAGCAATTGCCGATGACGGTATCGTAAGCGCTCTCGAACCCCTCAGCAGAGGCATAGGCCTGCTCATATGCCGTCAGATCTCGGGCTTCTGCGTCCTCCCATGTCTCCCCCGTTCTGATGGTGGAAAGCCATGCGATCAAAACCATAAGCAGCACGGTCACCGCCCAAGTCCAATGCGGACCGGAACCGGTTTTGTGCATCGTGTTGAAGTAGTGGCGAATGGTGACACCGGTCAAAAAGATCAGGCTTGCGATGATCCAGCTGAACTCTGTTCCAAATGCCAGCGGATAATGGTTCGACAGCATCAGGAACACCACCGGCAAGGTAAGGTAGTTGTTGTGGGTCGAGCGCACCTTGGCGATCTTGCCGTATTTCGCGTCAGGTGTGCGACCGGCCTTAAGGTCTTCGACAACGACCCGTTGGTTGGGCATGATCTGGAAAAACACATTGGCGGTCATGATCGTCGCCGTGAAAGCGCCGAGATGCAGCAACGCCGCCCTGCCGGTGAAAATTTGGTTGTATCCCCATGACATGATCACAAGGATTACGAACAAAAGCAGCATCAGAACTGTAGGGTGGTTGGCCAATTTGGATTTGCACATCGCATCATAGAGCAACCAGCCAATCGTCAGGGAGCCGCCGGAGATCAGGATGCCCTGAAACAGCGAAATATCGGCTTTGGTGGGGTCGAGTAGGAACAATTCACCGCCGACCCAGTAGATGATCATCAAGAGCGCCGCCCCTGACAACCAAGTGCTGTAGCTTTGCCATTTGTGCCATGTCAGGTGCTCTGGCATCCGGGCGGGCGCGACCAGATATTTGACTGTGTGATAAAAACCCCCGCCATGTACTTCCCATTCTTCGCCGTAGGCGCCGTCGGGCAGGGCGTCGTTTGGTTTAAGCATTAGATCGAGCGCGATAAAATAGAACGACGCACCGATCCACGCCATTGCAGTGATCACATGTAGCCAGCGGACGCTGAACGCGATCCAGTCCCACAGAATTGCCAAATCGTACATGGCTGGTCTCCTTAGATTCGAATTTTCTAACACCCTAGGCGAGACGGGTTTGTTCTGGTATCGCCGTAAAGGACCAAGCAGCATCAAAAAAGACAGAATAATGTCCTACTTCGATAACATCCGCACTTTTGTGCGCGTCTATGAACTGGGCAGCATGTCTGCCGCGGGGCGGGATTTGCGGATATCTCCAGCTGTTACGTCATCACGGATTTCACAATTAGAAGAACGGCTTGGCGTCAGACTTTTTCAACGGACGACACGCAGTCTATCCCCGACCGAGCAGGGCAAGTCGTTCTACCGCGGGGCGACTGAAATCCTCGAAGCCGTCGAAAGCGCCGAGGCGCAGATCGTCAACATCACCGAGAACCTGAAAGGATCGCTCTATGTTGCGGCGCCTTTAGGTGTCGGTCGTAGGTTAATCGCCCCGCAGGTCCCGGGTTTCTTGAAGAACTATCCCGAAGTCAGCGTGAGGTTGCGTTTGTCCGACCGGAAAGTGGACTTGACCACAGAGGGTCTGGATTTGGCATTCTTTCTGGGGCAGCCCGAGGACAGCAATCTGCGCATCCGAAAAATTGCAGACGTGGAGCGGGTGCTCTGCGCATCGCCGGACTATATTGCGCGCCGTGGCATGCCCGACAGCGGAAGCGCGCTGGTGGCGGAGGGACATGAATGCCTGAGCCTTCGCTTTCCGGGGGCGACCGAATTTCAATGGCGGCTAACGACACCGGACGGCCCCAAGCGATTTCGTGTCTCGGGGCGCTATGAGTCAGATGACGGGGACGTGCTCACCGATTGGGCACTTGCCGGTCATGGCGTCGCAATGAAGCCGGTTTTCGAAATT
Source organism: Sulfitobacter sp. D7 (assembly GCF_003611275.1). Taxonomy (NCBI): domain Bacteria; kingdom Pseudomonadati; phylum Pseudomonadota; class Alphaproteobacteria; order Rhodobacterales; family Roseobacteraceae; genus Sulfitobacter; species Sulfitobacter sp. D7. The sequence continues at coordinate 875,723 of NZ_CP020694.1, forward strand.
GCAGAACACTTGCGGACCGGCGCTTTGGTGCCTGTCGCTGAAAAGACGCCTCCCGAGCCGATTCAGATGGCGTGCCTATTTACGCATCGTCGTAGACAGGACCCGAAAACGCGCCTTTTCATGGAGTTCATGGTTGATCGCATCGCCGCGACAATCTAGCGAAGCAATCAGTGGGTCGAAGCCTCAGCTTCCGCGATATGTTGAGTATCCGAAAGGAGAAAGCAACAAGGGCACGTGGTAGTGCGATTGCTCGGACATCCCAAAGCGGATCGGTATGACGCCTAGAAACCGGGGGTCTTCAGGCGGCGTGCCGCTTGCATCCAGATAAGGGCCTGCGTGGAACACCAGTTCATATTCGCCCACTTCGAACTCTGCTTCAGGCAGGATTTGTTCGTCAGTGCGCCCGTCGTTGTTCGTCGTAAGCGTTTTCAACAGATGCCGTTCAACACCGCTGATGCGAAACAATTCAATTTTCAGCCCTTCGGCGGGGCACCCAAGGGCGGTGTCGAGGACATGGGTTGTAAGATAGCCAGCCATTTTTAACTTCTCCTGAAACGCTGTCTGTTTCTAGGCTGAATGCCTTTAAGTGACAAATCTCCACTAACAGAAGGCTCCTTTAAAATTTTTTTGAAAAACAGATCCATTTTTCCTGTTTAGGTTGGGTTTTAGAAGAAAAGGAATATTTGCGTGAAACGTTACCCAAGAGATATGACCGGCTATGGTGGCGCTGTACCAGCGGCGCAATGGCCGAATGGCGCAAAAATCGCCGTTCAGATCGTGCTGAACTATGAAGAAGGTGGGGAAAACAATATTCTCCACGGTGATGCTGCGTCTGAAGCGTTCCTATCGGAAATCACCGGGGCCGCTCCCTGGCAGGGTCAACGCCATTGGAACATGGAATCGATCTATGAATACGGCAGCCGCGCCGGGTTCTGGCGTGTTCACAAACTGCTCAAAAACACGCCAATTACTGTTTATGGTGTAGCAACCGCTCTTATGCGGGCGCCCCAGCAGCTCAAGGCGATGAAGGAGGCGGGCTGGGAGATTGCCAGCCATGGTCTGAAATGGATCGAACACAAGGATATGGAGCCGCAGGAAGAGCGCGCCCAGATCCGCGAGGCAATCCGCCTGCATACCGAAGTGGTGGGGGAGGCCCCGCGCGGCTGGTACACCGGACGCTGCTCCATGAACACTGTGGACCTTGCCGCCGAGGAGGGCGATTTCGCCTATATCGCCGACAGCTATGCTGATGATTTGCCCTACTGGGTGCGGGCTGGTGGTAAGGACCAGTTGATCGTGCCTTACACGATGGACTGCAACGACATGCGTTTCGCGATTCAAGCGGGATACACGAACGGTGATCAGTTTGAGAGCTATCTCAAGGATAGCTTTGACATGCTCTATGCCGAGGGGGCCGAAGGCGCGCCCAAGATGCTTTCGATCGGTTTGCACTGTCGTCTTATCGGGCGTCCGGGCCGCGCAATGGCGTTGAAGCGCGCCTTGGAACATTTCGCGAAACACGACGGCGTCTGGTTCGCCACAAGGGAACAGATCGCCGATCACTGGGCAAGCCTGCACCCGCCTGCCGAGGGGACCGCGCCATCTGATATGGACAGGGGAACCTTTGTCGCGGAATTTGGTGGCATGTTCGAACACAGCCCTTGGATTGCCGAGGGTGCCTTTGATCTTGAGCTTGGTGCGACCCATGACAATGCAGCAGGCATTCACAACGCACTGGCGCGTGTGTTCCGTAACGCATCCGAAGAACAGCGGCTGGGTGTGCTGACCGCCCACCCTGACTTGGCGGGAAAACTGGCGGCAGCCGGGCGCCTCACAAAGGAAAGCACTGCCGAACAGGCGGGTGCCGGACTGGATTTGCTGACCGACGAAGAACGGGAGACCTTCCAGAACCTCAACGCTGAATACGTTGAGCGGCACGGCTTTCCTTTCATCATCGCCGTGAAGGATAACACCAAATCGAGCATTCTTGAGGCATTTCACCGCCGTATCAAAAATGACCGCGATACCGAGTTCTCCGAAGCCTGCCGACAGGTTGAGCGAATTGCAGAACTGCGCCTGATTGAGAGGTTTGCATCATGAACAACGTTTTGACGGCAACCACAATTAATTCCGATGCCATTGCGGGGCTAGCAGAACTGATCGATGCATCAGACACGCCCGACAAGTTCATAAACCAAGGGCGTTGCGGACGTTTTCATGATCGGGCGACCCTCGACGTTGATGGTCGCGTAGGGGTCAGCGTCTTTCAATCCACATCGTTCTCCATGCCTTTCAAAATGGAAATGATGGAGCGTCATCCTTTGGGCAGCCAAGCTTTTCTGCCGATGCAGGAAGGCGAATATCTGGTCGTGCTAGCCGAAGATAAAGACGGTGCTCCGGTTGCGCCCCGGGCCTTTATTGCTGGGCCGGGGCAGGGCGTAAACATCGGGCGCAACGTCTGGCACGGGGTTTTGTGTCCGCTGTCCGATCCGGGGCTTTTCATGGTCGTCGACCGCGTCAGCGAGGGGCCAAATCTGGAGGAACATTGGTTCGATGAGCCATTCATCATCGAGCGATAATAAATAACTCGGCAAAAAAAGCGCCGGCTCACGCATCCATAGGGAGGGACAATTATAATGTCTGATGCATCCATCGGAACGCCGGACCAACTCCGCGATCCAAATTACACCCCGCCGCTCACAAAAGCGGTGCCGCTGGGGATCCAGCACGTGCTGGCTATGTTCGTATCGAACGTCACTCCGGCGATCATCGTGTGCGGCGCTGCAGGTTTCGGCTTTGGCTCAAACAGCCCTGATTTCCCGCAAATGATCTACATGATACAGATGTCCATGTTCTTTGCCGGGGTCGCGACGCTGTTTCAGTCGATCGGCGTAGGTCCGATTGGCGCGCGTTTGCCGATCGTGCAGGGGACATCGTTTGCCTTTATTCCAATCATGATCCCGCTTGTCGCCGGGAAGGGCGTGGACGCGATTGCGGTCCTGATGGGGGGTATCGTCGCCGGTGGCCTGTTCCACGCCTTTTTGGGGCTATTCATCGGGAGACTTCGTTTTGCACTGCCGCCGTTGGTCACTGGCTTGGTCGTGACCATGATTGGCCTGGCTCTGGTCAAGGTCGGTGTTCAATATGCGGCAGGGGGTGTGCCTGCAATCGGCACCGAAGAATACGGCTCCGGGCTCAACTGGTTCATGGCAGGTACCGTGATTTTGGTGACCCTCGGCCTGAAGTTCTTTACCCGCGGCATGCTTTCTGTGTCGGCCGTTCTGATCGGCCTTTTGGTTGGCTATGTCGTCGCCTTTGCGCTTGGTCAGGTCAATCTTGGCAATGTAGGTCAAGCGGCAAGCTTTGCGCTGCCGAACCCGCTACACTTTGGCATCGAATTCTCGGCCGCCGCGGTCATCGGCTTTTGTGCCATGTCTTTCGTCTCGGCCATCGAAACTGTTGGCGATGTTTCCGGGATCACCAAAGGGGGCGCAGGCCGCGAGGCGAGCGACCGCGAAATCCAAGGGGCGACCTATGCAGATGGGATCGGCACGGCCATCTCGGGCATGTTCGGCGCGCTGCCCAATACGTCGTTCAGTCAGAACGTAGGTCTCATCGCCATGACGGGTGTGATGAGCCGGATGGTCGTTACAATCGGGGCGATTTTTCTGATCATATGCGGTCTTGTTCCCAAAATCGGTGCGGTGATCTCTTCGATCCCGATCGAAGTGCTGGGCGGTGGTGTCATCGTGATGTTCGGCATGGTGGTCGCGGCTGGTATCTCGATGCTGTCCGATGTGAACTGGAACCGTCGCAACATGGTCATTTTTGCCATCGCGCTGTCACTTGGTCTGGGCCTGCAGCTTGAGCCGGATGCGCTTCAGTATCTGCCGGGCACGCTGAAAGTCCTAGGGACTTCGGGCATTCTGCCTGCGGCCCTCATCGCCATCGTTCTTAATCTGGTACTGCCCGAGGAGCTTTCGGGTGAAGCCACCGAGGAAGTCTCTGGCGGTATGGCAGGACAAGGGAGCGGATCACTCGCGCAGAGTGACCGCGTCTGATGTCGCTTTCGCGGTGAGATGATTGCTGCGGAATAGGAATAGCAAATGCGGCGCAGGTCTCTGCGCCGCATTTTTTTCGTGGGTAACTGCTAGGGCTGGAAGAAGTGCGCGCCGAGATCGCCGGGTTCATTTCGGGACTTGGCCAGCCCGACGGAGAGCAGCGTCAAAGGGGGCGGCTCAAACAGATAAAGGATATATGGGGGTTTCAAAACACTAGGCGATGCCACCTCCAAAGGCCGCAACGATAGCTGCACCTGTGCCAGCGTGCAGCTCGCCTGCGCTGGTTTGCCCAAGGTTCAGACATCGCTCACAGAGCGGGGCCCTCATCTGAAATACATCTTCAACCTTTCAGAGGTGCGTCATTCCCGGCAGATCATCGGCTTCTCGCCGCGAGGCGTTCCGCCATTTCAAGCATGCGTGCTGAGAAGCCCCATTCGTTGTCGTACCAGCCAAAAACGCGCAGCTGGCGCTGTTCGATTGATTGCGTTTCGGGAAGGGCGATCACCAGAGATTCAGGGCGGCTCCGAAAATCGGTCGAAACACAGGGGTCTTCTGTCAGACCAATGAGGGTCGAGTCTGCAAAGGCTTCGCGCAAGAACTCGACAAAAGAACCTTCGGGCTTTTCCAAGATTTGCAGCGTCGCATCGATTGCCGAAACTGAGATGCAGGGAACCCGGACGGCGCTGACACTGAGGCGTCCGTGAAATTCTGGCAAGACGTTAAAGATTTGATTAAGCGCGCTGGTTGTTGTCGGAACCATTGAGACAGCAGCAGCACGGCTTCTTTCAAGACTGGCACCGGGCTGGTCAACAGTCGGTTGGCTCCCGGTGTAGCAATGAATGGTCGTGACATGTGCTCTGGAAATTCCAAGCCCTAGATCAATCGTGCGGAGGAGGGGGGTGATCGCATTGGTCGTACAAGACGCATTGGACACGATCCGCGCATCGCCAAGTTCTTGTTCGTTGGCGCCTAAGACAACCGTCTGGTCGGCGACCTCGGACGGGCCGGAAATCAGAATATTCGATGCCCCAGCGTCGATGCCTGCTTCTGCAAAGTCTCTATCCTTGACCCTTCCGGTGCATTCCAAAACAACATCCACACCGCGTAAATCCAAGGCCCGCAGGTCCGGTTCGCAGGTAAATGGGATGGGGCGACCGCCAATTGTTATCTGGCGATCTCCCGTTTCCACTTGGAGGGGTAAAGGACCGAAAACACTGTCGTAGCGCAGCAGGTACGCGCAAGTTTCGAGTGGCGCGATATCGTTGATGCCAACGACTTTGACGGCGGACTGGCTTTCATTTTGTAAAATCTGGCGCAACAAAGTCCTGCCGATGCGACCAAAACCGTTGATAAAGACACTTAGCTGGCGGGTCACGTTCAAGCTCCGTACATCAGGAAAAGGGCGGGCAGCCAGGCAGTCAGCACGCCGCTTAGGAGTGTGGCAACTGCTGTTTGATCTTGAACCGGTTTCTTCAACGTCAAAGTGACGAAATACATGAACCAAAGACCCGACCAAATAAGCCAGCAAATGCCCAGCCAGATATCAATGAATTTCGCTGCAGAGGCGAGGGCTAAAAAGGCCTGAGGCAACACGGAAAGAGAGACAAACAGGCTGAACCATCCCAAACCGCGGCCATCGGCGCCATTCAACCGGTTAACCGCCACCCAAAGGTAGGTCGCGCTGAACAGCAGCGTCAGGGCAACAGAGCGGATTTCATCCCCGGTCGTGGCGCGCACGAGTGACACAGCGGCGACTGTGGCGGTAATTGCCGCTGTGGCAAAGTTGATGACAACAATCTCTCGATTCGAGATGCGCCCAGACATCCAAAGACCATTCAACACAAGAACTGCCCCCACAAACAGCAGGGATATTGGCAAAAACATGAAACCTACCGTTTGTGCGCTGAAAGAAAGTCTTTCGGTTTCTGGGCCAGTTCAATGCGTCTTGGCTTAGAAGTCCACGTCGATTGCGACGCCCTGTTCAACGGCCAAATCAACGACTTTGGCCGCCACCGCGAGGTCCTGAAGGCCCACGCCGGTCCCGTCGAACAGTGTGATTTGATGATCCGACGTGCGACCCGGATTGGTCCCATTGATGACCGCGCCAAGCTGGGCGACATCCGTGTCCTTGATAAGCCCTTCAGCAATGGCATGTTGCGCCTCGCCGATGCTCACGGACTGGGCGACCTCATCGGTGAACACCGAGGCGCGTGCCAGCAAGGCCGCTTCGACCTCCTGTTTGCCTTTGGTGTCGGTGCCCATACATGCGATATGGGTTCCGGGGCTGACGTGATCGGCCATCAAAGACGGTGAAAAGGCGGAGGTGATCGAGATGATGACGTCGGCTTCGGTCATGCCGGGCAGATCGACGGCTTCAAAGGGAACCCCAGCCTCATGCGCGACTTTCTCGATATTGGGTAGCATCTCTGGGTGGTAGTTCCAGCCGATCACCTTCTCGAACTTTCGCTGCTCCAATGCGGCACGTAGCTGGAAGGTGGCTTGGTGGCCTGCGCCTACCATGCCGATGACGGTCGCGTTTTCACGTGCCAAGTGTTTGATTGAAACCGACGAAGCCGCCGCCGTACGCAACGCTGTCAGCAAATTGCCACCGACCATCGCTTTGACCTTGCCGGTGTCAGGATCGAACAGGAATACGGTGGACTGGTGGTTGATAAGGTTGCGTTTTTCAAGATTGTTTGGCCAGTATCCACCGGCCTTCAATCCCAAGCTCAACCCGGCGCGATCAAATCCGCCTTTGAACCCGTAAAGCGCATCTTCGTGCCCAATCGCTTCGCGTACGACGGGGAAGTTGTAGGCGTCGCCGGAGGCCATTGCGGCAAAGACTTTCTCGATAGCATCAAAAGCTGCCTCGCGGGTCATTAGGTTGGCGATCTCACGTTCAGGTACGATCAGCATGTGTCTCTCCAAATATTTCGTTTCAGAAGACTCCGAGAAGTTCGCCAATGGCTTGAGAACGTCGCGCCGCAGGTTGGGGCGGAAAAGAGTATTCTGACACGCTTCAAATCAGTTCGCCCATGTGCCCGCCGGAAGCAGACACATGGGGCAGTTGTCTTACATCGCTAGATCAGTAGGCGTGACCGCGTGCCGAAACTGGCCAGAGGCATTCAACCTTGCCGTTCCGAACACCAACATACCAATCATGGACGTTGGCGGTCGGATCGCAGTGACCCGGAACCAGCTTCAGCTTGTCGTTGACCTTCAACGCGCCGTTTGGGTCCATCACCACCCCATGCTCGTCCGAACACTTGATATATTCGACATCATCGCGCCCGTAGATCACTGGCAATCCGCTATCAACGGATTGAGCCTTGAGGCCAGCGTCGACGATCGCCTTGTCCGCCTTTGCATGGCTCATGACGCTTGTGAGGATGAAAAAGGCGTTCTCCCATTCCCCTTGGTCGATGCGTTTGCCGTCTTTGTCGAGGATGCGCCCATAGTCCGCGTCCATGAAGGCATAGGAGCCGCACTGCAGTTCGTTATACACACCCGAGTTGGACTCGAAGTAGTAGGAGCCAGTGCCGCCACCGCCGACGATGTCACAGTCCAAACCTTCTGCCTTCAACGTATCGACCGCATCTTTGACCATCGCCACGGCGATATCGATTTTCGCCTTGCGTTCGTCATAGCTGTCGAGGTGCTGCATTGCGCCTTGATAGGCTTGCAGGCCGGAAAACTTAAGCCCCTCGGCACCGTCGATGGCCTTGGCAATCGCCACCACGTCACGCGTGGTGGTCACACCGCAGCGCCCCGCGCCACAATCGATTTCGACAAGACATTCGATCTCGGTGCCATGTTTTTGCGCCGCCGATGACAGATCAGCCACATTGGCAAGGTCGTCAACGCAACAGATCGTGCGGGCGCCAAGCTTGGGCAGACGGGCGAGGCGGTCGATTTTGGCGGGATCGCGTACTTGGTTCGAGACGAGGATATCTTTGATGCCGCCCCGCGCAAAGACTTCGGCCTCTGAGACTTTTTGGCAGCAGACACCGCATGCACCGCCGAGCTTTTCTTGAAGCCTTTGGACATCGACCGACTTGTGCATCTTGCCATGGGTCCGGTGGCGCATGCCGTGCGCCTTGGCGTAGTCTCCCATTTTCTTGATGTTGCGCTCCAGCGCGTCAAGATCAAGCACAAGGCTCGGGGTTTGGATGTCGGCCTCGTCCATGCCCGGTTTTGCCGGGATATCGTAGCCCACTTCGAATTCGTCGAGATTGGTCATATCTTTCATGTCCGTGCTCCTTCGTTTTTCAGTCGATATTTGAGATCAGGCGGCGTTCAGCCACGGCAGCTTGTCGAGGTCGACATTGCCGCCCGTGATGATCAGGCCGACGCGCTTGCCCCTAAAGGCTTCGGGGTTCTTGAGAACTGTCGCAAGCGGCACTGCAGAGGATGGCTCCATGACCACGCGCAGATGCTTCCAGGTCAGCTTCATCGCCTCAATGATCTCTTGCTCGGATGCCGTGTAGATTTCGGACACGTGGTTTGAGACAAAATGCCAAGTCAGGTCCTTGAGCGGGACCAGAAGCCCGTCGGCAATGGTCTTTGGGGCATCGTCGGCGATAATATGGCCCGCCTTGAAGCTGCGGTAAGCGTCGTCTGCCTGTTCAGGCTCGGCCGCGATGATATGAGTTTCGGGCGCGAGGGTCGCGAGGGTGAGGCAGGTGCCCGATATCATGCCGCCACCACCAATTGGCGCCACCACAGCATCAAGACCATCCGTCTGCTCAATGAATTCTTTCGAACATGTGCCCTGTCCGGCGATCACTCGGGGATCGTTGTAGGGGTGTACGAAATCGCCCCCTGTCGCAGCTTGCACCTCGGCAAAGGTCGCCTCACGGGAACTGGTCGACGGCTCGCATTCGGTAATGACACCGCCAAAACGGCGCACCGTATCCTTCTTTGCCTGAGGGGCTGTGCGGGGCATCACCACGTTGCATGGAATGCCGCGCTTCATAGCGGCATAAGACAGGCAGGATGCATGGTTGCCTGAGGAATGTGTTGCGACGCCTTTGGCCGCCTGCTCCTCGCTAAGCCCGAACACCGCGTTCGAGGCGCCCCTCACCTTAAAGGCACCCGGCTCTTGAAAGTTCTCGCATTTGAAGAACAGCTCGCAACCGGCAAGTTCGTTGAGGTAGTCCGAGGTGCGGATCGGCGTGCGGCGAATATAGGGGCCGATCCGCGCGTGGGCGTCCAACATGTCCTCGTACGTCGGGATGTACATCTGGTAATCCTTCATCACGCCGCGTCTTTTTGCGCTGCCGCGGTATGGCCGCGATAGTATTCTTGGGCCGCCGCGACCCCGGAGCCGAGTTTGATGTCCAATCCAAGATCGACCATGCACATTTCTGCGGTCGCGATGCCGGAGAGTGCCATGACATCCGTCAGGCTGCCGAGGTGGCCAATCCGGAAGACCTTGCCCGCGACCTCACCGAGCCCCACGCCAAAGGCCACGCCATACTTGTTGGCGGCATGTGTCACGATATCGGTTGCGTTGAAGTCTTCGGGCGTCCGAATGGCACTGACAGTGTCAGAGTAAACCGAAGGGTCCGTGGCGCAAAGATCAAGGCCCCAAGCGCCCACCGCCGCGCGCACACCCTCCGCAATCCGGAAGTGCCGGGCAAACACGTTCTCCAGACCTTCGGTCAGCAGCATGTTGCAGGCTTGGTTCAGACCGTTCAGCAGTCCCACAGCAGGCGTATAGGGATAGGCGTTGTTCGCGTAGCCTTTGGCCATGTCGTGTACGTCGAAAAACGTGCGGGGCAGAGAGGCGGTTTTGGTGGCCTCCATCGCCTTGGGTGAGAAGCCAACGATGGCGAGACCAGCGGGCAGCATGAAGCCTTTTTGTGACCCGGTCACGGCAACATCCACGCCCCATTCGTCGAAACGGAAATCCATTGAGGCAATCGACGAAACACCATCCACCAACAGCATCGCTGGATGGCCCGATGCGTCCAGCGCACGGCGCACGGCCGCAATGTCTGATTTCACGCCGGTGGCTGTTTCATTATGCGTGGCAAGAACGGCCTTGATCTCATGGCTTTTGTCAGCGGTCAGGATCTCTTCGTAGCGATCCGCTGGGATCCCTGCGCCCCATGCGGTTTCGACTGTCTGCACAGCAAGACCATGACGCTGGCACATATCGATCCAACGATGGCTGAACATGCCGTTGCGTGCCGCAAGCACTTTGTCACCCGATGAGAGCGTATTGGTCAGCGCAGTTTCCCACCCCCCCCGTGCCGGTGGACGGAAAAATGAAGATTTCTGCGTTGTCGCTTTTGAGGATCTTACGAACACTTGCGCGAGCGGGATGTAGAATTTGCCCAAACAGCGGTGACCGGTGGTCGATCGTAGGCATGTCGCAAGCCTTGCGCAGGCTCTCGGGAATGTTGGTCGGGCCCGGGATGAAAACGGGATTTTGAAAGCTCATGGACGGTCTCCTTCCGTTGTTGGCTTCACAATAGACGGAACCAGCGCGAACCGATATTTTTTTGAAATAGGGTTTCAGTTTTTGGGTTCATGCGTAAAGATGAATGTTGTCAGTGCGTTATATTTTTCACATGGTGATTTCGGCTTTCACATAGAAACGAAAGGTTCTTATGGAATCTCAAGACAATGGTTCAGGAACTGGTCGGAAAGCACGCGGAAGGCCCCGTGGCTGGACGGACAAGACCGCGCAGAACACGATCAAATCGCTCGACCGGGCCATGGAGGTGTTCGAGTATCTCAGCGAAGCGCAGGGCAAGCCGCTCTCTAAGCTGGCAGATGAGATGCGCCAATCGCCAGCGACCGTCTACCGTATCCTTGTAACCCTTGAGGGCAGGGGGCTGGTCGAATTCGATCACGAAGAGCAGGTTTGGTACATTGGTCCGCGCGCGTTTGTGATCGGCGCGCGTTTCCTTCGGCGCACAAGTCTTGTCGATCGAGCGCGACCCATCATGCGAAAGCTGATGGAAACGACCGGTGAAACAGCTAATATCGGCGTCGGAAAAGAAGAGGCGGTCCTTTTTCTGAGCCAAGTGGAGACACATGCGAACATCCGCGCCTTTTTCCCGCCCGGCAGCCTTTCTCCGATGCATGCATCCGGCATTGGCAAGGCGTTGCTCGCATATATGGATCCTGAGCGTTTGGACAAACTACTCTCGAAGGGGCAGATGACGCGGTTTACCGCACATACGATCATCGATCCGACGGCCCTGCGCCAGAATCTCGAAGCCATTCGGGAAAGCGGCTTTTCAGTTGATAATGAAGAGAGGAACGAAGGCATGCGCTGTATCGCGGCGCCGGTATTCGACATGAATGGCGAAGCTGTCGCGGGAATCTCGATATCCGGGCCAACAAGCAGGGTCGGCGTGTCCGAGGTCGAAGAATTGAGCCGCCCCGTCATCAAGGCGGCTCACCAATTGAGCCTCGCAATCGGGGGCAGCGTTACTCGGCCGCAGCCTTGAGGCGCTGATGTTGAGGGTATGACGCGGCGCCGGGACGGAGCGCCATATGGCGATTTACGTCCTTGTAAAGCAGGTACCGGAACCGCCCCGGGCCACCCGCATAGCATGCCTGGGGGCAAAAAGCGCGGAGCCACATGTAATCGCCAGCCTCGACCTCGACCCAATCATTGTTCAGATTGTAGACGGCTTTGCCCTCCAACACATAGAGCCCGTGCTCCATCACATGTGTCTCAAGAAAGGGGATAACGCCGCCCGGTTCGAATGTCACAATCGTGACATGCATGTCGTGGCGCAGGTCGGACGGATCGACAAAGCGGGTCGTCGACCATTTGCCATCTGTGCCCGGCATGGGCGTCGGTTCGATGTCGTTTTCGTTCAGGACCAACACATCGGGCATATCCAACCCTTCGACGGCCTCATATGCCTTGCGCACCCAATGGAAGCGCAAGACTTCATCGCCTTCGTTTCGCAGGGTCCAGGCGCTCGACGGGGGCAGGTATGCGTAACCGCCCGGGCTCAGCTCGTAAGTCTCGCCCCCGACACGCAAAGTGGCCGCGCCTTCCACAACGAATAATACGCCCTCGGCTTCCGGATCCAACTCAGCCTTTTCAGAACCGCCTCCGGGCTGTACCTCCATGATGTATTGCGAAAATGTCTCGGCGAAGCCGCTCATCGGGCGCGCGATGACCCACAGGCGCGTATCCTCCCAAAAAGGCAAAAAGCTGGTGACGATATCCCGCATCGTACCTTTTGGGATGACCGCATAGGCATCCTTGAAAACTGCGCGATCAGTGAGAAGCTGCTCTTGCCCGGGATGTCCCCCGTGTGGCGCGAAATATTTGGTGCTCATGGATGCTCCGGAAGAAAAAGACTGTTTATGCGAGGGTATTCGATGCGGCTAGGGGGCGACCACCAGCAAAGTGACGACAACTCTATTCGGTGAGATTTGAAAATAGGCGTGATAGGGCCAATGTCGATTGCTTCAGGTTAGATGTCCGCCTGTTTTCAAGATCGCCAGAGGCGTTCGAGGTGTCGCCCCGGACGTCCATTGAGACACTCAGCATCAGTCCCGGCGGTATTGCCGCTTTCAGCCCATGAAGGCATGAGCTGCCCTTCAATTGGCGTCCGGCTGATTTTCGGGGCGTGCGGCGTCAAAGGCCGGGAGGCGCAGGGCCTCCTTTTCGATCTCAAGCAGCCGCGCGAAGGGTGTCATCTCAACGCCCCACCGGTGGGCGTTGTAAAGCTGCGGGATAAGGCAAAGGTCGCAAAGCAGCGGTTGATCGGCAAAGCTGAATTTCGGGCCGTCCGGCAGCAGCGCTTGATAGGCGTGCAGCCCTTCAGTCATCCAATGGCGCATCCATGCTGTTCCCTCATCCGCGGTCAGCCCGTGATGAGTTTTCAGGTGGCTGACCACCTTGAGGTTGTTGATCGGATGAATGTCCGTCGCGATCACCTGTGCGGCGGCCAGTACCTGAGCCCGCTCAAACGCAGGCTCGGGCAAAAGGGCAGGGTCTGGCGCGATCTCGTTCAGATAGGCCATGATTGCCAGCGATTGGGTCAACGCCCGCCCGTCTTCAAGAAGCAAGGTTGGCACCCCCTTGATGGGGTTCTTGGCCACATAGTCTGGGCTGCGTTGGTCCCCGGCCACGAGGTCCACCGGAACCACACGATAGGGCAGGCCCTTGAGATTCAGCGCTATCCGCACGCGGTAAGATGTGGTCGAGCGCCAGTAGGAATACAGCGTAAGCATCGCGTTATTCATTACCCGGCGTGCCGACCAAGTTTATTTCCATATCCGCCCAGCAGTCGATGTAACCATCCTGAGGCTGTGTCTCTTTTCTGGAAGGCTGGGTATGCACAACTTTGAGCACCGTGCTCATCACTTGAGGCAGGGCATCGGAAAGCGCTTTGGGCTCGAAGTAGTCGCCACCGGGCATATAGCTGGGCCTGTCCCCTCCGCCCGGATTAAACGCGCTTTTGTCAGTGCCAGTCATCAATCTTTCCCCTCCCCTCGATCCTTCATGCGTCGGCCATAAACCATGCCAGAACCGCCGTTTCAGAATCGTTACAATTGCAACGAATAGGGAGCCGTGGGACAATCCGTCAAGAAAATTCCAGGTGCAACGATCGCGGGAGGGCCATTCCGGATGGCATCGGATGACTTCAACCTATCGGATTTCCTCCCCTACAGACTGTCCGTATTGGCCGCGCACAACCCGGTTGCAGGGCGCTTTAGATGAACAAACGGACGAGCTCTGAACGACGGGCCAACGCAAATTAGCCGACGTTGGCCGCGTGGAGCTTGCCGATTTCCTCTGCCGTCTCGGTCAGTTTTTTCAAATGCGCTTTGGCCACGGCGGCGACGCTATGCTGTTCGGCCAGCCAAATCAGGCTAACCGCGCCGACAGCATGACCCTGTGACCCTATGGCGACCGCAATCGCGCTTGGAATGCCGCCGTAATCCACCGCACGCCCCCAATAGCCGTCCTCTCGGATGGCGAAACCCTGCGCGCGCACCTCCCGCAACTTTGCTGGCAGCGCCAAGGCAGCGGTGCGGTCTTTGCCGGTGGTGTGGACGGCCAAACGGGCGGAATATTCTGCCTCCTGCTCAGGCTCCAGTGCCGCCAGAAAAGCGCAGCCCAGTGCAGAGCGGAAAGGCGAGGGCCTGTAGCCGATGCAATCGGGAAAGATACCGTGGGTGGAAAAGGTCCGCGTCGTATCCACAATCTCGACCCGGCCATTGCCGATGGGCGCGGCAAGGTCCACGCCAAGTCCCGTGGCATCAGAAAGGGAAAGGATCGCAGAGGCACCTGCTTCGACCAGCGTGTCTATCGACGTAGGGCGGGAATTCACCCGCGGGAAACGGGAGCCGACCCTGTAGCGGCTGTCACTTCTGCTTTGGGTCAGCCAGCGCTGTTGGACCAATGTGGCGCAGATGCGCAGGATTGTCGGCTTAGGCAAGCCGGTCCGCTCGGCCAGAAAAGCCAAGGAACACACGCCATTGCTGGAGATAACTTCGAGGATGTTGAGCCCGCGTTCAACGGAGCGATTCAATTTCGTCATAGCGTTCCACCTAGTGAAATCCATGTTGGACCGTTAACCCTTCGCTGTCTAGTTTTTGCGCAATCACGGCAGGGGCGGAGGAGGCCTTTGCCGGGGTGCCGCATTTAGGGGGGATAAGGACCGATGCAAAACCTGCTTTCAAAATCCGTGACCGGATTGAACCTTGCGCTATCGGGACTGATCATCGCCGTCGTTTTCTACGTTTCCGTCTTTGGCGTGTTCAGCGAGTCCTATCTGCGCGTCGGGATGCTGCTGGTCGGAGGGTTGTTAATCCTGTTGACCCAGATGGAACGCGGCCAAACTGGCGCAGAAAAACCTTTGGCCCTGCTTACGGCGGCGCTATTGGGCGTCTCGGTCTTTCAATACTTTCGCGCAGCGGCAGAGATCGAAACCGGGCTGTATTTCCTGACCTCCACCGACATTTGGCTGGGCACTTTGGGGCTGATCGCCGTGATCGACCTCACGCGCCGGTCTGTTGGCATGGTCATGGCAAGCGTGGCGGCCCTTGTGCTGCTTTATGGGGCCTTTGGCCAATATGCGCCGGGGTTCATGCGCCATGCGGGCATGACCTCGGAAGAGTTGATCCAAGTTCTATGGTATTCCTTTGACGGTGTGTTTGGCCGCCCCATGGCGACAGTCGTCTCGACCATCCTGATCTTTATTATTTTCGGCGCGTTCCTTGAGTTTCTCACGATCGACCGGGTGCTTGTGAAGCTGGCGCTTGCGGCGACAGGGCGTATCCGCTCGGGGCCAGCGGCGGCGGCGACCATTGCCAGCGGGCTGTTTGGCACAATTTCTGGCAGCGCCGTGGCCAATGTCGTGGGCACCGGTGTCATCACGATACCGCTCATCAAAAAACGCGGGTTCAAAGCCCATTTCGCCGGCGCGGTCGAAGCCGCGGCCTCAAGCGGGGGGCAGATCACGCCGCCGATTATGGGGGCCGTGGCCTTTATCATGGCCGATGTCACCGGCGAGCCCTATCTGACCATCTGCGCCGCCGCCGCGGTTCCGGCGATCCTGTATTACGCTGGGTTGTTCATGGCGACCTCAAGTGCGGCGCGGAGCATGGATCTGGACGTTTCCGAACAGCCAAAGCCCAGTTTCGTTTGGCGTGAGCTTGCGCAGATCATTGTCTTTATGCTGTCGCTGACGGCCATCGTCGTTGCCATGGTCGGCGGCTCTTCTCCGGCCTATGCAGGCTTTATCGGCGTGGCCTTTGCCGTCGTGCTGGGTTTCGCGATCAAGCCGGGCCTTTTGACCGATCTATCGTCGTGGGTCAGGTTCATTCGCTCGGCGGGCCTGATCTCAGCCCAGCTTGTGGTGATCGTGGGCGCGGTTGGTATCATCATCGGTATTTTGAACCTGACCGGCGTCGGCCTGCGGTTCGCGTCGCTGGTGGCGAGCTATGCGGATGGGCAGTTGGCGATTTCGCTGTTGCTGATGGCCGTGGCCTGTCTGCTTTTGGGCATGGGGATGCCCACCGTGCCTGCCTATCTGATCATCGTGCTGGTCATGGGGCCAGCGCTGCAACGGCTCGGCGTGCCGATCATTCACACGCATATGTTCGTGCTCTATTTCGGCGTGCTCTCTGCGGTGACGCCGCCTGTGGCGCTTGCGGCCTTTGCCGCGGCACCCATCGCGAGGGCAGGGGCCATGCGCACGGCGATCGAGGCGTCACGACTGGCAATGCCCGGTTTCGTGATCCCTTTCGCCTTTATCTACCAGCCGGCCATGCTGCTTGGGACGGGCTACCCGCTGGCACAATCCGCGCAGTCAATCCTGTTCGTTACTTTGGCGGTGCTGCATATCTCGCGCGCCTGCTACCCGGCGAAAGGCAAGGCGGGCTATGCGCCCTTGGGTCTCGGGATTGCCTTTGCGCTTTTGTTTTTCGGACCGCTGGTGTCGTGGATTGCCGTGGCAGCCACCGTGGCGCTTTGGTCCGCCGTTCGGTTCGGGGCGTTTATGACACCCGAAGTTTCATAATCCAGAGGAGGACAACCCATGACCAACCCAACATTCTCACGCCGTGGTTTTCTAGGCACCGCCACAGGTGCTGCCGCGCTTGCCGCTTTGCCGGGCGCGGCTTTTGCAAAAGACATTCTGCGCATGTCGACGCTGGGGCCGGGCACCAGTCCGAACCTCGTGATGACCACCTTCGCGAGCATCGTGAACGGCGCGCTGCCGGATTATGAAATTCAGTTGAACGCGACCGGCGCGGCCACGCGCCATGTGCTGGAAGTGGCGATGGGACGCAGCGATTTTTGCATGTCTTCGCCCGTCATTCACGCGCTGATGCGCCGTCAGGCGGCCATGTATGAAAAGATCGAACAGGCGCCCGAACTGGTCAACAACCTGCGCACCGTGCTGAACTTCCCGATGGGGGTCTATCACATCGCGGTTTACGATTCCTCCGGCATCACGTCGATGGATCAGATCGCTGGCAAACGTGTGTTCCTCGGCCCTCCCGGAGGGGCGGCCTACACCACCATGGCGCGCCTGTTCAAAGCCGTGGCCGGGCTGGAAGAAGGCACCGATTACGAAGCCGTCAAGCTCGGCTGGGATGCGGCGGCGGCGGCTTTCCAAGACGGCAACCTCGACGTGTACTGCAACCCGACCAACGCGCCCAGTCCTGCGCTGACCCAAATCGCGGTGACCAACAAGATCCGCTTCCTTGGTATTCCTGCCGATACGCTTGAAACCGAAGGCGTTCAGGCGCTTGTTGGCCGCCCGGGCTTCAGCGCGGCCACGCTGCCTGCGGGCATCTATGGCGACAATCAGGCCAATGAGGGGGATGTCACGACACTGGGCGTAATCGTTGGGATCGTAACCAACAAGGACGCGGACGAGGAGATGATCTATCAGATGACCAAAGCCTTCTACGACGGTGTCAAAGAGGCGGGCGAAAGTGCACCTTGGCTGCGGGCAATCACGCCAGCGGGCGCTGTGCAAGACATCAACCTGCTGCTGCACCCCGGCGCTTTGCGTGCCTTGACCGAACTGGGGGTCGAAATCCCTGACGCGGCGAAAGCCTAACCTCAAGGACCGGGGCGCGCCCAGCCCCGGTCCCTTCTGCTATAGCTTAAATACACCTCGGACCCGGACGCCATCATGACAAAAAACGTACTCTTTATCATGTGTGATCAACTGCGATGGGATTACCTGTCCTGCGCAGGGCATCCGGGGCTTGATACGCCGCATATTGACGCTTTGGCCAAACGCGGCGTGCGGTTTGATCGCGCCTATGTGCAGTCGACGATCTGCGGCCCATCGCGCATGTCCTTCTACACGGGCCGCTACGTCAGTTCGCATGGATCAACGTGGAACAACGTGCCGCTGAAAGTGGGCGAGATGACCCTGGGCGACCATTTGCGCCCCCTGGGCGTGCGCACGGCACTCTGCGGCAAGACCCATATGAGCGCCGATGCCGAGGGGATGAAACGCCTCGGTTTGGCCCCCGACAGCACCATCGGCGCTTTGGTGTCTGAATGTGGTTTCGAGCCTTATGAGCGCGACGACGGGCTGCACCCAAGCACCAGTTACGGCAAGCGCAACAAAGCCTATGATGACTACATGAAAGACCGCGGCTGGGAGGATGAAAATCCTTGGGACAGCGTCGCCAACAGTGGCGAGGATGCAGACGGCAACATCCTGAGCGGCTGGTTCCTCGACAATTCGGACGCCAAGGCCCGCGCCTCGGATGAAGAGAGTGAGACCCCCTATATCACCCGCCGTGCGATGGACTTCATTCAAGAGGCGGGCGACACGCCATGGTGCCTGCATCTTAGCTATATCAAACCGCATTGGCCCTATATCGTGCCGGAACCCTACCACGATATGTACCCGCCAGAGACCCATCAGCCGGTGCTGCGCAGCGACGCGGAACAGACGGACCCGCATCCGGTATTCGGTGCCTTCATGGAAGAGCGGGTGTCCAAAGCCTTCACCAGTGACATCACCCGGACCAAGGTGATCGGCGCCTATATGGGGTTGATCAAACAGATCGACGATCAGATGGGCGAACTCATGGCGTTTCTGGACGCCAAGGGTTTGACCGATGAGACGATGATCGTCTTCACCTCGGATCATGGCGACTATCTGGGCGATCACTGGCTTGGCGAGAAGGAGTTGTTTCACGACCCTTCGGCACGCATTCCCCTGATCGTTGTCGACCCCAGTAAAGAGGCGGATGCCACACGCGGCACGGTGTCAGACGCGCTGGTCGAAGCGATTGATGTGGTGCCGACCATCCTCGACTATTTCGATGGGGCCGCCATTCCGCATATCATCGAGGGCAAGTCCCTGCGCCCGCTCATGCAGGGCAAGGCGAACTGTTTGCGCGATTTTGTCATCTCCGAATACGATTACTCCTTCCGCCAAGCCCGCCGTCGTTTGGGCGTGAGCGTTGCCGAGGCCAAACTGACGATGATTTTTGATGGACGTTGGAAATACGTCTTTGCCGAAGGCTTCCGCCCGATGCTGTTCGATTTGCAGGCCGATCCGGATGAGTTCAACGATCTGGGCGATGATCCGCATTCCGCGCAAGAATGCGAACGGCTGCAAAACCTGTTCTTTCAATGGACCCGCCGCATCAGCCAGCGCACCACGATGTCCGACGCTGAAATTGAACGGCGCGGGGTCGACCTCAACGAAGCGCGGGCGGGTGTGCTGATCGGCTTTCCGACGGAGGCCGACCTTGAAGCTGCCTTTGCAGCGGCAGGCGAGAAGCCCAAGAGGTAGGGGCGGCTGCGCATGCCATAGCACCGCGAAGGTCTGTGGCATGCGCACTTGGTCTGGGCCATTAACGCCACTGCTGGAGCTGGCGTTCTGAGGCTGGGGCCTCAATGTGGCCGGTTGCGACCTGCCTGAGCGGCCTGTTCGCGGGGCGGCCAAGTCGATCGGATGTAGGCGAGAATGTCCCAGATGTACGCGTCCGACAGAACCCCTTCAAAGGCGGGCATTCCGCTGGCGAAATCATCAATCCCGCGCGCGGCCAATGCGGCGCTGCCGCCGCGCTTGGTATATTCAAAGAGCAGGGCATTGTCGTGGTGCCAGGTATGGCCTGTGGCATCATGAGGGGGTGCTGGCAGAATGCCGTCCTCATCCGGTGTCCGCCAGTCAGGCTGGCCTTCGAGGTTGGCGCCATGACAGGCCGCGCAGGTCTCGGCATAGAGCGTGCGACCCGCATCGATGTCGCGGCCCTCAAGCTCGTGGCCCGCCTGCGCCGTGGTCGCCCAGACAAGGGCAAGCAGTGAATATCGGATCATGTGACCTCTACCCATGTTCGCATCCCTCCGATGGCATGGCTTAGCATATGGCAGTGGATCAGCCAGCGTCCCGGATTGTCAAAAACGCAAAGCACATCCCGGCTTTCACCTGCCGCCACCAAAGTTGTGTCGCGCAGATCACCAAGGCTGTCATCGGCGGCAAGTTCATAGAAATGATGGCCATGCAGATGGATGCCATGCGGAAAGGCGGTATCATTCACGAATGTGATCCGTACCGTTTCGCCGCGTTCGATGGCGGCAAAGGAATCCTGTGGCAGGTCCGAGACATCGTTGAAGGACCAGATGTTGGCACCGCCGTGCCGCCCGCCCATGGCACCGCCCATCATGGTCAGCGTCAGGTGCTGGGAGGGGGCACCCGGTGCGGGGAGGTCCGGTGCCGCCAAGGTCGGCAGAGGCCCCGATTGCCGATCCGTATTTTTGCCAGAGATGGACAATTCGGCCAGACGGTAAGGTTTCTGCCGCGTGGGCATGTCAAAGCCGACCGGGCCGGTGACATCGACGATCAGGTCGGCCCGCTGGGCCGGCGCCAGAACGAGGTCAGAGGCCGCGCGGGGTTGGCTCAGTGCCATGCCGTCCAGGGCGACAACCGAACCAGAAACGCCAGAGATGCTTAGGGGGAAAATACGATTGGTCGCCGCATTGATCAGCCGCAGGCGGATGCGATCACCTTGCCGCACCTCGCTTCGCGATAGGAAGCCGCGGGCGAAATTGCCCATATAGCCCGCATGGGCGACGCTGTGCATGTCGGTGAATTCATCAACAAGGCTGCCATCTTCGTCGATGATCCAATCGGACAGGATCACGGTGATGTCATGATCCAGATCGAGGGGGGCGTCGTCTTCGACGATCAGCGGCCCCATCAAGCCGCGCGCCACCTGCTCTTGCGAGATATAGTGCGAATGATACCAATAGGTCCCCGCATCGGGCGGCACGAAGCTGTAGGTCTTGCTGTCCCCGGGGTTGATCAGGTCTTGCGTCAGCACCGGGACGCCGTCCATCCGGTTTTCCAGCCGGATGCCGTGCCAGTGAACGGCGGTGCCCTCTTCAAGCCCGTTCTCGACCTCAATCGATGCCCGCGCACCCCGTTTAAGCCTGATCTCAGGTCCCGGCATCGAGCCGTTGAACCCCAGCATTGCGGTGGTGCCTTCGCCTTCGGGAAGGATTTGCTGGCTTACCGTTTCGGCCTTCAGCTTCAGTGGCGTCTGGCCAGCAAAGCCCGGAAGGGGCAGAACCGCGGCGGCGGAAACGCTGGCGAGGAATTGTCTTCTGTTCATGTCATGCCTTATCGGAATGAATTGCGGTTGATGCTGCCACGGGGGACGGCGCGCGCCGATGTCCAAGGCATGTAGGTATGTCCTGCCGGGGCCAATTCCAACTGTCGGTGACGGGGTGGAGGTGGACCGCCTATGCGCTCTCTATCGGGAAAGAGAATGGGCCGAACCACTTGGGTCACCCCTTGTCCGACAGGGGCGCGCGTCCCGCCATGACCTGCAGCACGAAGCTGCCTGACGCCGTAATCATGAGAAAGCCGTGAAATGCCTCTATCCCGGTGATGAAGCGCAGGTGCCCCACGGGGGTCAAGTCGCCGCGCCCCAAGGTGGTGAAGTTGACCAGCGAGAAATAGAAATAATCCATCATCGTGGTGGGCTTTCCCGCGGGCCGGATCCGTTCAGCGCGCCGATTTGCAAACCCTGCACGGCCCAAAGGAAGAACAGCGTATAGATGAAAGCCTCGATGACATGCGCGATTGTGATTGCGCCGACGGCCAAGCCAAGGTTCTGGCCATGCGCAGCACTTTTGCGCTGCGCGATGGTATCGGAAACCCGTTTGAGCACGAGATAGTGGATCGCCGTGCAGATGCTGACGACCAGAACGGATAGAAGCATTGCTTGGATCATGAAGGGGCAACCTGTTTTGCGGGGGGCGTTTCCTCAAGCGATTACGCCGGGGCGGCGTTTGATCTGGTTGCAGGGCCTATCGCTGAGCCATTCACAGCCACAGTTTGCAGGGCCTCTGCGGGCATCAATGCGTCATCCATCAAATCCTCAATGAAGGTGCTGAGCAACTGGGTGCGCCCGGTGACCGAAGCCTTGCGATAGATCGCGTTTGTCTGCGCTTTGATCGTGCCTTCGGAGGTGCCGCGCAGGTCCGCAATGTCGCGGGTACTCAGGCCCTTGACCAAAAACACCGCGACATCCCGCTCGGCGGGGGTCAGACGCCAATCGGTGAAATGCTGCGTCATCACCAGCGAGAACTCCGAGGTGCATCTGCGCATCTTCTCTTCGGCCAGCCGCGCACGTTGCAGACTGGTCCTAAGGGCGATCCAGCCAAGTGCCACGCCGAGGTTCAACCCGATGGCCAGCACGGTCTGCTGATACTCATGGCTCTGCCAGATCAGAAATTCAGGCTCCAGTCCGACAGCGTCCAGCAAGAAGCAGACGGAAAAGAAGATTGCCACAATTGCCTGTAGTGCAGCGATGGCCCAAAGGGCGATGGTTCCACGCGTTCTCATTGCTCGAACTGCCTTTTTTTGGTGGAAAGAGCAGGGCCAGCCCGTTCGCCGGCCCTGCTGTCGGCGCTTACTTCATCGCTGTGACGGTCAGCTTGCCTTTTACACGGTCGGCCACGAATTCGATGTTCTGGCCTTCCTTCATATTGGCGATCAGCGTCTCATCGGCTTTGAACACCATGGTCATCGACGGCATGTCGAGGTTTTCCAGCGGGCCGTGAATGATGGTGACCTTCTTGCCCTTGGCGTCGACCTTTTTGATCTTGCCGGTGGAGTAGACCGCGGGCGCTTCTGGCGCCTCATCAGACTGCGCCACGGTGATCGGGCCATGCATGCCGGATTCGTAGTGGCCGGGGATCAGGCAGGCGAACTCGAAGGAGCCTTCGTTGGCGAAGGTCCAGATCACCTCGCCCTCCATGCCGGAGTCGAGACGGACCGAGTTCGGGTCGTCATGCTCCATGTCCATCTTGGCCATGGCTTCCTTGTGCTCGGCATTGCCTTCCATCGTGTCGATCACGAACTCATGTTCGATCTCGCCTTTGTTGGTGACGGCAAAGCGGATCGTCTCGCCTTTCTTAATGTCGAACTCGGCGGGCTCAAAGATCATCTCGCCATCGTCGGTTTCGCGCATGGTCACGTCGATGGTGCGATCGACCGCCTCGGCCTTGCCAGGCATGCCGATGGCCATCTCTTTGTGCATGTCGCCGTGGCCATCATCGTCATGACCGCCGTCATGGGTGCCCGCGGCAAAGGCAGGGGCGGTGATGAGAAGGCTGAGGGCGGTCGAAAGAAGAAGTTTGTTCATGGTGTTTCCTGTATGGGTTGGTTGTCATTGTGGTCCGAGGGCCGCTTAGCCCTCGGAGGTTGGTTTCGGCGTGATTTGGGTTTTTGGGCTGTGGTTCTGCGCGAACTCTGGCAGCTCGCCCGTCCATTCATACGCCTCGGTGCCCGGAGGGTTTTCGTACCAGCCGGGATCTTCGTAGTCGTCCGCGTCGATGCCTTGGCGCACCTTCACGACCGAGAACATGCCGCCCATTTCTAGCGGGCCATGTGGCCCCCAACCGGCCATCATCGACACGGTGTTGTCGGGCAGGGGCATCGACATTTCGCCCATATCCGCCATGCCCGCCGTGCCCATGGGCATAAACTCTGGCTGCACGCGGCGAACCTGACTTGTCATGTTCGAACTGCTGGTGCCAATGAGCGTCGGCACGTCATGGCCCATGGCGTTCATCGTGTGGTGCGACTTGTGGCAATGGATTGCCCAGTCGCCCAGATGGTCGGCCACGAACTCATAGGCGCGCATGGCACCCACAGGGATGTCGATGGAGACCTCGGGCCATTGCGCCGATTCTGGCACCCAGCCGCCATCGGTGCAGGTAACCTTGAAGTCATAGCCGTGCATGTGGATCGGGTGGTTGGTCATCGTCAGGTTGCCGACGCGCACGCGCACCTTGTCCCCTTGATTGACCACTAGCGGGTCAATGTCGGGGAAGATGCGGCTGTTCCAAGTCCACAGGTTAAAATCCGTCATCGTCATGATGCGGGGTATGTAGGTGCCCGGATCAATATCAAAAGCGTTCAGCATGATCAGGAAGTCCCGATCGACGCGCATGAAATCGGGATCCTTAGGGTGGACCACGAACATGCCCATCATGCCCATCGCCATCTGCACCATCTCATCGCCGTGAGGGTGGTACATGAAGGTGCCGGATTTGGTCAGATCGAACTCATAGACAAAGGTCTTGCCCGGCGGAATGCCGGGATGGCTGAGCCCGCCGACACCGTCCATGCCCGAGGGCAGGATCAGACCGTGCCAATGGATCGTCGTATGCTCGGGCAGGCGGTTGGTGACGTAGATGCGCACCCGGTCGCCCTCGACGGCTTCGATGGTCGGGCCGGTGGATTGGCCGTTGTAGCCCCAAAGCCGCGCGATCATTCCGTCGGCCAGTTCACGTTCCACCGGTTCGGCAACAAGGTGGAATTCCTTGACGCCGTTGTTCATCCGGTGGGGTAGGGTCCAGCCGTTAAGCGTGACCACGGGGTTATAATCCGGCCCGCTGGTGGGACGGGTCGGGGCTTGGGTCAGCGCGCTGTCCATCACCGCGGCTTCGGGCAGGCCCATGTTCATGGTCTGGCCCCATGCTTTGGAGGACACGAGCGTTGCACCCGCAGCACCGGCCCCCAGAAGTTGACGTCTGTTGATCATGTGGTTGCTTCCTTGTCTCAATGTCCGGCGCCGCCACCGGCGGCGATTTGGGTTTCTCCACCGGCGCCACCGCCGCCGCTGCCACCGCCGTAGATCGCGGCAGTCAGACCAGCCGAGGCCAGCCAGAATTCACGCTTGGCGCTGGCTGCTTCGAGCTGGCTCGCGATCTTCTCGCGGGCGTCGTTCAGCAGATCGAATGTGCTGGTGATCATGCCGTTGTTGCTGAGCAGTGCTTCCTCGTCGATTGTGCGGCGCAGGGGCAGCACGACGTCTGAGTAGTGCCGCGCGATCTGGTGGCTTGATCGGTAGGCCGTGGCCGCCGCCCGCGCTTCGGAGCGGACGTTCACAGCCTGCTCGGCCAGCACATTGGCCGCCTGAAGATAGCTCAGCTCGGCCTTGCGCAGCCGCGCTTTGCCGCTGTCGAAGATTGGGATCACGAACTCAAACTCGACCTGCGGTGACACGCTGGTCTCAATCTCCCCGTTCTCTTCTTCACGCTCGATCTCGGCTCCGGCGATGACTTCCAAATCGGTCAGGGTGCGGGTGGCATCGGTCAGACCATACGCCTTGGCCGTTGCTGCCAACCCCAGCCGGGCGACTTCCAAATCAACACGATTGGCCAGCGCCAGCCGTTCAATGCCCCTGTGGCTGCTGACCGTGTTCGGCACACGCGGCAGGGCATCGGGCACGTAATAGGCCACGTCCTGCCCCCAAAGGCCCATAAGCCGGGTCAGTTGCTCCTTGGCCAATTGCGCGTCCAGCCGCGCCTGTGCCAATTGGCCCGCCATTTCGGCGTTGAACGCCTGCTCTCGGGCCTGCGCGGCTTTGTTAAGCGCGCCGGTCTTGCCCAGCTGCTGCGCCAGTTCCGCCGCCGCATCGGTGGTGACGGCCGCGCGTTTCAGATAGCTGACCGTTTCAAAGGCCGCGACCGCATTGACCCAAGCCTCGCGCGTTTCATTGGCCAGCGCCAGCGTGTCGCTGACGGCTTGCATCTGCGCGTGCTGGAACTCGGCCTCGGCAGCGGCGATGCGCTGTTTGCGGGTGCGGGCGTCCAGAAGGTTAACGGCGATCATGCTCTCCAAGGCGCGGTACAGCCCGACCTCGGGCGCACCGATGCCTAAAAGACCAATGGAAACGACAGGGTTTTCTGGCGTGGACTGTTGCCATGCTTCGGCCGCCGAAAGGCCGATCTGCGCATAGGATGCCTGAAGCCCTTTGTTGTTCAAAAGCGCGACCTGCACCGCGGTTTCGGCACTGATCGTCTTGCCCTGCACCATGGCGCGGACCTGTTTGGAGGCCGCGACGGTCTCGGCCTGCGACTGCGCCCAGACGGTGCGCTTGCCGATAGCCTTGGAGGTGCGCGCTTCAACAGTGGCAAAGCCAGCATCACGGGCCGAGAAACTCACCGGCAGGTCCGTTGCCGTGCAGGCGCCCAAGATCAGTGGTGTAATGACGGCGGCGGTTTTCAGTTTCCAACGCATCAGTGGTTCATCCCTTGCATTGCGCCCGGCTTGGGGGCCTGTTCCGCATTCAGCCGCCGCCAATCGAGCGGTTCGACGACACCGCGACGACGGTAGCCTGAAAAGGGCTGTTCCTCGGCGGTGGCAGCACTGCCACGTGCGCTGTTGTCGGCGGCGGTCATCGCGGCGACTTGGGGCAGAGGCGTGGGCTGCTGCACATAGGCGGCAGTGACATCAGGAAGAGGCGGGAGCGCCGTGGCGCAGGCGCCAAGGGTCAGGGACAGCGTCCCTGCGATCAGTGGTAATTTCATTGGTATTTTGCCTGAGAAAGAGGTGATCTTACCCGCGGCTCGAAACCGCGGATGCAAAGGCCGTCAGGGGGCCGGGATCAACTCAGGCTCGAGGCGGACGCAATTGGCCCGTGGGCTGGCCAGAGGCGACAGAGTGGGACACGCTGGTATATTCAACGGATCGCACGGCCGTCATCTTGGCGTCCTGCGAAGTGGTCAGCGCTGCCGTCAGACAGATGCCACCACAGCAAGGCTCGCCTTCGAAACTGTCTGTTATGTCTGTCAGATCAGGTAGCGCCGCAACATCCTGTTGCAGGTCTGACGCTGCGGTCATCTGGTGGCCCGCGTGATGCGCCGCCTGCGCGCTTTCGTGCATTCCGCTTTCGGCATGAACCGAAGAGGGCGGAAGCAGCAGCAAACCACAGGCCAGAACCACACCCAGTAGGGCGCGGCAGAGGTTTGATATGTTTGCCAGAGCACGCATGGCCTTAGCAGTGTCGTAAGTCGCGATGCCTGTCAACGCGTCCAGCGCTGGAAGGATTGCAATTAAATCTTCGGCCTTTGCATCAAAGACGCGAAAGTCGACGGGAGGCCCACCCGGTTCGGCAGGCCCCCCTTGGCGAGGGTCACATCTCGTTCGTGCAGTCCAGGAACCCGCGGTAGCCAACGGTCAGCCCGCGGTCGAGATGGAATTTCATCTCGGCTTCCGAGCGGCGCAGGTTGCTTTCGGTATCGGTCCAATCCGCCCCGGCAAGGGGGGTGACGGTCACGTCAACGCCATCGGCGGTGAAACGGGCGCCATCGGCAAGCGCGGCTTGGTCAATGGCCTCATCGGATTGCAATTCGATCAAGGTGCCCGAGAGTTTGATGCCCCCGGCGTTGCCCGCCATCACAAGGCTTGGGTCGCCTTCGTTGGTGCGGCCAAACTCACAGGTGGCGGCGCTGCCAAGCAGGCTTTTGATATCCTCAGGGGTCAGCCCCGCCGGGTCGACTTTTGCGACCTCTGCGGAGGATAGCGCGTCGTCCACCGTACCGACTTCGGGCTGGCTTTCGGCCTCGCCCAGTTCCGGATCAACCGCGTCGCCGTTCTCTTCGATGTCGGCGATCAGGCTGCGCATCTCGGCGATCTCTTTGCGCTGTGCGGCGATGATGCCATCGGCCATCTTGCGCACGCGCGGGTCCGAAAGTTCTGCCCGTTCAGAGGTCATAATCGCGATCGAATGGTGCGGGATCATGGCGCGCATATAGCTGGTATCGCCCACGGTAACTTGGCTGCGCACCAGCCAAAGGGTCAGGGCGAAGACCGCGATGGAGCCGATATAGATGACGATGTTGATGGCCTTGTTGGAATACATCGACAACATGAAGCTTAGCATGATGACCGCCATCACAGCCCCCATCAGCAGCGCCATATAGGTCCGCGTTTCGCTGAAAAAGACATGCTCAAATGCGTAGGTGTTCAGGTACATCAGGCCAAACATCACGATGGTCGAAGTCGCGATCATTGCGGCGAAACGCCAGTAGGACATGGGGTGTCTCCTCTTTCAAATTTCTGCGCGATTGCGGCGCGCACCGTGGCAATCAAGGGCATGGGGGGCTATGATCGCCAAAGCCAATGCGGGCCTTGCAACGCGCCGGCAAAGTGCGAATGAGGCGGCCCTAGATACCCCCCTATGGTATGTTAACTGGCCACGGTCGTCTTAGTTCCGATAGGTGGAGGCACCAAACGTGGAAGCAAAGCAGAACAAGGCAGCGATCCTTAAGCGACTGGCGCGGCTGGAAGGGCAGTTGCGCGGCGTCACACGGATGGTCGATGAGGGGCGCTATTGCGTGGACGTGCTGGTGCAAACCGCCGCCGTCCGCTCGGCACTGCGCGCGGTCGAGCGATTGGTGATCGAGGATCACGCCAACCACTGTATGGAAGAGGCGATCCTATCGGGCGACCGCGAAGAGCAGCGCCAGAAGTTCCGTGAATTGGTCGCCTTGCTGGAAAAGGCACGCGACTAGGGGTTCGTTTTGGAGGTGGGCGGTTTGCGCTTAATATCCTAGACGCGAGACCCGCGGGGTTGGCCGCGAATGTGATGCGCAAACCGCATGGCGACCGGCAAGCTACGCGGCGAAAGTCAGGCATGTGCCAAAGACGGCACGCGGTAGAGGCGCAGCCTCCCGATTGGCACCTGAGACAGGTGTTCATAATGCGCAAGTTTTCTCTCATCTCTGCCCCGTGGTGAAACCATAGCCACGGGGCGAACATTGGCCCTCTGTAGCCCTAGTTTTTTTGAACGCCCCGCTTTTCGGGGCCGCAACTGTTAGGAATGCGCCATGACAGATCAGAATTTTGATGCCCTCGACAGCCCGCAGAGCCAGCCCGGTCAGGAACATAAGATGGACCCTGCGCCCGAGTACACGCCGCGCTACCCCGGCTCGGATCGGCTCAAGGATAAGGTTGCGCTTATCACCGGGGGGGACAGCGGGATCGGACGGGCCACGGCGCTTCTCTATGCGCGCGAGGGGGCGGATGTCGCCATCGTTTACCGCAATGAGAGCCGCGATGCCGAAGAGACCAAACAGTTGGTCGAGGCCGAGGGCCGCCGGGCGTTGTTGCTGGAGGGCGATGTCGGCCAGAAAGACTTTTGCAAAGATGCCGTGCGCCGCACGATGGAGACCTTCGGCAAGATCGACATTCTGGTCAATGACGCCGGCGAACAGCACGCGCAGGAGCGCCTTGAGGATATCGAAGAAGCCCAGATTGAGCGCACGTTCCGTACCAATATCATCGGCACGATCCTGATGACCCAGGCGACGCTACCGCACCTGAAAAAGGGCGCGCGGATCATCTGTGTCACCTCGATCACCGCCTATAAAGGGCAGGATTTGCTGATCGACTATGCTTCGACCAAAGGGGCGATCCTGTCTTTCTTGCGCGCCATGGCAAGCAAGCTCGCGCCCGAGGGTATTTTGGTCAATGGTGTGGCACCGGGGCCGATCCGGACGCCCCTGATCCCGGCGTCCTTCCCCGCCGATAAAGTTGAGGAGTTTGGCCAGAACGCCCCCCTTGGCCGCCCCGGTCAGCCGAATGAGGTCGCGCCCTCCCTGCTGTTCCTCGCCTGCGAGGATTCGTCCTATATGAGCGGGCAGGTGCTGCACCCGAACGGCGGCACGCTCGTTGGGGGATAGACCAGTTGCCTTATGCCCCGCACAGTATGGCAGTTGCCGTGCGGGGTGATACCGGGGGGCGTTTCAGCGCACCCAGTGGAAAGACAACTGAGCCGGCCTGCGGCTCAGTTCAGCCTCTTTCACAGAAATCGTACTCAGCCCACCGGATGCCGCCGCG
Organism: Sulfitobacter sp. D7; assembly: GCF_003611275.1. Classification (NCBI taxonomy): domain Bacteria; kingdom Pseudomonadati; phylum Pseudomonadota; class Alphaproteobacteria; order Rhodobacterales; family Roseobacteraceae; genus Sulfitobacter; species Sulfitobacter sp. D7. The sequence continues at coordinate 905,400 of NZ_CP020694.1, forward strand.
CCCCGGATCGCAAAGGCAAAGTGCCGTCATCGACGCCTTCAATCGTGACCGATGCCTCGATCTTGGTCCGTGGCATGATCGAGATGTCGTGGATACGCCAGTGCAGGTCCAGCAGCTTTGCCTCCGCCGCCTCGATCCTTCCCGCAGAACAACCGTTCTCATGGGCCACGACGTAGATCGTGCCGGTCAGAAAACGCCCTTCCTCATGCAGACGCAGGCGGCTTTCGCGCACCCACGGCAGCGCTCCAAAGGTCTTTTGAACCTCTTCGATCAGGGGATCGAACTCTTTGTCTTCGATCGTCCGGGGCATCTCATCGCTGAGGTCGCGGATCGCCGCGCCGGTATGCTTGAAGCCGTCGTGAAGCACGTCCAACGCGATCACGATGGCCGCGACAGCATCGGCCCACCACCAGCCCATCCCGATCCCGAGGATGCCCACGATCCCGGCAAGCCCCGTCATCCAGTCCGCCTTGTTCATCATGGCGTCCGCGTAGAGGGTCTTGTCATGCAACATCTTGGCGGGCTTCATCTTTAGATGGCCGAAAATGACCGGCATCACGACGCTATAGGCCAGCGCCGCGATCATCACCCAGCCGAACCAGATGGTGGCACCAAAGAGTTCGACACTGCCGATGGTCGGGTGCTCTTGTTTGATCAAGGCGATGGAGGAATCGACGATGAGAAATATCCCCACGCCGCCAAGGGCCACCGCGCTGATCAGATAAGCGATTGAGGTGACGCGGATATACCCCAGCGGGAAGCGGCGGTTCGGTTTCCACCCCTCGATCCACGATCCCACGAGAAAGGCGATGGGCGGTACAAAGCTGAGTAGGTCTTCGATCCATGCGGTTTTCATCGCTTGGCTGCTGCCCACCGCAAAGTAAATCGCGGCCACGATGGAGGCCAAGACGACGAGCCAGATGGCCTCCAACCAGCGGGCCCGGTGGAGCGCCTTCTTTTGCGCCTCGGGCATGGTGCGGATGGAACGGGTCACGGTGCATAGGCGCGCAAACGCGCCCCGATGGTCCCGGCCTCGCGCCGAAAGAAATCCTCGATCTTCATCAGCCAAGCGTTCTCGCCTTGCTGCACGGCGACGACATGTTCCGCCCGATCCAGCGTCGTTTCGGTCGCGGCAAGGTCTCTCACCACAAGCTGCCAATGGGGGACGGCGGCGAGGGTCTGATCATCGGTCCATTGGTCTACCGGAATGCCGCCTTCCTCCGCCACCAGTGCGGCGAGGGGGAGGTGGGGTGGTACGAAAACCTGCTGATCTTCGATGTCATGGGGCCGGGCGTTTGGCGTGCGGCTGCCTATGACAAACGCTTCTTCGAAATAGGTATAGCTTGGCGCAGCACCTTTCACCGGGGTCACGTCTTTGCGGGCAAAGCCCCCGATGGCGAGGTCGATGTCGCCCTTTTCCAACCCCTCCAGCGCCGCGAATGCGCCGAGAGGCTTCCATTCGATGGCGACCCCCAATTCTTCGGCAAAGGCGCGCGCCAGATCGGCTTCGACACCCTGTGGCGGGCCACTGTCAGGCAACACGACCCATGGCGGGTTTTCCGATACCGCGACGGTCATTTCTTGGTCGGAGAGAACGGTCTCGAGGGTTCCTTCCACATCGCGAGGGAACCGCAGATCGTCGCAGGCGGCAAGCAGGCTCACCCCCCCGAGGAGCATTGCAATCGTAAAGTTGAGTGGGTTTCCCACGCCTTTGGCACCGTGTGGCGTGGCTTTGCGGGGCGTCATCTCTTTATTCCTTAGGGCCGGATCGCAAGGGGATAACGGGCGGTTTATCAAAAGGTTCCGGGGCAGGAGGGCGGCCCGGGGCGGCGCTTAGGTCTCTGCGCACATCAACCACAGGTCGGTCATTTCCTGCCGGTAGGGGGGGCGCTGACCAACTCTTTCGGAACACCGACCCCGATGTGGCGATTTATACCTTAGGAATGCCGCCCCACGGTGCCGCGCCCGATGAGTGACAACGCGCAGTAGATGGTCGGCGTCTATGCTGATGAAGCCTCGAATGCAGGCCGCTGACCGCATTAACAGCCCGAAAGGAGAACGTCATGCCAAACGAGCCAGATCACGCCAAAGAGAAACGCCCACCCCACCGGGAGCGCCACAATGCGCAGGATGACCACGAAGGCGCGGCGCACCGTCCTGAGGAGTTCGATCCAAAGAACCCGCAAAAGGCGGTGAAGAAAGAGAAGTGAACGCGAAAGCAGTGCGAAATTCCCGCGCTGCTTTCTCGCATCGCTCAGTTATTATTGTCGGGCGAAAAATACCCTAAGCGGTGCCGCGGACGGGGCGGGATCAGCCCCACGGTCTTGCGGCGCTCGCGGCAAAGGTCGATGCGCTCGGCGCATTCCTAGTCCGGCCACAACACTTTGTTCTCCCCGAAAAACCTCTCTAGCCGTAGCGTAACTTCGCGACACGCGCGCCGGGCATCTATACCCCGGCGGTGGAACCGGCTATGCCTATGACCAAGATCGTTGCGGCGGGCAAACTGCCGCGGCTGATCGCATTGCAGGCAGAGACGCGCTGTCGTTCAGCGATGGCGGTGTTTCGACCGCGATAGCAGGCGGGGCGACTGGCCCATGCCTCTGCGAGAGGCGGCGGCAAACGCCGCGTAACCGACCATTACGCCGAGCGCTTTGTCAGAGCGTTTGACCAAGAAAACAAACATAGGGGGATACAATGACCAATTTCACAAAACGTCAAAACGGACCGAGCCGTCGCAGTTTTCTAGCCGGGAGCGCGGCTGCGGTGGGGGCAGGGCTGATCCTGCCACAGGGCGCACGGGCACAGGCTCAGCCCAAAAAGGGTGGCACGCTGCGGGTTGGCTTCACCCAAGGGTCGACCTCCGACAGCCTTGATCCCGCAACCTTCAACAACGACTTCATGTTTGCCAGCGGCTATGCGGTCTTCAACACTCTGACGGAAATCGCCCCCGACGGCACCGCCCAGCCCGACTTGGCTGAGAGCTTTGAGGCCAGCAGCGATGCCGCCACATGGACCTTCCGCCTGCGCGACAACGCGCAATTCTCGGACGGCAAAACGGCGACGGCGAATGACGTGATCGCCTCGATCCGTCACCACATGGGGCCAGAGTCCAAATCCGGCATCAAACCGCTGCTTGAGCAGATCACCGACATCCGCGCCGATGGCGACAAGGTCGTGGTTTTTGAACTGGCCGCAGGGAACGCGGATTTCCCGTTTATCTTCAATGACTACCACCTCGGGATTCGCCAAGACACCGGCGATGGCACGATCGACCCCAACAGCCGCATCGGCACCGGCGGCTATGTGATCGACGTTTTCGAGCCGGGCGTACGGGTCGAACTGACGCGCCGCGATGACTACTGGAAAGAGGGCCGCGCGCATTTCGACAAGGTCGTGATCTTGAAAGTCGGCGATCCGGCGGCCCGGATGAACGCGCTGATGACCGGCGAGGTTGACCTGATCGACCGGCCCGACCTCAAGACGATCAACCTGCTGGGCCGCGCGCCCAACGTGAAGATCCACACCCAAGACGGCACGCTGCATTACATCATGCCGATGCAGACCAACACGGCCCCGTTTGATGACGTGAACGTGCGGATGGCGTTGAAATACGGCATCAACCGCGAAGACATGATCGAAAAGGTTCTGCGCGGCTATGGTACCGTGGGCAACGACCAACCGATCTCGCGTTCCATGCCCTATTACAACGACGACCTTGAGCAGATCACCTATGATCCGGAGCGGGCGAAGTACCACCTGAAACAGGCGGGGCTTGAAAGCCTTGATGTGACGCTGTCCACCTCGGATGCTGCCTTTAACGGGGCGGTGGATGCCTCGGTTCTCTTTGCCGAAAACGCGCGGCCTGCGGGGCTGAACATCGAGGTGAAGCGTGAGCCGGATGATGGCTATTGGTCGAATGTCTGGCTGCAAAAGCCCTTCTGCTGCTCCTATTGGGGTGGCCGTCCGACGCCTGACCTGATGTTCTCGACCGGCTATGCCGCCGATGCGGAGTGGAACGAGACCAAATGGGACAACGAGCGCTTTAACGAGTTGCTGTTGCAAGCGCGGCCTGAGCTGGACCAGACCCGCCGCGCCGAGATGTACGGCGAGATGCAAAAGATCGTGAAAGAGCAGGGCGGCGCGCTGATCCCGGCCTTTGGTCAATATGTCTCGGCCATGAGCGAAAGCGTTCAGATGCCTGAGGAAGTGTCCGAGATGTGGGATCTCGACAGCCAGCGCTTCATCGAACGCTGGTGGATGTCCTAAGCCACAGCCTCATCCGGGCGGCCCCAAGGGGCCGTCCGTTTCCCGCACCAATGGCCCGATCCGGGCCGGAGAAAACCTTAAAATGTCCCGGCTTCAGAAGCTTGTTATCGGCCGAGTGTCCCTCGGCATTCTGACCCTTTTTGTCGTATCCGCCCTCATGTTCGTTGGCATCGAACTCTTGCCCGGTGATCTGGCGCAGCAGATCCTTGGCCAATCAGCGACCGAGTCGACCCTCGCGGCATTTCGCGCCGAACTGGGCCTCGATCAGCCCGCGCATCTTCGTTATTTCGATTGGCTCGGCGGCGTGTTGCGCGGCGATTTTGGCACCTCTTTGGCCTCGGGGCGCGAGGTGTCCGAGCTTTTGGGGCCGCGCCTTGCCAATACCATGTTCTTGGCCACCTATGCCGCCGTCATCGCCGCGCCGCTGGCGGTGATCTTGGGGCTGTTGGCCGCGCTGTGGCGCAACACGCTGTTTGACCGGGGCGTCAACCTGACCGCGCTTTCGGCGATCTCCATGCCGGAGTTTTTCGTGGGCTACGTGCTGATCCTGTTTCTGTCGATCAAGGCCGGCGTCTTTCCGACGCTGGCGCGGATCGACAGCGCCACGGGGCTGTGGGACGCGCTTTACCGCAGCTTTCTGCCCGCGCTGACGCTTATTCTGGTGGTTGTCGCTCATATGATGCGGATGACGCGGGCGGCCATCATCAACGTGCTCGCCTCGCCCTATATCGAGATGGCGCGCCTTAAAGGTGTGCCGCGCTGGCGCATCATCGTGCAGCACGCGCTGCCTAACGCATTGGCGCCGATCGTCAATGTCGTGGCCCTGAACCTTGCCTATCTGGTGGTCGGCGTGGTGGTGGTAGAGGTCGTCTTTTCCTACCCCGGCCTTGGGCAGTTACTGGTGGATGCGGTCTCCAGCCGGGATTTCCCGGTGGTGCAGGCGGTGGGGCTGTTCTTTGCCGCTGTTTATATCACGCTCAACGTCTTGGCCGACATCATCTCGATCATGTCGAACCCGCGTCTGCGGCACGGGAGATAACGATGAAATCTTTGCTGAAATCCGCGCCCCCCTCGGCGATCTTTGGGATGGTGGTGCTGGCCATCGTCGCCTTTACGGGGATATTCGCGCCCATCGTCGCGCCCTATGGCGAGACGCAGGTGGTAGGCGATGCCTATTTGCCATGGACTGCGGCGCATCCGCTGGGCACCGACAATCTGGGCCGCGATATGCTGTCGCGCATGATCTTTGGCGCGCGCAATACGGTCGGGCTGGCGCTGCTGACGACGGCTATTTCCTTTTCGGTCGGGTCGACGCTGGGGATGCTGGCCGCGCTCAAAGGCGGCTGGCTGGACGAAGTCCTGTCGCGCTTGGTCGATGTGCTGATGGCCGTGCCGCCGTTGATCTTGGCGCTGATGCTCTTGGCCATCGTCGGCCCGTCGATCCCGAATATGGTCGGGGTGATCGCGGTGATCTATGTGGCGCCGGTCTACCGGCTGTCGCGGGCTGCGGCGATGAATGTGGTCGGCCTTGATTTCGTCGAAGCCGCAAGGCTGCGCGGAGAGCGCACGCCATGGTTGCTACGGCGCGAGATTCTGCCCAACATCTGGTCGACCCTGATCGCCGAGTTTGGGGTGCGCTTTTGTTTTGTGTTCCTCTTTATCGCGGCGCTGTCCTTTCTTGGCATCGGGATCCAGCCACCCACGGCGGACTGGGGGTCGATGGTAAAGGAAAACGCCACCTTGATCAGTTTCGGGGATATCACCCCGCTGATCCCGGCGGCGGCCATCGCCTTGCTGACCGTTGCGATCAACCTGATCGTCGATTGGATGCTGCACCGCGCCAGCGGTCTGAAAAGTTAACCGAGCAGGGGCAGCCATATGGGAAATCTTCTGAACATTCGCGGTCTCCGGCTTGAGGCAGGCAGCCGCGCGCAGCCCAATGTGATTATCAAAGGGCTTGATCTGGAACTCGACCGAGGGGAGGTGCTGGGCCTTGTCGGTGAAAGCGGGGCGGGCAAAAGCTCAGCCGGGTTGGCGGCGATGGGCTATGTCCGCGACGGGGTCCGTTTCGCCGGGGGCAGCGTCGAATTCGACGGGACCGAATTGATCGGCATGGCGGGCGGGCAATTGCGCCGTCTGCACGGCAAGCGGATCGCCTATGTCGCCCAGTCCGCCGCGGCAAGCTTTAACCCTGCCAAGACGCTGATCGACCAATATACCGAAGCGCCGCGCCTGCACGGTGTCTCTGGCCGCGCGGCGGCAGAGCAGGACGCCGTCGCCCTCTACCGTCAGATGCAACTGCCCAACCCCGAAGAGATCGGCTTTCGCTATCCGCACCAAGTGTCGGGCGGCCAGTTGCAGCGGGCGATGACGGCCATGGCCATGGCCTGCCGCCCCGACCTGATCATCTTTGACGAGCCGACGACCGCCTTGGACGTCACCACCCAGATCGAAGTGCTGGGCGCCATCCGCGATATTGTCGAGCAATATGACACGGCGGCGATCTACATCACGCATGACCTTGCCGTGGTCAGCCAGATGGCCGACCGCATCTGCGTGATGAAAGACGGTGAGGCGGTCGAGACCGCGCCGACCAAAATCATGCTGGACGCCCCGCAAGAGGATTACACCCGGTCGCTCTGGGCCGTGCGGTCGTTTCGCCGCCCCGATGCAGAGGCCGGGGAAGCTCCGGCGCTGATCCGCTGCGAGGGGGGTTCGGCGGCCTATGGGCCGATGACCGTGTTGGACAATCTCAACTTCACCTTTCCGCGCGGCCAGACGACGGCGGTGGTGGGGGAAAGCGGGTCGGGGAAATCCACTCTCGCGCGGGTGATCGCGGGGCTGCTGCCCCCCGCCTCGGGGCAGTTTTTCTGGAACGACGCGCCGCTGGAACCGCGATTGGCCAAACGCGGGGCCGAGACGCTGCGCAATATCCAGATGATCTATCAATCGGCGGATACCTCGCTGAACCCGCGCCACAATATCCGCGAGATTTTGTCCCGCCCGGTGCGCAAGTTCACGGGCCGCAAGGGCCGGGTGCTTCGGGCGCGGGTGGAGGAACTGATGGATCTGGTCGACCTCGACCGCGCCTTTCTTGATCGCAAACCCAGCGAGCTTTCCGGCGGTCAGAAGCAGCGCGTTGGCATCGCCCGCGCGCTGGCCGCCGAGCCTGAATTCATCATCTGCGACGAGGTCACCAGTGCGCTCGATCAACTGGTGGCCGAGGGGATCTTGCGGCTGCTGGTGCGTTTGCAAACCGAGCTGGACCTGACCTTTATGTTTATCACCCATGACTTGGCCACGGTTGAGGCGATTGCCCATAAGGTGATCGTGCTCAAGAACGGCCAGATCGTCGAACAGGGTGGGCGCGATGAGATCTTCGGCGCGCCAAAGCAGGCCTATACCAAACGGTTGCTGACATCGGTGCCGCAGATGGATCCGGAATGGCTGACCGAGGCCCGCGCGCGGGAGCGGTCCTTGCGCGAGGCGGAGTAGGGCGCTGGCGGTTTATATACCCGCGGCGCGCGCCGCGGCAAAGGCGGCCTCTGCCACGTCGAGAAACAGAGCGGCTTCGGGCTGCTGCAACACAAGGGGCGGGCGGATCTTCAGCACATTGGCCCCCGGCCCGGTGGCGCTGATCAAGACGCCATTCTGGCGCATGTGGTTCACCACGAATTTCGCGCGGGCGGCGTCGGGGGCATTGGTCGCGCGCGAAGTGACGCATTCAACGGCCAGAAACAGCCCCGCGCCGCGCACATGGCCGATCTCGGGGTAACGCGCCGCGATATCCTGCAGGCCGTTCTTGAGGGCCCCGCCGACCGTGGCAGCATTGTTCTGCAACCCTTCATCCGCGATCACGTCGAGCACGGCCATGCCCGCGGCGGCGGCCACGGGGTTGCCGCCAAAGGTGTTAAAATAGCGTGCCTTTTCGCCAAATTCTTGCACCAGCTCTGGCCGCATCGCGGTGCCGGAAAGGGGGAAGCCATTGCCCATCGGCTTGCCCATCGTGACCATGTCAGGCACCAGCCCGTGGCGCTGGAACCCCCAGAAGGCATCGCCGGTGCGGGCAAAGCCAGGCTGCACTTCGTCAGCGATGAAAAGCCCCCCCTCGGCGCGGATCAGATCGACCGCCGGTTGCAGGAACCCCGCCGGATCGGGGTGCAGCCCGTCGCTGGAAAAGATCGTATCGACGATGAAGGCCGCAGGCTCGATCCCATCGGCGCGCATCTCGGCAATCGCTTGGGCCAGATCGGCGGCGAGTTTCGCGCCCTGCTGCGCCTCGGGGATGCGGAGCGTGTCGGGCGCGTCGATCAGACGGATGCGCGGGCTGCGCGGGGTGAAATCGCCCAAGGATGGGGACAGTTCCGCCACCGCCTCGGTCAGCCCATGATAGGCAAGGCGGGTGACGATGATCCCTTCGCGCCGGGTATAGCTGCGGGCGATGCGCAGGGCGATGTCATTCGCCTCGGACCCGGTGCAGGTGAACATCACATGGCCGAGTGCGTCGGGCATTGTGGCGAGCAGCCGTTCGGCGTAAGTCACCACGTTTTCATGCAGATAGCGGGTGTGGGTGTTCAGCACGCCCAACTGCTGAGTAATCGCCTCAACCACGCGCGGGTGGCAGTGACCGACCGAGGCGACGTTGTTATAGGCATCAAGGTATTTGCGCCCGTCCTTGTCCCACAGCCAGACGCCTTCGCTGCGCTCAATGTGCAGCGGTTGGTCGTAAAACAGCCGGTAGGCGGGGCCGAGCGCCTTGGCACGGCGGTCGATCAGGGCGCGGTCGTCCGGGCTGAGGGCCTCGGCTTGGGCGCTGTCATAGGCATTGATCATGGTCATCGGTCACTCCGTTCCCGCCGCACGGTGCAGGGCTTTGATCGCGGCGGCGTCGCCAATTTGGTCGAGTGCTGCCAGCCCGCGTTGCGAGGCGGCGGCGTTGCGCAGGATATAGGGGGCGTTGTCGGGATAGCGCCGGGCGCGGGAAGCGCCGATTGCCAAGGTGGTGGCATGGCGCAGGCGGATCAGACTGGGCAGAAGCGCGATTTCCTCGGCCTCCAGCGGCAGCCGTGCGGCAAAGCCCGCGACCATCTCGCAGACGTTTTGTAGCGGCTCAGCGCCTTGGCCGAGTTGATAGGAGCAAGCCACCGCCAGATCGCAGGCCAGCGGCGTATGCACCATGTCACCGAAATCAATCAGCCCGACGGGATGCCGGGCCTCCGGCCCATCGACCAGAATATTGTGCGGATTGAAGTCGTTATGAACGACCTGTGCCCGCAGATGTGGAAGCTGGGGCGCGACTTCTGCATCAAAGTGATCGAGGGTTCGCCCCAGTTGGGCGCGCAGGGCGGCGTCTTGCACATCCGCCAGCAGCGGGCGCAGATGGCCCGCCTGTTTGATGTCCCACTGCAGGAAATGCCCCCCCGCCGGATGGAAAAAACCGCGCAGACCAAGGGTGACCCGCGCGTGAAAATCCCCCAAGGCGCGGTGCAGGCCGGGGCGCGGCGTGGCATTGCTGAGGACAGTGCCGCCAAGGAAGGTCATGAGCCGCACGACATGGGGCTGACCGTCAGCCGCTGTGGCAACCTCGGCCGCCTTGCCATTGAGGCTGGCGCAGATGCGCTGCACCGGCAGATCGGGATCAGCAGAGGCCAGATGCATCAGGGCTGCGGTCTGCATATCGGTCACGGCACGCTCTTCGGCGGCATTGGTGATCTTCAGCAGCGCCTGTTGCCCGGTGGGCAGGGTGATCAGGAAGTTTGCATCCTTTTCCGCCGCGAGAGGCTTGATCTCACCCGACACCCCATAGCGCTGCAAGGCGACCTCAGCCGCCCGTGCCGCGTCAAAGGCGGGCGGGTCTTGCGCAAGCAGGTCGGTTTTGTTGCCGCTCTCTTCGACCAACACGCCACTCAGGAGCGGGGGCAGGCCGCCCTCAGGCGTGATCCCGACCTCGGTCATGGAGTGATGTCCTCGGTCCCGCACCATTCGGCGATAAACAGCGCCATGGCTTGGGTAATTTTCTTGACCGAACTCAGGCTGACGGACTCGTTGATCCCGTGGATGTTGCGCGACTTCGGCCCGTAACAAAGCGCCGGTATCTTGTTATACAGCGCATAGACCCGTGTATCGAGATAGCCCGCCGTCATGAAAGACTGCAGCGGCGCGCCGATGGCGTCTTCGTGGGCGCGTTCCAGCACCGCTTCGGCCTCGCTGCCCGGCTCCAGCACATAGCCTTCGGCGTGAAAGCCGTTAAAGACCACTTCGGGCGGGTTGTTGGACAGGAAGTTGTCGGTCTGGGCAAAGGCTTTGACCCGCTCGGTAATCTCGCGCGCGGCATCCTCGGCGCTTCGGCCCGGATAGATGGAAACGCGGCAATCGATATTGCACCATGACGGCACCGATGACGCCCAATCGCCGCCTTCAATCTTGCCGATGTTGAGGTTGATCGGATGGGCTTCGTCTTCAAAATGCGGGTGGTCGCCTTTCTCGGCGTTCCAGTCCTCCTCCATCTCACGCAGGGCGGTCATCACGCGCGTGGCCGCGTCGATGGCGTTGGCGCCTTCGCCCATCTCGCGCACATGGACGGGTACGCCGCGCACCTGCACCTGAAACCAGATGACGCCGGTATTGGCGCGCACCAACATCTCTTCTTCCGGCTCGGGGATGAAAACCGCATCTGCGGTGTAGCCTTGCAGGAAAGTCTGCAGGGCGCCGTTGCCGGTGGATTCCTCCTCGACCACGGACTGCACATAGACGGTCGCCGCTGGTTGCAGCCCAATGCGGCGCAGCGCGTCTAGGGCAAAGATATTCGCCGCAGCACCCGCCTTCATATCGCCTGCGCCCCGGCCATACATCCAGTCGCCGTCGATCTTGGCCGAGTAGGGCGGATCATCCCACATGTCGTGCAGCCCTTCGGGCACCACGTCGAGATGCGATTGCAGGATCAGCGAGCGGCCCGCCTCATCGCGCGGGCGGTGGATGCCCACGACGATGGGGGCGTCGGAGTGATCGTCAGAGTATTTCGAGCCGCCGGGGTGCGCCTCAATCGCGGCGCGGTCCATCTTGAAACGGTCCATCGCGTAGCCACGGCTTTGCAGGTTGCGAAACAGCAGGTCTTGGATCGCATGTTCATGGCCGCGCAGCGAAGGGGTCTGCACGAGTTGTTGGGTAAAGCTCACTTGCTCAGCGAAGCCATCTTCGACAGCCTGAAGGATGCGGGATTTCAGATCAGGATCGAGGGTCATGTCGTGTCCTTTCGGTGGGTTACAGCATCGCTTCGATGAGGAAGGGGCCGGGTTCTTTCGCCGCGTCTTCGATGGCGCGCATCAGCTCGGTCACGTCTTCGACCCGTTTGCCCGGCACGCCCATGCCCTTGGCCATGGCGACGAAATCCAGTTGCGGACGGTCGAGGTTCAGCATGCTCAGCGCCTCGGGGCCGGGCTGCGCGCCGACGTTGTGCAATTCGCCCTTGAGGATCTCATAGGACTGGTTGGCGAGGATGATCGTGGTGACGTTGGAGTTCTCGCGCGCTTGGGTCCAGAGTCCTTGGATGGTGTACATGGCCGAGCCATCTGCCTGCAGCGTGATGACCGGACGGTCGGGGCAGGCGATGGCCGCTCCGGCAGAAAGCGGGATACCGATGCCGATGGACCCGCCGGTCAGGGCCAGCCACGTGTTCGGCGCCGCACTGTCGCCCGCGGGGAAGGTGGCTCCGCCGGAGGAGACGGCTTCATCCACCACAATCGCATCTTCGGGCAATGCGTTCGCCAAGGCCGCGCCGAGGTTTTGCAGGGTGATGCCGCCTGCCTGCGGTGCGGCGGGTCGTTCGTGGTCGCGCGGGGTGGCGGGTTTCGCGCCGATGCGGTCTGCGAGTGCGGCCAAAGCCGTGGAGCCGTCCGCATCGACGGCGGCCAATGTGACGGTGTGGCAATCGACCGGCAGCAGCAGGCTCGGCTTGCCGGGATAGGCAAAGAAGGCCACGGGGGGCGGCGTCTCAATCAGGATCGCGCGGCTGTAGGGGGCAAGGCATTCAAGGGCCGCGTTGATCGGGTAGGGGACTTTGTTGATCGCAAAGCGGCCCTGTCCGCGCTCCATCCGGCGGTTCGAGGTGGGCGCGAGGATGTCGGCCCCGGTCTTTTCTGCGATGCCGTGCAGTAGGGCCATCGCTTCTTGGCTTTCCAGCACCGCGCTGCCGACCAGCAGCACGGTTTTCTCACCGCTCTCCAAAGCGTTGATCGCGGCATCTAGCGCGCGTTCATCCAGCGGGGCAGGGGCAGCGGGGGCCACGGCCTCGGCCATCTTGCCGCCCGCGTCCCAGCCGATGTCCGCAGGGGCGATCAGTGTGGCGACCTTGCCGGGCTTGCTTTGCGCCACGGCGAGGGCGGTCATCGCATCCGCCGCAAAGCTGCCAGCATCCCGGCCCGAACGCACCCAATCGCTGAAGGGCGCACAGGCGCCTTCGACATCTGCCGAGAGGGGCGCGTCATACTTTTGGTGCCGCAGCGCGTGGTCGCCCACAAGGTTCACCATCGGCACCCGTGCCTTGCGGGCGTTGTGCAGGTTGGCGGCGGCGTTGGCAAAACCGGGCGCGAGGTGCAGCAGGGTCACTGCCGGTTTCCCGGCCATGCGCGCATAGCCATCGGCGGCACCGGTCACCACGCCTTCGAACAGGCCCAAGACGCAGCGCATCAGTTTGGTCCGGTCCAGCGCGTCGACAAACTGCATCTCGGAGGTGCCGGGATTGGCGAAACAGACCTCCACCCCGCCCGCGTGCAGGCTGCGGACAACGCTTTCAGCGCCATTCATCTCTTTGGGTGTCTTGCTCATGCTGTGGCCTCGCGGAATGTCGTGAGAAATGATTTTGCGTTATCGGCAAGGGAGGGGCCAAGGTAGCCGCCCTCTTGGATCAATGCTGTGGGAAGGTTGAGCGCCGCCAAGCGCCGCGCCATTTCGGCAAAGCCGTCGGGGTAGACGTTTACGGCGGCCAGCGGATCATCGGCGGCCATGTCAAAACCCAGTGAGACCACGAGCGCCTCGGCTCCGAAATCACGGATCGCGGCGATGCCTTTGTCGAGCAAGGCCAGCACGTCATCTTGGCTCGCGCCCTGTTCCAGCAGCAGGTTCAGCGATTTGCCCGCCCCGTCGCCTTCGCCCGTTTCATCCGCATGGCCAAGGTAGAAGGTGGGGTAGGTGGCCGGGTCGGGGTGCAGCGAGCAGAAGAAGATGTCGCCGCGTTCATAGAGGATGTCGAGCGAGCCATTGCCGGTGTGCACGTCGATATCGATCAGTGCGACCTTTTTGTAGGTCTGGGTCAGATGCTCCGCCGCAATGCAGGCGTTGTTGAAAAAGCAAAACCCGTTCGCGCAATCGCGCATCGCGTGGTGGCCGGGCGGACGGCAAAGCGCATAGGCGGCGCGGGCACCGGCCGCCACGGTCTCGGCGGCCTCCACGGCGGTTTGGGCCGACCAATAGGCCGCGTCCCATGACCCTTCGGTCAGCGGGGTCGATGTGTCGGTCATCCACCAGCCCAACTGGCCGTGAATGTCTTTGGGTTCTTTGCCGCGCCGCACGCCGGGGTGCATGGTGGGAATGGCCAGCGCCTCTGGCCCCGCGCTTTCGACGAAGCGGGCATGGGCGTCGGGCAGGAAATCAACGTAATCGGGGTTGTGCACCGCCTTGATCGGGGCAAGCCCGTGGTCGTGGGGTTTGGCAATCTCAAACCCTTCGCCGATTAACATATCGCGTAGAATTTCAGCACGTTGTGGCTGTTCTTGATGCGGCATGGCCGCGCCGCGCCGAAAGTAGTGGGTCGGTGCGTGGCCAAGCTGGCGTTCGTCGA